>JASFMR010000051.1:0-25654 GCA_050117475.1 Balneolaceae bacterium | reverse complement strand
CTCAACTTCTGGGATATTTTCTTCCAGTGTGTTTTTAAGAACAAGGGGTGTCAAAGAATTGAAATAAATTTCATTTTTCCCATAATCCTCATGTTCCCACGCACGGTAAATGCGGCCCGATTTTGAGTGAAACTCATCAAAACTCCATTCATTTTGCACATAAAGCGCAATAAGGATACAGCAGGCGATCCCCACAGCCAACCCAAAAATGTTGATAACCGAATAGAGCTTATTCTGAGATAGATTCCGAACCGCAACTTTGAAATAATTTTTAAACATGGCTACCAGTTTTCAGTATTTTGCTTACTATAGCTCAACAACCATACCAATTTTGCTAATGGCCTGTTTGAATCAGATCAGCAACCAATTTACGGTGAAAAATGTCCGCATTTAAACAACAATTGTGCGATAGCGAACAGCTTTTTCATTCCGAATAATATTGATAAGAGTTAGGGTTATCAGGATTTAGGATTGCACGATGTTACAATGCTAGTCATCATATTAATCCTGATTCTTATTTGGGGTTTAATTTAAAGTATGTTATAAATATCACTACTTCACTGGCTCGAATCCATAAACTCTTATGGAGAGGATTCTCTTGACAGTATTTTTTTAATGAGCCAACAGATCACGATTCTGATACATAATTTTCTTTGCCCGATCCTTCAGCAGTGCTGCTGCATCCATCAACATAGCTTCGTTGGTAGGGAATGGGATTGGACGATTCCCAATTTTTTTTCGAGATTCTTTAGAAAGCGCATCTTCATTCCCGGAAAAAGTAGATGAGTAATGTTCAAATACCGCGTTGGCCGAAATATTATCTGTTTTGATAAGCTGGTTGCTCCTTAAATCAATATAGTCGATGGAACCAGCCACCCGGGCATTTTTATGTTGAACTGCCTCCTGGACTTCTGCCGAGACCGTCACCATATTTGGTACTTTTATATCATTGCCCGTGGAATCCTTCTTTACATTACCATTAGCATCAAGTACATACTTCATCCCATCCTGAATTTCTTTGGAATCCGTATAAGATCTCTTTTCCACCGTCTCAGGGGACATCTCAATATCTTTAATATTGATCACCACATAATAGTCGTAGCGGACCGTGGAATCGGCATAAGTTTCGTATTGCACCCATTGGGAATTGATATCTCCCGTGCTGATTTTTCGAAGTTCACTGTCAAAATCTTCAGGCAAAACTTTATCTGAGTTGTTTTCTACCTTGAGTAACACAAAATTGGTTCCCTTATATTCTGCTTCCCGCAATAATTTTTTAACGTCTTTGTAGTCCGGGTAAATATCTGTTACTCCCAAGAATTCGTCATATGCTCTGCGGGCACTTAATCGGTCACCTCGATCCAGGTAATTGAGCCCTTTCTCATACTGGGCTTCAGCTGCCCCCTTTTTTGATTGTATGATTTCATCATCGTAATCCACCAGTGTAAACTGGCTTCGGACAGAAGTTGGAAGGCTTCGAATAATATCCTGACGGTTTTCCAGACTGGTATACAAAAAATAAATATCAAGCCAGTTTTCATCCCGGTTTTCTTTTTCCAGGAAATCAATCTGATCTTTATCAAACATATTCGCCTGCTTATAGGCCTCTTTTAGCACATAAAGCTCCTCCGAATCATTGGGATCTTTCCTCAATTTCTTGGCAGCCTTTTGAATAGCCTTGTCATATTGTCCTTTTTCCAACAACTTCTTGGAAGAAGTGCAAGCCGTCAGTAAGATTATAGCCGATAAAAGTAAGTAGCCTAATTTTCGCATAATTTAGATATTTGTGTACCCTAACGTTTATCGGAAGATGAATAAATTCTTTCAGATTGCCAATTTATTAATTTCTTGCTTTTCAAAAGTATTTAGTGCCGTATTTACCGTCATTTCCCCTGAAAAATTTTGCCAATCCTATTAAATTGAATTGTTGACAGCACTCATTATTTGGCATTGGGAGGAAGTTTATGCGTGTAATTGCCATTGCATTGTTTATTTCCAATCTCTTTTTTGCAGGTAACGCACTCGTGCTGCGGGCCCAGCCTGCACTTGAAGGCAGAGTTGTGGATGCTCATACCGGGAAGCCGCTCAGGGGTGCCAATGTGTTTCTTTCCGGCACAAAAATCGGTACAGCCACAAATGCATTGGGACAATACCGCCTTAAAAAGGTCCCCCCCGGCAGCTACCGGCTTATTGTTTCCATGATTGGCTATGGCAGAACACTAGTTGAGGTCATTGTAGGCCGGCAGGAAACTAAGAGAGTGGATTTTGAATTGAAGGCTGTAATCTATGAAATGCCTGAAATCTTCGTTGGAAACCTAGACAAGAAATGGGAAAAACACTTAAAACGATTTAGAAATCTATTCATTGGAGAATCAAAGTTTGCCGATTCCGTGAAAATCCTTAATCCCGAAGTACTAAGGTTCGAAAGCCGATGGTGGGGACGTTTTTCCGCGATAGCACTAGCTCCGCTTAAAATCGAAAACTTAGCTCTTGGTTATCATATCACCTACTACCTCGATGAATTCTATCATGCCGGAAGCCGAACCCGCTGGGACGGGGATCCATTCTTTACCGAAATGACTCCGGCCGATTCACAGCAGGCGACCTATTGGATGAAGAACCGAAGGAATGCGTTCTATGGTTCTCTGCGCCATTTTTTACTTGCGATGCTTCAGAATCGTGTAAAAGAAGAGGGATTCATTCTCTATAACATCAAACAAGGGGTCTATGGCTATTCTACACAGAATCGATTCCGCACCTCAGGCCAACGCTTCATTCGCAAAAGGGGTAATGAGGAGTTACATAAGTTGAACTTCTTCGGCCGGCTCAAAATTATTTATAC
This sequence comes from Balneolaceae bacterium, assembly GCA_050117475.1. Lineage (GTDB taxonomy): Bacteria > Bacteroidota > Rhodothermia > Balneolales > Balneolaceae > Fodinibius. The sequence continues at coordinate 22,812 of JASFMR010000051.1, read as the reverse complement.
AAAAATTGGAGAAAACCGGCGCTACTTACATTGGCTCAACGAATATCAGCGGAGTCCAATGGGCGTACAAACTTCCTACCTTCAACTAAATGAACATCCTATCACCATTGACGCCAACGGTGAAATCATCGAACCCTATGGGGCTACCCGCTTCGGCTATTTTGCCTTCCATCGTCTGGCCGATAAAACACCACGAGAGTATCGGCCGAAGGAATACAATCAGGCGGTAAATTAGCAACAAGCTCTCATCTACTGTACTGAAATTCGAAGGCTTACCCGCTGACTGTCATTAATCATTCACTTCTCAAACTTTCTACTGGATTTGTTAAAGCCGCTTTTATCGACTGATAACCAATGGTTAGAACGGCAATTCCAATAGCAATCAACCCCGCCCAGACAAAGGTCATGAACGATATATCTATACGATAGGCGAAACTTTGCAGCCAGCGATGCATGAAATACCATGCTAATGGCGTTGCCAGGATTACGGCAACTATAATCAGCTTCAGGAAATCCCGAGACAATAACAAAATGATATTTGAGATGGTCGCTCCCAATACCTTTCGAATGCCTATCTCCTTGGTTTTACGCTCGGCCATAAAGGCAGCCAGCCCGAACAATCCCAGACATGCCACAATGATGGCCAGCAATGCAAAATAACTCAGTGTTTTCCCCACCCTGATGTCTGCCTGGTGCATGCGTTCGAAACTTTGGTCCAGAAAAGTATAGTCAAGGGGGTAATCGGGCACCAGCTTTTTCCAGGTTTTTTGGATGTAGGCAATAGACTGCTGAACATTGCGCGAATCCACCTTAATAGAAAGATATTCGTGGTATTTTATAGGGGTAATAAAAAAGATCATTGCGTACAATTGCTCGTGTAGGCTGTAGATAAATAAGTTGTTGACCACTCCTGAAATTTGCCCCTGGTATTCACCGTATTTTACGGTACGCCCCAAGGCATCTCCCGGTGAGTTCCACCCGGCTTCTTTTACCGCTTTTTGGGAAATTAGAAAGTCAGCACTTTTCTTATTCACGGTTAAGTCCCGGCTGATATCCTTTCCAGCCAATAATTTAATCCCATAGGTATCTATGAAATTTTTGTCGATGTAATAAGTGGCCAATGATTGCTCGTTTTTTACCCCTTCAAATGAATATATATCATGACTGCTACCCATAGTCGGGACCAGCGACGAAGTCGTAGTGTTTAATATATGAGCATTTTGGAGTAGCTCATTTTTGAGTGCCATATATTCATTTCGAACCTCATTATTCAAGGGAATCACCATAATCTGATCCTTGGCATATCCCAAATCCTTATTTTGAATGTATTGCAACTGATGATAGGCTATGCCTGTAGCCACAATCATTACAATCGAAATGGTAAACTGGAAAATTACCAAGCCTTTTCGCAGTCTTCCTCCGGAACTCTTTTCTTTAAGCGTACCCTTTAATGTGTGAATCGGTTTATAGGAGGATAAAAAGAGCGCCGGATATAAACCAGCCAACAAACCGACAACGATCAACACTCCAAAAAATACTCCGATTAATACCGGATCATGGAGGTAAGAAATTGTAATTTGCTTCCCTGTCAGATTATTAAATATCGGCAATGCCAAATCGATTAAAGCCAGGGCAAACAACCCGCTTATAAGACTAATCAACAAGGATTCACTTAAAAATTGCCGGATCAACTGCGAACGATGGGCCCCAATCGCTTTTCGAACCCCTACTTCGCGGGCTCGCTGTGCGGACCGGGCAGTAGCCAAGTTCATGAAATTAATACCTGCAATAATCAGGATAAAAACAGCTACAAGTGAAAAGATATAGACATATACAATATTCCCGTTCGGTTCGATCTCCGAACGAAGGTGCGAGTGCAGGTGGATATCCAATAACGGCTGCAGTGAAATGGTATACCAGGGATCATCCGTCCAGTGACGGTGCAGGAAATCCGGGAGCTGGCTATCGATCTTTTCGGGGGATGCCCCGGCCTTTAATTGTACATATGTAAATACGGGTTGAAAGCCGGCGAACTGATTTAAATTTTCCCGCTGACTGACAAACGAAGCCAAAAAATCAAAATGGATATGCGAGTTGTGTGGTATGTTGTTAAGCACTCCGGTAATTTCAAAATCCATGAGATTTCCGTTGGCATAAGGATCTGCTGTTAAGGTCTTCCCTATTGGGTTTTCATCTCCGAAATATTTTTGAGCCATCTCCTGGGTAATCACAATTGTATTCGGACGGCTTAATGCTGTCTTCGGATTTCCTTCCACCAGTGGAAAATGGAATACATCAAAGACTGTGGAATCGGCAAACATAAATCGCGGCTCATAAAATCGTTTGTCTTTATGCTTGACAAACGTTTTAGTCCCCTGTTGACCCACTTTCCGGAATCGCACAAAATTAACAACCTCAGAGAAATCCTGTTTCATTGCCGGACCGGGGCCGTAACTACCATTGGCATTGGTCGGTTGATGATCCTCCGAAGTGCTATAAACGACCCGGTAAATATTCCCGGCATAGGGGTGGAACGTATCATAGCTCAGTTCATCCCGAACGAACAAGAAAATAAGCACACAGCAAGCCAACCCGATGGACAAGCCACTGATATTTATGAAGGTGTAACCTTTGTATTTTCTCAGGTTACGCAGGGCGATTTTGAGATAATTTTTAATCATGGCTGTCGGGTTTCAGCTATCAGCTTTCAGTTAGCCTTCAGCTACCCATAGCTGAGGACTGAGAGCTGACAGCATAGTTATTCATTTCGTAAGCTATCTACCGGATTTACCCGGGCTGCCCGCAGAGATTGTCCGCTTACTGTAAGCGCAGCAATCGACATGGCAATCAAACCGGCTAGAATGATAATACCGCTCCCAATATCAATCCGATAGGCAAAATCATTCAACCAGAATCTCATCAGATACATCGTGCATGGAACCGCAACTAAAAATCCCGTAAAAACCAGCCCGAGAAACTCTTTGTTAAACAACATTAGTATTTGGGCTATACTTGCACCCAATACTTTTCTAATGGCAACCTCTCTGCCACGTTGTGATGCCATGAATGAAACAAGGCCCAACAGTCCAAGGCAGGCAATAAAGATGGCCAATACCGAAACATATCTGAATATTTTAGCAAGTCGGAAATCCGCGCGGTGCAGTTGCTCAAGACTTTGATTGATAAAGAAATAATCATAGGCTCCGCGCGGCGTATATTTTTTCCATGTGGACTCCAGAAACTTTAACATACCAGGCAAGTCGGCAGATTTACGGATCTTAACCGATATAAACGTTTTCCACCATTGTTCCCGGGGCATTAGCTGCATGGCCATCGGCTCTATGGCCTGGTGTAGCGATGCCATATTAAAATCCCGGACGACTCCCACAATTCGGCCTTTTTCATAACCGCTCCAGACCACCGGTTTTCCGAGGGCTTCTTTCGCACTTGACCAACCAAACCGTTTTACAGCTGTTTGATTAATAAGAAACGCACTGGTATCAGAAGCCATCTGCTCGGATATCCCTCGACCGGCAACCAGTTTTATATTATATGTATCCAGGAAATGGTCATCGACGATAAAACTTTCAACCCTAACCGGTTCTTCTTTCCCGGGGATCTCCATGGGTCGCCCATCGGTATTCATATTATTTACCGGTACACGCTGCGAGACTGACGCATCCACAATATCAGGATTTTGCTGCAAGCTATTGAGAAGCGGTTTCTCATTTTCACTATAGGGAAGTACTACAATGCCGTCTTTGTTAAAGCCAAGTCGTTTATTTTGAACATAGTCCATCTGCTTTATCACTATACCGGTGGCAATAATTAAGGCGATAGAGGCGGCAAATTGAAATGCAACCAATGCCTTTCTTACCAACGCTCCCTTTCCCATATGCACAGAACTGTTTTTGAAAACCGAGCTGGGTTTAAATCCCGAAAGGACAAAAGCGGGATACAGCCCTGCCCCGAAGCTGACTAACAGAGTCAGTAAAACTAATGAGCCGACCAACGATACATTATGCACATAAGACAGCGTCATTGATTTACCGGCTAAGGAATTAAAAACCGGCAGGCCCACTTCGACCAAAAGCAATGCCAGGATTTGGGCCATTACGACCAATAAAAATGTTTCTCCGATAAATTGTTTTACCAACTGACCACGATAAGCGCCAAACGTTTTGCGTACCCCTACTTCGGTTGCCCGATTTATCGACCGGGCCGTAGCAAGGTTCATGAAGTTAATACAAGCAATAAAAAGAATGAGAAACCCAATGGCACCAAAAAGAGACAAATAAGCAATGCTATTACCCGGCTTAAAGCCCCCCTTGTAGCCAGAATAAAGATGGATCTTCGTAAGTGGCTCTAGCTCTACTTTCTGGGTTATACTGCTCGATTCATGCTGGGAATCCAAAAAAGAAGGCAATTGTTGCTCCAGCGTTGCTTTATCAGCCCCTTTCCGAAGCAGCAGGTACGTCCATATCGGTTTATGAGACCCCCAATTGGTGGCCTCGTTTTTTACTCCATTCATAGATACCAGCATATCAAAAGCAAACTGGCTGTTAGACGGAAGGTCTTTCATCACACCGGTGACCGTCAGCGTTAATTCCCCGGCGGGATATCCCCGGTAGCTCAATCTTTTCCCAATCGGATCTTCACTGCCAAAATATTTTTTGGCTGCCGTTTGCGTCAGTACCACCGACCCAGGACCAGCTAAAACTTTTTGGGGATTCCCCTGGATAAGATGAAAGGAAAAGGCTTTAAATACTTCCATATCGGCAAAATAGAGCCTACCGTCTTCGTCATATACATCCTGTTTATTGCCAACCAAGGGTTTAAAGGCCTGCCAAAAACGAATCGCTTCCTCCACTTGAGGAAAGTGCTGCTCAATAGCAGGTCCCATCGGCACTTGCGACCAGGCACTTTTGGTCACACTCCCCCCGCCTTTCCGGACTTCCGCCACCCGGTACAATCGATTTTTATTAGTCTGGGACTGATCGTAGGAAAGCTCGTTTTGGATATATAGAAATACAATAATACTACACGCCAGCCCCACACCCAAGCCAAGAATATTAATCAGGGAATATCCTTTGTAACGTCTAAGGTTGCGAAACGCAATTTTGATATAATTTTTTATCATGGCTATCAGGTTACAGCGGTCAGCCCGTTCTCAGCTCCCATTTAGAACTGAAGACTGACGGCTGACAGCTTATCAATTATTCACATTTTAAACTCTCCACAGGATTTACAAGAGCAGCTCTAATGGACTGCCATATTACTGCCAGTATTGCAAGCGACAGCGCGATGATTCCAGAAAGCAGAAAGACATCTGCCCCAATGCTTATTCTATAGGCAAAATCCTGCAGCCAGTTGTTTGCCAGCCAGTAAGCCGCAGGTACGGCAACCAGGAATCCGATACCAACCAGTTTCAGAAAATCTCTGGAAATCAAAATGATGACTCCGGATACGGACGAACCCAATACCTTGCGAATACCTACCTCCTTTTGACGTTTGGTAACTACAAAAGCGGAAAGCCCAAACAAACCGAGACAGGAGACAAAAATTGCCAATCCCGTTAACAAGAACAGAACATCCTGCATTTTGTGCACCGATGTATAAAAGGAGGCGAATTTCTGGTCGAGAAAATCATATTCGAAAGGATATCCCGAATCAAACGATTCCCAAGTCTTGCGAATAAAAGAAAGAGTTTGATCCAGTCCCTTGGGATTGACCTTCAGTGACAGATAATTATCCCGATTGTCCTTGAACATAAGCAGGGGATCCACCTTGGTGTAAAGCGATTTTGTATTGAAATCCCTAACCACACCAATAACCCGGCCATGATCCAGCTCCCCGGGCACATCAAGCCGTTTTCCTACCGGATTATTCCAACCAAGGCTTCGGGCCAATGCCTCATTGATCACCACCCCGGTGGAATCGTCCGAGGCATAGTTATCCGAAAAGAACCGTCCCGATTCCATTTTCATCCCGAAGGTAGACAAGAAATCGTCATCACTGAGACGAAGCACATCGGTTGTCCAGCTTTCATCCTGGGCTTTCCCCTCCGGATTAATTCCATAACTTGAAAATCCATAGCCGGGCAACGTACTGCTGATCGTTGCCTCCTGGACATCGGTACTATTAAGAACTCTATCCTTAAAAACTTTGGCCTTTGATTGTAACCCGGCATCGCCGAGGGGGAGCACTAGGATCTGTTTTTTTTGAAACCCGAGATCTTTACTGTTCAGGTACTTCATTTGTTGATATACAATGAGCGATCCTATAATCAGAACGATCGAAAGAGAAAACTGGAGTGTTACCAGTACTTTTCTAATCGAATGGTCGTCCCTCCATTTGCCGGTCCCCTTGCCATATAGCGTATCTGCGGGCTTAAACCCGGATAGTATAACTGCGGGATATATTCCGGATATCAATCCTGTTGCAATCGTTATGATTGCCAGCTCAAGTAAAATATCAAAATGGTTGCCCCATAATGTAGCCTGCTGTGCCGGAACTCCCATATAGGTCAGTATAGGTTCCCCATATTGGATAAATACTAATGCAACTATCATAGCCAAAAAACTCAAACCCAGTGATTCTCCCAGATATTGAAAACCTAACTGACTCCTTTGGGCCCCTAATACTTTTCGAACACCCACTTCTCGTCCCCGCTCGACAGATCGTGCTGTGGTCAAATTTACAAAATTAATACATGCAATCAGTAACACCAGCAAAGCTACGGCGGTAAAAATATACACATTAGTAATACTGCCCGACCGAAGCTCATCATCATAATGTATGTCCGAAGAATGCAAATAGATTTTATTAAAGGGCTGGAGATACAATTTGTACTGATCGGACCGTTCCGGAAAATGCGTCTTCATAAATTTCGGAAACTTGGCTTCCAATCTTGAAGCATCAGTATTTTTGCCCAACTGCACATAGGTAAATACCACCTGCGTGAGCCAGCGGTTCATCCAACCAAAATCAAGGGCTGATGGTCCGGTTGAAGTCCAGGAAACCAGTACATCATAGTCGATATGGGAATTTATCGGAGCATTTTCTGCAACACCCGTTACCGTGTAATTCAGATCGTTTAATCCTTTGATGGTCTTTCCGATGGGATTCTGATCTCCAAAAAAGTGTGTAGCTACTTTTTTCGAAAGAACGATAGAAAGAGGTTTAGCTAGAGCCGTATTGGGATTCCCTTCCAGCAGTTCAAAACCAAACACTTTGAAGAAACTGGAGTCAGCAAGAACAAACTGGGGGACTTTCAGATGGTCATCATCGCGGGAAAGCAATACATCGTCGAACCAAGGACGAATGCGAACCACTTCTTTCACTTCGGGATAGTCCCGTTTGAGCTGTGGCCCCATCAAACCGCCGGTTATAGCGTCCAGTTCTGTTCCGCCCGTTTTGGGAGTTACGATTTTGTTCAGCCGGTACAGATTCTCACTATTTTTTTGGAAAGAATCAAAAGAGAGCTGGTATTGCAGGTAGATCAGTATGAGCACGCAGCAAGCCAGTCCGGTAGCCAAGCCCAGTATATTGATGGCAGAATATACTGGCTTTCTTCTGATGTTTCGAAATGCAGTTTTGATGTAGTTTTTTATCATAGCTGTCAGGTTTTAGCTATCAGCTTTCAGCCAGCTCTCAGCTCCCACTGTAGCTTAAGACCGACGGCTGACAGCTTTTAAATCATTCATTTCTTAAACTATCCACTGGGTTTACCAATGCCGCTTTCACGGAGTGGTAACTTACTGTTAAAAAAGCTACCAATAAGGCTACCATAGCCGATATCAGGAATACATCGGGACCAATATCTATGCGATAAGCAAAATCGGTGAGCCACTTTTCCATCACATACCACGAGACCGGGCCCGCGATTACGATAGATAATAAAATCAATTTGACAATATCTTTATTCAGCAGCACGATAATTTGCCTGATGCCTGCGCCCAATACTTTACGAATGCCGATTTCTTTTGTCCGGTTGATGGCTGCAATCCCCGCAAGTCCAAATAATCCGAGACAGGCAATCAGTATGGCAATAAACGTTGAGACCGACATAATTTGGAGCCATTTTTTGTAGGAGGCGTACTGCTGTGCCACCGCATCATCCAGGAACCAATAGTCAAATGGAGTAAATTCCGCCACTTCCGACCACACTTTTTTCAGACGCGGCAATGTTTGGGCAATCTCCCCTTTTCCTATTCTCACCATGATGTTGTTTATGCCTCCCTGATCCGGGTCCATATGCAACAGCATGGGCTCGATAGGGGTTTCCAGCGATTGGAAATTGAAATCCTTTACAACACCGATGACCGTCGACGGATTATCTTTACCTTTCCAGGGCAACAGCTTGCCAACCGGATGTTCCCAGCCCATCGATTTGGCCAGCGCCTGGTTGATGATGATGGATTCGGTCTTGTCGGATGGACGGTCAGCAGAGAAATCACGTCCGGCTACTAACTCCATCCCCATCGTTTTAATGAAGTTTTCATCGATATAATAGATGTAAGAGGTTTTATATTCCCCGTCCACTTTAAATCCATACCGGTTTGAACCTTTTGTAAGGGCCGGGGCCATCCCGCTGATATTCACCACACCGGGTACGCCATTCAGTTGATTGCGATATCGTTGCATCAGTTGAGTTCCTTTCTCATTCCAGCCGGTGTAGGTGGGGATCCCGACCAACTGATCTTTATTATAGCCCAAATCTTTCTGGCTCACGAAGTCCATCTGGCGAATCATGATGACCGAACTGATAATCAGGAATACGGAGAGACTATATTGCAATACCAACAATCCTTTGGTCAAACGAGGTTTAAAACGGCGTGCACTCATTCCCTTGAGAATTTCAGCCGGACTGAATCGCGCCAGGAAAACCGCCGGATAACTGCCTGCGATCAAGCCTGTCAGGAAAGTTATTCCCAAAATTACCGCCAAGAATCCCGCTTGCCCTGAATACCGAATAGACAAGCTCTCCCCTGAAATCTGGTTAAAAAGAGGTAAAAACAGTTCAGCCAAACCTAAGCCCGCAATCATTGCAAAAAGCGTTAAGAGCTGGGTTTCTCCCCAAAACTGCCAGGCGATCTGTAACCGGTGCGCGCCGGATACTTTTCGGATGCCCACTTCCCTAACCCGGTTTACCGAACGCGTCAGAGCCAGCGTCACATAGTTAATGCAAGCAATCAGTAAGATTAAAATGGCAATTCCTGATAAGATATAGGAATAGAGCGGATTGCTCACATTGGTCCAATTCACAGACGCGTCCAGGTGAATATCTGAAATAGGTTCTACCCCAATTTCAAACACTGTGGCGTCTTCGGGGAGCCCTACCCGGGTTCTAGTCTCCTCTATGTCAGATTTGAATCGCTCGGCAACAAATGAATCCAATTTCTTTTTAAACGCATTAACATCGGTATTTGGAACAAACTCAACAAAAGTAGGCGTATTAAAGCTAGTCCATCGATTGCTGTTGCGTTCATAATAGGCCCTGTTTTGTATGGGCACCAAGACATTAAACTGAATACTCGAGTTATCCGGGGCTTCTTTTGCGATGCCCGTCACCGTAAATACCTCCTCTTCCTCCCCAATCTTTAGCATCACTGATTTGCCCATCGGATCTTCATCTCCAAAGTATTTTCGGGCCGTTTTGCGGGATAGAACTGCACTTTTCTTATTAGATAAGACTTTTTGAGGATTTCCTCTTAACAGTGGAAAAGAAAAGACTTCAAAAAAATCGGCATCTACATACAGCACTGATTCCTCGTTTACTTTCTGATCTTTTCGTAACAGGGCACTTCCTTTATCTCCGCGAACCACATGTTGAATTTCGGGGAACTTCTCTTTTAGTGTAGGTCCCAACGGCAAAGGTAAATAGGCCGATTTCCAAATACCATCGGGTGCACGGGAATCAAAAAAGGGCTTATCCTTGATCTGGCTCTGTGGTTTTTGATAACGCACCTCATTTAGCCGGTAAATACGATCCCCATTCTTATGGAACTTGTCATAGGAATATTCGTGTCGCACAAACAGGTAGATGACCACACAACAGGCTATTCCCACAGCCAGGCTGAATATGTTGATAAACGAATACACCGGAGATTTCCGGAGATTCCTAAAGGCGATCTTAATATAATTTTTAATCATGGCTCATAAGCATTCAGGTTTCAGCTGTCAGCAGTCGGCCAGTTCTCAGCTACCCTGCTCTGATAGCTGAATACTGGCGGCTGACAGCTTCTTCTCATTCATTTCTCAAACTTTCCACCGGGTTCATATTTGCTGCCTTTGAAGCCTGGTATGCCACTGTCAACATGATGAGGCACAGAGCCAGTGCTCCCATTCCTATAAATTCCCAGATTCGTAAATCTATACGGTAAGCAAAATCTTTTAGCCAGTTATGCATAAACCACCACGCGACCGGCCAGGCAATCACATTTGCCACGAGCATAAGCTGTACATATTCTCTTGAAAGCAGCCAAATGATACCTTGTGTCGTAGCTCCCAATACCTTTCTTATGCCAATCTCTTTTCGGCGCCGGCTTGCGGAGAAGGCAGCCAGCCCAAAAACTCCAAAACAAGCAACTATGATGGCAATAGTCGCAAAAACAGAGAACATGGAAAGAAATCGTTGTTCACTGTCATACAAATGCTGAATCTGCTGATCCAGGAAAGTGTAATCGAAGGGATAGTTTTGGCTCAGATCATCCCATATATTCTTAAGAAATCCAATCGTCGACGGGAGCTTCTCACTACTCAACCGTACCACCATATAGAAAAGTGGAGACGTCTTTTCAGAAGATAAAGAAAAAACCGTGGGTTGGATTTTGGTACGAAGGGATGCCAGGTGAAAATCCTTGACAACTCCAATTATTTTGGCATCCTTTTTCGACCATTTGCTTCCGGTAAAGGCCAAACCCCGCAGTGATTTTCCCACTGGATTTTCCAATCCTAAAAACTTGGCCGCGGCCTCATTTATGACGTAAGCCTTGCTTTTGTCGGTGGAAAAATTCCTGGAAAATCCCCGCCCCGAAACAAATTTCGCTTGCAATGTTTTAAAAAAATCATAATCCACAATCATTGTGGGAACATCTATCCGATCTTCTTTTCCCTCCCGATGGTAGCCCCGCCAATTAGAAACCCTGCTCGGAAGTGGATTATTCGTAGCCGTAACCCCCACTATTTTGGGATTCGCAAGCATCCGGTCACGAAAGACATCGTATTGATCCCGAATTTTTGAAGTTTGGAAAGGAATAACGACCACTTCCGAAGGATTAATCCCCAGCTTCTTATTGCGCATATAATCAAGCTGTTTGAATACTACAACTGTACCGATTAAAATGGCAATAGATGCCGCGAATTGAACAACTACCAGTGATTTACGCAACCTGTTTGAGTTGGAACCGCTTGTCGTTTTTCCACTTCTTATGGTACCGGAAGTATTAAATTTAGCCAAGAGAAATGCGGGATAACCGCCGGAAAGGATGCCCATGATTAGCGCCAGCAAAAACAGGCTTCCCCCCCAATACATCCAGTTTCCCCAATCAATGGCATACTGTTTCCCGGTTAATGTATTTATGTACGGAATGGCAAGTTCAGCCACAACGATACCGGCCAATACCGCGGCAAAAGCCATCAATATGGACTCACTAAAAAATTGAAAATAGATTTGCTTTTTCCCCGCCCCCAATACTTTGCGAATTCCCACCTCTTTGGTGCGATCTATCGTTCGGGCCGTAGCCAAATTCATGTAATTGATACAGCCAATTACAAGCAGGATGATTCCGACCAATCCAAAAATATACACATACGTTAAGTCCCCGTTGGTTTCGATCTCATACGAGAGGTGGGATTGCAAGTGAATATCCTTAAGAGATTGCAGGAAAAATTCAGCGGCATCAGCATAGTCCGGGTGCTGTTCACCCCATATTTGATTAATCTGCTTTTCGAGCTGTTTTGAATTTGCCTGGGGCTCCAGTTGAATATAGGTATAGTGACTCGTTCCGGACCAATCTGTGCGTACCCACTTGGGATATTTGTCCTTGATGACCGACATCGAAATCACCAAGCCCGAATGAAAATGGGAGTTCTTTGGCATAGGCTTCATGACAGCTACAATTTCAACAGGCCAGTCATTGACCTCCAAAACCTTACCCAAGGCCGATTTGGATCCAAAATACTTTTTGGCCAGTTTTGTGGAAATGACGGCCGCATTTCCCCCGGAAAGGATAGAAGATCGTTTTCCCCGGATGATATCAAACGAAAACATATCAAAAAAGCCGCTGTCGGCATACATAATGCCTTTTTGCCGGTATCTTTTATCCTCATACCGGACCACTTGATCGTAATTGGGATCGATACGAACGGCACGAGCTATTTGGGAAAATTGAGTCTCTAACTGCGGGGCTAACTGATAAGTGGTAGTAGCGCTGTTTGTTTTTTTATCGCCGCCCTGGCTAAACCTGCCAGCTACCCTGTAAATCTGATCTCCATGTTTGTTATAACGATCAAAGCTAAATTCATCCCTGACAAATAACGTTATATAGATCGCACAAGCCACCCCAATTGCAAGGCCCAACACATTTATGATCGTATAGGTCCTGGACCTTTTCAGGTTTCGAAGTGCTATTTTAATGTAGTTTTTGAGCATAGCTTTTAAGCTTTCAGGTTTCAGCTGTCAGCCAACTCTCAGCTCCCACCGATAGCTGGAGACCGACGGCTGATAGCTACTTCTCATTCATTTCTTAAACTTTCAACAGGGTTTATCAATGCGGCCCGGATAGATTGCCAGCTTACCGTTAACCAAGCAACGAGGCCAGCTGATATTCCCGCTACTACAAAAATCCATGGACTGATGGCCGTCTTATAAGCAAACTGTTGCAACCAACTACTCATAATAACATAGGCGACCGGAATCGCAATTATAAAAGCAATGCCTGTTAGCCATATAATCTCTTTTGAAAGTAACTTTACAATATCGGCTGCAGTTGCACCAAGTACCTTGCGGATGCCTACCTCTTTGGTGCGCTTGCTCGCCGCAAATTTAGCCAGCCCGAAAATGCCGAGACAGGCCGTAAAAATGGCCAAAAGAGCAAAAACGGTGAATGCCTTCATAAAACGCTCTTGAGCCGAATACAACCGATAGAGATCTTTATCCAGAAAGGATGATATAAAAATCCTGTCTGGCTCAAATTGCTTCCATACAGACCGTATGTAATCCATGGTACCGGGAATATTCCGACTAGTGATTTTAACTGATACGTAACTTACAGACCGAGGACTCAGGATGAATACCATCGGCTTAATTTTATTATAGAGGGCTTCAAAGTTGAAGTCTCTCGCCACTCCCACAATGTTACCTGTAAAATGCTGACCGGCACTGATCTGTTTTCCAATTGCTTCTTTTGGATTCAATTCAAGAACACGAGCAGCTTCCTCGTTGATAACGACGGCATTTTGAGTCGTATCAGATGGCATGGACCTGGAAAAACCGCGACCTCTAAGAATATCTATATCATAGAAATCAAAAAATTCCCACCCCACCCAGATGTTACTCAGGCGACTACTTACTTTGTTTTCTTTCGAATTCACTACCGAATAGATACTACCACTGTTAATATCTCGGCCAATTTTACGGTTAGAATTTGTAACATCCCTGATATTACTGTTTCTCATCAACTCAGAACGAATAGTATTGTAATTTTTAGATATTACGGAAGTCTGTACCGGTATTACCACTACCTGTTGGGTCGCTGCTCCAATATCCTTGTTCCTGAAATAATTGAGTTGATTAAAAACAATGATTGTACCCGCGATTAGGATAATGGATATCGTAAACTGCAGGGTAACCAATCCTTTTCTCAAGAACATAGTACCATTGCCGATTTTGACCATGGATCCTTTGAGAACTTTTACCGGTTGGAAAGAAGACAGGAAAAAAGCAGGATAAGTCCCTGAAAGAATTCCTAAAAAAACTGCACACCCAGTGAAACCTAACCAAATATAGCGGTCTGAAAACAGGCTAATATCCAAAGACTTCCCGGCTAATTGATTGAACAGCGGCATAGCAAATTCTGAAAGCCCTACACCAAGCACCATAGCAATGACAACGGTAAATATGGATTCCCCCAAAAACTGACCAATAAGCTGGCCTCGGTGAGCACCTATCGATTTACGAACTCCAACTTCCCGAGCCCGCTCGGCTGCCCTTGCTGTAGCCAGATTCATATAATTGATACAGGCTATAATAAGGATGATTAAAGCTACTACCGAAAAGATATAGACGTATGTGATGCTACTGTTGGCTTCTATTTCGCTATTCAGATTGGAATGGAGGTGTATTTTTTCCGCTTTCTGCGCAAAAAACTTGATGAACCAATTACCCTCAATGTATTTCTTACCGAAATCAATAAGATCGGACCGAAACTGAGAAGTTCTATAGTCGGATGGAAGCACCACATAGGTGTAATGCGAATCCCATCCCCAGTTGTATTTCAGATTATTAGAAAAAATAGTCTCACCCGTCGGCATAGAGATCAAGAAATTCATATGAAAATGCGTATTGGTGGGCATCTCTTCCATAACACCGGCTACTGTTAACTCCATCACATCGTCGCTGTAAGGAGTTCCTATTTTAAGGGTTTGGCCGATAGGGTTTTCGTTTCCAAAATATTTAGCTGCGATTTTACCGGTAATCACAACTTGGTTCGGTAGGTTGAGAGCGGTTTTTTTATTTCCGGCCACTAAGTCAAAATTAAATACCTTGAAAAAAATCGAATCTGCAAAAGCAATCTTTGATTCCCGGAATACTTTCTGTCCGGCCGTCACCTGACTGCTATACAAACGACTGAAGTGGGTAACCTTTGGGAGCCGGGGAAAATCATTTTTCAGGGCCCCGGCAAGCCGGTATGGACTACTGGCAATAGTCTTGGAACCTGAACCAAGACTGACTTCGTAACCTACTCGATAGATTCTATCAGCATTCTGGTGAAAAGTATCATAGCTTAGCTCGTGTTGTACATATACAATAATCATGATACAACTGGCAAGTCCTATAGCCAACCCACCGATATTTATAAAGGAATAGGTGAAATTACGCTGGAGATTCCGAAGTGCGATTTTGATGTAATTTTTTAACATAGCTTTCAGGTTTCAGCTGTCAGCCAACTCTCAGCTCCCACCGATAGCTGGAGACCGACTACTTCTCATTCATTTCTTAAACTTTCAACAGGGTTTATCAATGCGGCCCGGATGGTCTGAAAAGAGACCGTTCCAAGCGCGATGAACAATGCTGTTAGCCCCGCTACCGGAAATATCCACCATGAAATCGAGATACGATAGGCAAATTCTTGCAGCCAGCCTTGGGCGGCCCAGTATGCTATAGGGATACTCAGCACAAAGGCAATGCCCACCAACACGGTAAACTCGCTTGAAAGCAGCCAGGTAATATTGGCAATACTTGCCCCTAACACTTTACGAACCCCAATTTCCTTGATCCGGTTTTCAATGGCGAACGAAGCCAGTGCAAACAACCCCATGCAGGCAATCAAAATGATCAATCCTGAGAAAAACAGGAATAGCATCCCACGTTTTTGATCATCCTGATAATAATCAGCAAAGTGCTGATCCAGGAAGTGATATTCTACGGGATTTTCCGGATCGAATTTATAATTAATAGCCTGGAGCTTACTCAGTGTTTTTTGCCAATTGGAACTGTTTATCCGTAGCGTGTAATAATCGATGTTGTGGATAGGATTTCGATAAGAAGCCAGCATGAGCGGACGTTTTTTCTTCTTAAATGACTGGAAATAGAAATCCGAAACCACTCCGACGACTGTCGGACTGAAATGATCGTCCTCATCCAAATCCCCGGCCCATATCGTTCCGTTAATATCTACTTTTTGGCCAATGGGATTCTTGAGTCCCAACTCTTTCACACCTGACTCAGTCAAAAGCACCTTATCCGAATCGGCAACGGTGTTTCGCAGGTTACGTCCGGTTAACAGATTAATATTATAGGTCTTTAAAAAATCTTTGTCGATCCCCACAAAAATCATCTGCCCCTTGGCATCGCTACTATGATCCTTTACATTGGCAATAGGAAAGACTTTCCATTCCCCCGGCACGCGTGAAGAAACGGTCACGCTTTTTACTTCACTCAGTTTCTCAAATTCCTGCTTAATACTCTTAAACTGATGACGAAGAGCCCCGCTGTTAATATCAATAGTTACCAGGTTATCAACATTAAACCCAAGTTCCTTTTGGCTAACGTAATTCAGTTGTTGATAAATAATGATCGTAGCCGCAATCATCGCAATGGAAACCACAAACTGTGCCACAACCAACACTTTGCGAAGTGAGAAATTACTTCGCCCAAAGCTGATCTCTTTTTTAAGAGCCGTTGCCGGATTAATTCTAGACAGGATAAGTGTTGGATAAAGAGCAGAAATAATCCCAGAGATCAATACAATGCCTCCGAGTGTACCTACCAAGAGGAGGTTATTAAAAGGAATGCTTAGCTGCTTACCGATAAAGCTGTTAACATATGGTAGCATCAACTCCAATAAGGTGGATGCCAATAACAGAGCTAACAACGAAATGAGCAAAGCTTCCCCCGTAAACTGTAGGATCAACTGCCATTTATTGGCACCCAGTGTCTTACGCATACCCACCTCCTGAGTCCTTCGGGAGCCTGCCGCCGTGGATAAATTCATATAGTTAAAACATGCAATCACCAGTATCAGGATGCCCACGATACTGAACATATATATATATAGGGAATTGCCAGGGTGCGCATTCATTCCTCCCTGGATGTCTTGTGAATGCAAGTGAATATCAGTCAGTGGCTGAAGACTAAAAGTACTGCTGTATTCAACGTCATCCCCGTAATGCTTTGTTACTAATGACGTAAGTTTTTGCTCGAAAGCTTTCTTCTTTTGAAATCCCGGCTTCATCTTGAGATAAGTGATCATAGAATTGGCCGTCCAGTTGGTAGTAGCCCATTTTTTCCAGCCGTCAATTTCACGCGCCCAAGTCGGTTCGGCGTGAATGGTGTTCATCTGGATATGGGAATTGGGTGGAAAATCCTTAATGACGCCTGCTATGGTAGCTTGGTATACATTCGTATACAGCGTTTTGCCAACCACGTCCGTTTTTCCGAAATATTTCTTTGCCACTGATTCTGTAATAACCAAATTATCAGGCTGGGTTAAAGCGGTTTTGGGATCCCCGTACAGAAAATCGAAATCAAAAAACCGGAAAAAATTGGCGTCGGCTATCCAGATGCGTTCATAGTCTCGCTTCAGGGGTTCATTGCCTACCGTCAGGCGGCCTATCTGTATAAGCTGTGTTTGGCTTTCAACTTCGGGGAAGTCTTTGGCTGTTGCCGGGCCAATCGCAGGGGCAATAGTAGCGACCTTCCGCTGACTGCCGTCAGCATTCTTGACCTTCTGGATGATCCGGTACATCCGGTCGCTGTCTTTGTGGAAGGTATCGAAACTCAACTCATCCATCACAAAGAGCGAAAGCAAAATAAAACAGGCAAACCCAATGGTGAGTCCAACTATGTTAACCAATGAAAAAATCTTGTTTTTAAACAGGTACCGTACAGCTATTTTGAAATAGTTTTTTACCATAGTTATAAACTTTCAGCTATCTGTTGTCAACAATCAGCTGAATTTAGTTCAATAACCATACCAAAGCGGGAAATACCTATTTTTGCTTACTCTGAGTGATAAATTCGGTATTTACTGTACGATGCCATACAGCAAGTGTTCGAGAGCGGACAGGTTACTATCAACAGGCTGAATTTATCTTCCAAAATCCAGGTTAGGTGGTAATTCCATACATAAATAAGATCATGCCCGAACTGCCAGAAGTTATTAATTTTAAACGATATATAGATTCCACATACCTACACCAGAAAATACAACATGTGGAAGTCCTGAAACCGGATATTCTTAGTAATATCAATGGCCAAAAACTAGCGTCAGCGTAAATGGATTTGAGTTTAAGGAATCCGGCGTTCACGGAAAATACCTGTTTCTTGAGACTAATGACTCTTATCAACTGGTACTTCATTTTGGCATGACCGGACACCCGGTTTATTACAAAAAGAAAGAAGAACGACCCGATTATCCGCGCATGACCATAAAATTTACCAACGGATATAACTTGGTTTATGACTGCATGCGTATGTTGGGCCAAATTACCCTTATAACAGATCGCAATAAATTCCTGGAAGCGAAAAAGATGGGGCCGGATGCCTGGAAGCATATAGACTCAACAACGAAATTCATTGGATTATTCAAAAACAAGAAAGGAATGATTAAAACGGCCCTGATAGATCAGAGACTAATAGCAGGGATCGGCAATGAGTGTTCAGATGAGATCCTGTTTCAATCTGGCATTCATCCCAAAACGGACATTAAAAAGCTGGATAAAGAAAAACTCAAAAAAATATTCAGGAATATGCGATCGGTTCTTAAAACGAAAATTAAGTCGGGATTCGATTATGACAAGCTTCCTGATTCCTATATTTTCAAGCATCGTTCGAAAGGAGCCGAATGTCCCAATTGTGGCGGGACCATCGAAAAAATCAAAGTAGGCGGCCGCTCTGCCTATTACTGTCCCAATTGCCAACCCAAAGCAACAGGTTCAAGAAAGTGATTCTGCTATTCCTCCGCAGCCTTAAAATGCTCTTTCAAATGCTCCATGCGTGGATCGGTATTCAATGCTTGCAGATAGGGATCGGTTTCTAACATATCTCGATTCAGGATATGAAGCTCATCCAAACACTGCAGGGCCTTAAAAGCTTTGGCATTCTTATTGAGTTCCGCATACGTTCGAGCCAGAAATAGGCAATTTTGGGGAGCGTTCGGTTTGATCTGTTGGGCTACCTTTAACATAACCAGTGCCCACTTGGGCTTGTTTGATTCCAAGAAATAGCGGGGCTCATAATACGAAAGTCGAACATAGGCATTTTCAAGCATCACCCTTGAGGCCCGAGTCTTGTAGTTCTGATGCTCTGCCTTTGCGTCCAGCATAAGATTGAGGATATACAGGTTATGACGAATCTCCTCCGGCGAAGGAACCTTCTCTGATTTTCGAATCTTAAAAAAATAACCCGCCATTTCCCCCAGGTAGCCACTGGTTCTTTCCGACTGTTCTTTTAACGCTTTGTTGACTTGCTTTATCTTAAGGTTCTTCTTCAACCGTCTTACCTGCTTTCGAAGAACCGGGTTATCTACAAGCCCGTCACTAGCCTCGAGCGCTATTTGATAACGCCGATAAGCTTCGTAGTTATTTCCGGCTTCTTCAAGCTTTTTACCTGCTGAAAGTTGCTTTTTCATATACAGATCAACTATCTCGGGATCAACTTCTCTTTTATGTTCTTTCATTGCCCTCAATTCCATCCAGTATAACGCATCGCTGATAATATTTTCAGAAGGCCAGCCGTGAACACCTTCATAAAACTCCACTCCATGTGGGAAATGAAGATCGGAGAGTTTATTATCAAGGTTAAATACCTCAAAATAGTTGAAGTCATAATAAGCGGCCCCGCCAAAATAAGAAAAAGCCATGCCCTCTTTTTTTACAGCAACCGGGAGCAAAATATCATTGGTAGTGCCGGCACCGAAACCGATAATGCCCGCAACATTATTTTTCAATTGGTATCCATAGGGCCAGGCTATACGAGCTGTTCCTGAAAAGCCTGCAAGATAAAGTCTTTTGGCATTTACACTAAACTTTCCGGCAGCATCATGTATCATGGTATTTAGTGCATCAACATTCGGCTGTTCAGGGCCGTCGCTCATTGTATTATAAGAACTCATAAGAATGTAGCCCAACTTTTCTGCCGCAGCGCGGAATAAGTTCAATGCCTGTAAGGCCCTGCCTCGCGGATCCATGATAAATACGATTGGCCATTTTTTATTTGAAGAATACGAGGAAGGAATAAAAACAGAGTATTGTTGCTGTGGATCATTCCCGCTGATCACTTTTTTAACAACGTGCCCCGGTACAAAGGTACTGTCATTTTTAATGGGGAAAGAGAAAGAGTCGTTGACTGAAAAACCGAATTCCGCCAACACCCAAAAGAGAATAACTAAAGTCCTAAACATGCCTACCGCCTTTCAGAGAGAGATTACAAAATATTATGAGCCTGCCCTATGTGCTTTCTGGGGTAGGCTAAATATATAAAAAAATTGATCTTATGCGATTATTTTCTTGTAAAAACCGCTAACGATATGGGGCGTATTGAGATTTAGCTCCAGGTTTCAGCTATCAGCCAGCAGTAATATCAGCGTTGATCACACTGAGAGCCGAATGCTGATGGCTGATAGTATTTATCATTCGTTTCGTAAACTATCTACGGGATTGGCCAAGGCCGCCCGGATCGATTGATATGCTATTGTCAGCCATCCGGCCGCTAAAGTAACCGACACCACGATCAAGAAAGTAGTAACATGTACTTCGGCATGATAAGCGAAACTATTCAACCACTGATTTACGGCATACCAGGCCATCGGCAATCCCACAATAATCCCCAGTAATACGAACTGTAAAAACTCTTTGGAAAACATCCCGATTATTTCGCTCGCAGAAGCACCAAGCACTTTTCGGATGCCGATCTCTTTGGTTCGCTGCAGAATGGTGTACGACGCTAACCCCAATAGCCCCAGCCCGGCAATAAAAATAGTCAGCCACGTCAACATATTAAGCAGTTGCGAAATAACTGCTTCTGTTGTATAAGACTCAAATACCAGATCGCTGACGTAATAGAAAAAGAAAAAATGGCCCGGGAAATATTCTTTCCAGGTCTTATGGATGTAGGCATTTATTTTATCCGGATCGGGCGACTGCACCCGGATCAACAGGTTGCTAAATTTTGAGGGTCGATACTGCAGCACCAGTGGTTTGATTGGTTGGTTGAGCGATTGGTAGTTGTAGTCGTTGATGACCCCGATCACAGATACTTCCCGGCTGGTTCCATTTTCAGATTTAATCCGAAGCACTTTGCCTGTGGGATCCTCTCCCTGCCATCCAAATTGGGTAACGGCAGTCTGGTTAATGATAACGGCCGAGGTACTATCGGAAGCCCGATTCGCATTAAAATTGCGTCCTTTCAACATCTTCAATCCCATCAATGGGACAAACCGGCTGTCTACATAAAGCGTATTTAGAATTTTTTGATCCCCAGTACTCTTTTCCGGAATAATATATTTCACCATTGTGCCATCCGAGACCGGCCCATCCGATGTAAGCGCTACTTGCCTTATTTGCGGATTCCTGAGAAGCTGATCCCCGTAAGCCTGGGCCTTTTGATTGTTAACCCCCTCCCACATATACATCCGAATCAGGTTTTGTTGATTAAAACCCAAATCTTTTTGACGTAAGTATTCAATCTGTTTATTTACAACCAAAGAGGTGAACAACAGGAATACGGCCAGTGAGAATTGTGTGACCACCAACCCGCTGCGCAACCACGACCGCGTACTGCCACTCGACTTACTTCGAAATATGCGTGCCGGGTGGAAATCCGTGAGGTAAAATGCCGGGTAAGCACCAGCCACCAGAGTCACAAAAATAAAAATGCCGGCTGTGGAACCCCAGAAAAATAAATTTTCTGAATAATTAATACGCACTTTCCATTCACCGGTAAGGGCATTAAAAAGCGGCAAAGTCCATTCAACAAGTATAACTGCAATAACTAAGCTTGCCAGGGTAATTAGGGCGACTTCCAGTAGGTATTGAAATACCAACTGTCCCTTGGAGGCTCCAATAACCTTTCGGATTCCGACTTCCCGATTTCTCCCTGAGGCCCGTGCTGTGGAAATATTGATAAAATTTATGCACGATATTAGCAGGATCAGGAAACCTATAGAGAGAAAAATATAAAGATAAGCCGGATTCAGCGTATCACCGTGCTCTCCCTGGAGACCGGTATTCAGATACATTTCAGTTAATGGCTGAAGTTGGGGAGCATAATCTTTGCCGGCCTGGTTACCGATTTTGCGCTTTGTAAATGAAGACAGTCGATGTTCTATTGAAGCGGCCTGGATATTTTTTTTCAGAAGCAAATAAGTATAAATATCGTGTTTTTCCCAGTTATTTATCGAAGCCATATCCTTTGCCCCGATGTTGGATGCCGGAACCAACATGTCATACCCAATGCTGGAATTCGGAGGGAGTTTTTTTAGAACACCTGTCACCTCATAACTATCCTTCTCAATCTGAATCACCTTTCCCATGGGATTTTCATTGCCAAACAACATCCTGGCAATATCGGGGGAAATGACTACCTTGTTCGTACCAGAAAGAGCCTGTTGGGGATCTCCTTGCTCCAGAGGCAGCTTAAAAACATTAAAAAAGGTGGAATCCACATAGCTAACGGCAATATTGAATGCATCGTTTTGATAAGTGATAGATTTGCCCCGAATCAGAAATCGCACATAATTATCGACTCCCGGAAATTCCCTTTTTAACGCCGGTCCCCACTCCCAGGGGGTCATTGCGGTATTTACTTCGCTGCCTTCGCTGGTATGCACCCGGTCGATCACACGATAAATACGATCTCCTTCTTTGTAGAAAGAATCATAATTAGTGGCATATTGGTACAATAAAAGCATGAAAAGGAAAACCCCTACCCCAATGGCCAGACTGGCTATGTTGATTGCCGAGTATCCTTTCTCTTTTACTAGATTTCGCCAGGCAATCTTGATATAATTTTTTATCATAGCTGTCAGGTTTCAGTTATCAGCTGTCAGCCAGCTCTCAGCTACCCACTGATAGCTGGAGACTGATAAC
>JASFMR010000050.1:0-25964 GCA_050117475.1 Balneolaceae bacterium | reverse complement strand
TTAAATTCGGCAGCTTGACCGGGGGGGCCGGTCTGCGTTTTATAGCTCGTCCCGCTAAAGATATCCGCCTTGAGGCCTTGGGGATTCCAAGTTATGGCGCTTCCTTTGCAACCGGGGGATTTTTTGGAGGCTCGGTAGGCTCGGTGAATGTGGAGGCCCGGATGTATTTTGACCGTTTGTTTGGGGATGTGGGGTTGAGCTTTGGCTATAAATATGATTTTCGTAACTACAACGTAGACGAAAATGTGTACGATTATAAAATGATGGGACACAACCTGGAACTAGGTATAACATTTTAACAATCGATTATGAAGACGGAAAAACTGCTTCTGGAACTGGAACAACTCGTTGAGCAGGCAGGCTATACCATCCGCAAGGAAAAGGGCACGTTCCGCGGCGATTCGTGTGTAGTGGAAGGGGAGATGCTTGTGGTCCTCAATAAGAAGAAGCCCGAGCAGCAACAGGTCGGTTTGCTGGCGCGAGTGCTTAAAGACCGGGAACTGCAGGATATTTACATCAAGCCGGTCGTGCGTAAACACCTGGAAGAATTGTGGGATCGCTTTGATAAATTCAAAGACAGCGAAATCGAAGAAATGGACATCGAGTTGGAGTGATGCAATTAACATTTTTAGGAACAGGCACATCCATGGGGGTTCCCGTCGCAGGGGGATTCGGCAGGGAAAAGATCGACGGGGATCCGCGCAATGTCCGCTGGCGTTGTTCGGCCTGGCTGGAGACGGAACAGGCTTCGGTAGTCATTGACACCGGTCCCGAATTTCGGCTGCAGACCATCCGCTCGGGGCTTTCCCACATCGACCTGGTGCTGATCACACACGAGCACATGGATCATATTGCCGGCCTCGACGACCTGCGGCCTTTTTGTTATAAGCAGGAGCAGAGCATCCCCGTTTATACCAGTCGGTCGTGCATAGAGGCGATCCGGCGCCGTTTTGAATACATGTTTGGCCCCAACCGCTACCCGGGGGCTACGTCCATCAATTTGGAGGAAATTACGTCAACCATTGCCTTCCGGGATATGAAAATAACCCCACTGCCGGCCGTCCACGGCAAAGTGACGGTGCTGGGATACCGGGTAAACGACGTTGCTTACCTTACCGACGTGAAAGAGATCCCCGAGGCTACGAAAAAATTAATAATGGGTGCGAAAGTTATGGTGCTCAGCGGCTTGCGGTGGGAGCCGGAACACCCCACGCACATGACGATCCCGGAAGCGGCTGAAATGGCGGACGAGCTGGAGATCCCCAAGACCTACCTCATCCACATGAACTCCTATGTGAATCACGAGGAAGTCAACCGGCGATTACCCAACCACGTGCGATTGGCATATGACCAGCTGACCATAAAAATTTCTTAGATATGTTGTTGCCGCAAGGCTCGTAACTTACGGGGTAAGCTAACTTTGGTTAGACATATTTCTTAAGTTTGTCGTCCTTTCGCAGCTGGTTTACCACCTTCTTAACGCCCTGCGAATTATCAAGGTCGCAAACAAGAATCGCCTTGTCCGTCTCCACAACAGCCAGGTTTTCCACCCCCACAAGGGCGATCATCTTCCCGCTTTCACTTTGGATGAGGTTGTTCGACGAGTCCGCCAGGGCAGCCGTATCGGACAGAATCACATTACCCTGCTCGTCTTTTTGGCGAAGGTCGTAAACAGCTTTCCAGCTTCCCACGTCATTCCAGCCGAATGATCCCGGTACCACAAACACATTTTGGGCCTGTTCCATAATACCATAGTCGATCGATATGGAAGTGCATCCGTGATAAAAAGTCTCGATGGCCTCTCCCTGTTGTTGGGAGCCGATGGCAGGGCTTAGGGTTTCAATCTGTTTATGGATATCGGGCAAGTGCTGCTTAAATTCATGAATGATGGCCGAGGTTTTCCATATAAACATCCCGCTGTTCCACAGAAAGTTGCCGGAGTCTATGAATTTCTTTGCTGTTTCCAGGTCGGGCTTTTCCCGAAACTGATTGACCTTTTTGACTTCCAGGCCTTCGTGGGTTTCCGACGCCTCTTTGTCGAATTCGATATAGCCGTAACCGGTCTCGGGCCGATCCGGTTTAATGCCGATAGTGACTAAGGTTTTGCCATTGGAGGCCTTCGCCGCGGCCGTTTTTAAAATGGAGACAAATTTATCAGGCTCTCCCACTAAATGGTCGGCGGGCAGGACTACCATCGTTGCCTCGGGATCTTGTTTCTGTATGAGTGCGGCTGCCAACGCTACACAGGGGGCGGTATTTCGGGCGATCGGCTCGCCTACGATATTCCCTTTGGGCACATCCGGCAATTGCTCCTGCACGAGAGAGACGTAGCGTTGATTGGTGATGACCCAAACGCGCTCTGCAGGGATCAGGCTTTTTATTCGGTCAACTGTCGACTGAAGCATGGTACGGTCGCCGAATATTTTTAAAAACTGTTTGGGATGTGTTTCGGTGCTTCGGGGCCAAAAGCGTGTACCGGATCCCCCGGCCATGATGACTGCATGTAGCATAAAAAACGGTAATGAATTTTGGAATGATGAATTGAAGATGGAAAGTACCCAAAATTGAAACAAGAGTGAAAATGATTTTGGCTGTTGCTTCTCGGTTCCAGGTGTGTCCAGTTGCCCCTCTTTTGGTCTCTTCCAGTGCCGTGAAAAAGAGCCCATAAAGTATTAAGCCTGTGTACTCTCTAAATCGATATCCCATTTATATTGATTAAAAAGAGTTTCCTTCTCTGCCGGCCGGCGGAAAGTCATTGAGATTCTGAAATAAGTTCAGAATGACATGTTGCTTTGGCTTCGATGTCCTGAACAGTTGTCTGAAACCAAAGATTACTCACTCCTACCTAAGGGAGGGAACAAGGGCGGGTTAAAAAAGGGCAATATCTCAAATCATCTGCCTTTGTCATTTCGACCGGATCCGCCATTGGTGGAGGAGCGGAGAAATCCTTTGAGATTGAGGACGCCCGACCGATGACTGGTGACGGTTTAAACATTCCCCGCTGTCGTAAGTCTCCGGACTTGTGACAGTGTCACAGAGAAGAAATCCTTTGAGATTAAGGACGGATGACCGGCGACGGGGGGCAGCGGTTAATTAAGCCGAGGCCCGCATTTGAACTGTTGTTCCCTGGCAAGACGTATCAGCTTCTTAGCCGATTTGGCATAAGCGGTGTTCGGGTAGTGCTCAATGATGCGCTCTGCCATGAAAATGGCAACGGCATATTGCTCATTCACCAGATAGGAGCGGGCTTTAGCCAGAGTCGGGTGCTCCGGGTTGGCACCGGCAGCGGTAATCAAGCCGGTAATTAAAAAAATGGCCGTAGTCGGAAGATCATCCATAAAAAATATTTAACAACGGTTTGCTAATCGGCCGGTTCAGCCGCAGCCGGTGTCCGTTCAACTTTTGAGAGCGTGAAGCTAAATGTGGAACCCACATTCGGAGTACTTTCAATAAAGAATTCTTCACCGTGAGCTTCCATAATATGTTTCACAATGGCCAGTCCCAACCCGGTACCTCCTTTTTCCCGCGATCGTGACTTGTCCACTCTGAAAAAACGCTCGGTTACCCGGTCGATATATTGTTGATTGATTCCAATACCGGTGTCTTGTACATACACCAAGACTTTGCGTGGATCTTTAGAATACGTCTTAGCCCCGACTTTAACATTACCGCCCGGCTTATTGTATTTAATCGCATTTTCCGTCAGGTTGATGAGTACTTGCTTGATCTGGTTCCGGTCGGCACTGACAAGCATATTCTTTGGAAACTCCTCAAGTTCAAGGGTGACGTCTTCTTTTTTGGCTTTATACTGTAAATTGTCCACTACGTCAACGGCAATATCCCGCAGATAAATATCCTGGACTTCCGACTTCAGTTCCCCGGTCTCCAGTTTGGAAATCTCCATCAGGTCCTTGGTGAGAAAGATCAGGCGGCTGACGTTGCGCATTGCTTTTTCAAGGAACTTACGATTGACGCCTTCGTCATCAATGGCCCCGTTCAACAGGGTCTCGATAAAGCCCTGGATGGCAAAAATGGGGGTTTTCAGCTCATGGGAGATGTCCCCGATAAATTCTTTCCGGTAATTTTCGATACGATTGAGACGCTGTATCTCACGTTCTACCGTCTTGCTTGCCCGGATCGACTGCTTAATGAGATAGTCAAGTTCATCTTTTCCGTCAGTTGTCAGTTCGGTATAGTCGGCAAATCGCTTGCGGGCAATGTTACGATGTATTTTGTTTAGCTGTTCCAGCCGGTTGAACTGAACCCAGTAAATGACAAAATAGACGACAGCGAAACAAAGAAGGGCCAGTAATCCGCCAAACAGGAGGGCGGACGTCAGCGAGCTGCTAAAATAGGCCATTGACAACCCTACGGTAGTAACTCCGGTGAGCAAGCCGGAGAAGAAGGCACTACGCAGAGCCAGGCGCGAGGATTTTTTGAATGGCTGTTGCTTCATTCCTTAAAACGATATCCGACACCTTTGACGGTTTCAATATATTCATCCCCTAACTTCTCTCGAATTTTACGTACATGAACATCAACCGTACGGTCAACGACGTACACATTATCTCCCCAAACATGGTTGAGTAGGGTCTGTCGGTCCATCACCTTGCCTTTTCGACTGGCCAGGAAATAAAGGAGTTCAAACTCTTTGCGGGGCAGCTGAAATTCCTCATCGCCGCGGGTTACGATATAACGGTCTTTATCAATGACAATGTCATGCACTTCAATCTTATCCGTCATCTCCTCGGTTTCCTCAAAGCGCCGCAAAACTGCCTTTATGCGAGAAATTAGCTTGGTGGTGCTGATGGGTTTGGTAATATAGTCGTCTCCCCCTTTGTCAAGTCCTTCTACCTCGGTTTTTTCATCCCCGCGGGCAGTCAGGAAAATGATGGGGATATGCTTGAGCTGCTTATCGTCGCGCATGCGCTCAACAACCTCGAGGCCGTCCATTTTAGGCATCATGATATCGAGGAGCACCAGGTTTGGGTTATGTTCCCGGGCCATTTCAATGCCTTCTTTGCCGTCTTCGGCCTTTAAGACGTCAAATCCTTCTTTTTTGAGATTATATTCGATTAAATCGAGCAGATCCTCTTCATCATCGACAACGAGTATGGTTTGTTTGTCAGCCACGGTCAAAAATTGGTTGCTGTGTTTATTTAAGGGTAAAGAATTGTTACGTCATTTGAGGTTCAATAGTACAAAGCGGGTGTCTTAAAATAAACTTGAAGGCTGTTAAATAATTGTTATTTATTTAGCTGAGATAATGCTTTCTTGACTAGCTCTTGTACATTTCCATCGATATCTCCGTTTTTGGCAGCCAGGGTAACCGCCTCTTCGGAGTCTCGTTTTCGAAATCCGAGAGACTGCAGGGCCGAGATTGCCTCTTCCTTGAGATTCCCGGATACGCCGGACGAACTCTTTGCATAAGTAACGTCTACCATCTCAGAAATCTTATCCTTGAGTTCCAAAATCATACGTTCGGCGGTTTTCTTGCCAATACCGGTAATTTGTGAAAGGGCTCCCTTATCCTTTTGCACAATGGCTCCCGTAATCTCTTCGGCGGGTAATCCGGAGAGGATGGTGAGTCCCAACTTGGGTCCCACACCCTTGACGGTGATCAGTAGTTCGAAAAGGTCTTTTTCATTCTGATTGCTGAAACCAAATAACCGTTGGTCGTTGTCCGTAATGTGATGATACACCAACAGCTGCACTTCGTCACCTTCGGGAGGAAGTTCTTCATAGGTCTGCGTTGATATCTCCAGTTGATACCCTACATCATGTACATCAAGGATCATCTGATCGGGCGACTTGGAATGTATTTTTCCTTTTAAATATGCAATCATAGATGTTATGCTGGTTATTTGGTCACGTTACTCTTTCACCCGGTCCGGGTTATCGGCTACAAAGCTTTCCCAACTCGACTTGCTGTTATTCTGATGAAGTTTTTTCTGTGATTTCGGGACCCGGTTTTCAATACTGTTCTGCTTCATAAGGTGGCACCAGGCTACAGCCAAAGCATCAGTGGCATCCTTGGAAAGGTTTTCATCCGGAAGGGCTACCATCTTTTTAAGCATAAAAGCGACCTGCTCCTTGCTGGCGTTTCCGTTTCCGGTAATAGATTTTTTTACTTCCTTGGGATAATATTCTGTTACAGAAATATCGCTGTTTGTGATTGCCAGCATGGCTGCTGCCTGTGCCCTTCCCAGTTTAAGCATAGCAAGGGGGTCGACCCCATATATCGGGGTTTCAACTGCACAAGAGGTCGGTTCAAAGGACGAAACAATCTTGGAAACTTTCGAAAAAATATATTGCAGCCGTTCGGAATGATCTTCCATGTGTGCCATTTTCAGTGTATCACAACGCAATGCAATCAATTTGCCGTTTTGCTTTGTGAGAATGGCATAACCGGTAGTACGAGAGCCGGGGTCGATGCCGAGGATTATATGGGACATGGCACTGGTTTTTTTCCTATTTCTTAAAATATAAAGGATTACCGACACCAATCCATATCTCAAATAAAAAACCCCGATGGATTCCAAGCCATCGGGGCCCTAAAGGTATCTATGCTTATAAAGGTGCTACTTTGCAAATGCGCTTTGGGTCTGTACGCCTTTTAAGAAACTTACAATCTTATTGTGTCCAAACTTTGACGCTAGTGTTACAGCGGTATTACCATTTATATTTCTTGTCAAAATATTGGCATTATGTGAAACAAGCTTTTCAACAATTTCCAGCTGACCCGTCTTCGCTGCTATCATTAACGCTGTTTCTCCCATATTATTTTGTTTGTTGACATCTGCTTTGTGGGACAGGATGATATCAACGATTCGGGGGTTGCCAATTTGTGCTGCCACCATAAGAGGAGTATTCCCTTCCTGGTCTACGGTGTCGATGTTCACGCCGTCCGAGAGCAGCACATTAATGCTGACATAATCAATACTGCGGATAGCAGTAAAGATGTTGTCTTTTATTTCATTTGAGGTAGAATTAGCCTTAAGACCGGTAAATGCCATGAGACACAAGCCAACCATTAAGAGTAATCCTTTTCTTGATTTCATAACTTTTTCTTGATAAAAATTTTTGATTTGTAAAATATTTCAGGGTTTTGAATTCCCCTATTTGCTTGCCTTTAAAAATACGGAGATGGGTTACTAAAAGTTTCAAATTGAATGTGTTTGAAAAGAAATAGAAATGATTAGTAAATCAGGAAACTAATTCTAATTATTTTAGGAAATCCATATGGAATAATTAATAGTTTCGAGCTATAAGCTATTTTTATCCGAAATACCTAAATGATTAAATTTTTGGGGGATGTTAAGGTAGTGTGAAGATCACCTGAGCCTGTGCGCAGAGGTTTTTTGAGAAGGGTTAGGCAGCAAATATGAAGTGCTTGCCAAGGATATAATCCCGTTTTGCCAGGTAGGCGTAAATCTGCTTGTTGACTCCTCGATTTCCTACAAAGGATACGATAAAACGAGCGCCGTTTTTTGGAATGTCTTCGGGTGACCATACCGGCCTGCCGTGAATTTCTTGTCCGATTTTTTGGGGATCTACGTCAATGTAATGGGAGATTTGAATGCCGTATTGCATGAGCAGTTCTGCCCTCTTCCGGGAGGTACGTCCCGCCCCCCAAACTACAATATAGGGGTGATTCGGGTTTTGTTTTTTAAGCCAACGGGCAAGATATTTTGCCTTGATTTTATAAAAAGCCCGGGTCGAATAGCGGGGGTGGTTACGGGAAAGCCGGCCTTCGTTGTCCCGCCATTTAAGTAATGTTTTTGGCAGCTTTTGCATTTGCACGCCTTTGCTAAGCCAGCGAAGCCAAAGTTCATAATCCTCGGGAAAGTCGCCCTCGCGATAAGCCCCGAATTGGTCTATCAATGCCTTTCGGAAAGTTACCGAAGGATGTGCAACCGGCGACTCAATAAATCGGTTAAGGCGGATCGCTTCCGGGGAGGTCAACCCATTGATCCAGCGTACATAACGGGCATAGCCTTTTTGTGAGTTTTTGTCGCCCAAATACTCTACCCGGCAGGAAACCAGCCCGATACTCGGTTGATTGTTGAGAAAAGTTGCTTGTTTTTCCAATCGGGTAGGCATGGCAATATCGTCGGCATCCATCCGGGCAATATATCTTCCGGCAGCATCTTCGAGGCCGGTATTCAATGTATGTACGATGCCCCGATGATTGTTAAAAATGGGGATGATCCTGCAGTCCTGTTGAGCCCATTCTTTAATGATATCAATAGATAAATCCTTAGAGCCGTCATCTATGATTAAAAACTCAAAACTTTCGAACGTCTGGTGCAAGACACTTTGAATAGCTTCATCCAGGGTATCCTCGGCATTAAACACCGGCATAATTACCGAAATTTCCACAGGGTTTTTATTCATAGGGACAGCAAATTGCTTTCAGTGTGAACCCTATCGAGCGGTTCTTTTCTTAGCTGACTATTTACCCGATCAATATTATTGGTACGCTAAAAGATGTTCGTTTCGTATTCTTCAAACGTGTCGATACGCGAAAAATAATCTTTGGCTGCCGCCTTGACCTTTGGCGCAAGCATAATAGCAGTAAGCATGGTAGGGATGGCCATCACGGCAAACATACCATCGATAAGATTGATAACGGCATTTATGGAAACGACGGATCCGAAAACGATGGAAGCGACGTAGAGGTAGTTGTAGTATTTCTGTTTTTCGGCCCCGATGAGAAAGCCAAGGCA
Source organism: Balneolaceae bacterium (assembly GCA_050117475.1). Taxonomy (GTDB): domain Bacteria; phylum Bacteroidota; class Rhodothermia; order Balneolales; family Balneolaceae; genus Fodinibius. The sequence goes on along the minus strand of JASFMR010000050.1, from coordinate 17,235 downwards.
TTTGGTGCCATAGTAGGAATAGGTAAATAGGGTGCTGAATGCAAAGACACTAACACATATCACGAGCAGGGTAGGACCAAAAATACCGAGGGCTTCACCAAATGCCGAGGCTGTCAGTGTAATCCCGTTCTCTCCGCCCGTTTTCCAGACTCCGGTTACCAGGATGGCCATCGCTGTAAGCGAACAAACGAGCAGTGTATCAATGGCCGGGCCGAGCATAGCTACAAGTCCCTCGCGAACCGGCTCTTTGGTTTTGGCGGCTCCGTGTGCCAAGGTCGCGGTACCGATTCCTGCTTCATTGGAAAATGCGGCGCGTTTAAATCCGGTGACGATGAGGGTCCCCAGGGCCCCGCCCAAGGCCGCTTGTGCGGAAAAAGCGTCTGTGATGATCAGGCCTAAATAATGAGGTATCACATCAACATGGATCCCCAGGATGACTAGTACACAGGCCAGGTACAATATCACCATAAAGGGCACCATGCGTGATGCGACCTTGCCGATTCGTTTAATACCTCCAAAAATGACGATAGAGACAATGACAAAGATACCAAAGCCCGTGATAAGATCGCCCCAAAAGTGAGCCTGTTCGGTAACCCAGCCGTTGGGTACATAAATAACATCTCTTAATATCTGGGTCATCTGGTTGGCCTGGAATACTGGAAACGCCCCGAAAATACCGGCCAGGGAAAAAAGATAAGCCAGCGGTTTCCATTTACCGCCGAGTCCTTCACGAATTATATACATCGTACCGCCCTGGACTTTTCCTTCACTGTCTTCACCCCGATACATGATTGAAAGTGTGCAGGTAAAGAACTTGGTTGCAATACCGAAAAAGGCGCTGACCCACATCCAAAATACGGCACCGGGTCCCCCTACGGTAATAGCTACTGCCACGCCGCTGATGTTTCCCATTCCAATGGTGGCAGAGAGCGCGCTCGAAAGAGCTTCAAAGTGGTTGATATCGCCGGGGGCGTCGGGGTCGTCATATTTCCCGGTGAGGATTTCCAGGGAGTGTTTCAAATACCGGAAGGGGGCGAAGCCGGAATAAACCATGAAGAAGAGACCTCCTCCACACAACAAAATTACCAGGGGGGTCCCCCACATAAAGTTCGAAAAAGCCGCAAGAATTTGGTCTAGTTGTTCCAGAATAAGGCCTCGTATGGGTTTAATTACTTGTTTTCGGGTTTAATATACTAATTGGAACGGGTAAAAAAGATAAAATCCGTACCGGGTGGGGTAATTTTTGCATTTCGTAACAATTTAGCTATCTGTGCACGGTGGTGCTGGCCGTGTATGATAACGTGGTGGAGGATATCCGAAAGCATAGTGTCATAGGCGGTTCCTTTTGAATTTTTGTAGGATATCATCCGATCCAGGCTGCCCCGGTTTTTTTCAATGAGTTCTTTCCACTTTATTGAGTATGTATTCAATATTTGAAGGGCCTCGGGCAGGTTATATTCGGGCCAAATCTCCAGCTCATCGAGGGATTGGCCTGTAATGCGTCGGTGCCAGAGTTCTTGTGCCCCTGCAATATGTGCGTAGGTTCGAACGGCTTCCGCCGAATTCTTAAAGGGTGCATTTTCTTGCAGGCTTATTAAAACCTGCTCATTTGCCCATCCATCGTACGAAAATAATCTCAAAAGTCGATCTGCAGGATCCATGTTATTTATCGTGGGTTTAAAATTGACTTGCTGGAGCATATTAGAATCATTGCTTTTATTCAAATTTTGAAGTCGATGAGAGGCGAACTATTTTTGGGTCTGAAATAACGGCAACTCTTATATATCATAATTATGCTGCTCGCACTGGATATCGGAAATAGCAATATTGTAATCGGGGCCTCCCGGGACGGAGAATGGAACTATCAGTGGCGCATTCAGACCAATGCTGATGAAACCTCCGACCAATATGCTATGCTGTTTAAAAACCTCTTTGAAGAGGTGGGCCTTGGATTCCATGATTTCGATCAAATCATCATTTGCAGTGTGGTGCCGCAGCTTACCCATACGGTTAGCGAGGTTTTTGAGAAACGCTCGCATACTGAGCCCCTGGTTTTAAACGGCGAGGTAAAAACCGGGATCGAGGTTAAGACAGCCAGTCCCCATAGTGTCGGGGCCGACCTGATTGCTGATGCGGTCGGAGCTTATGACGTTTTCAAAGACAATTGCATTGTAGTGGATTTCGGGACTGCCACCACGGTGATGGCGGTGCGTAAGCCCGGGGAACTGATCGGCGGTGCTATTTGTGCGGGCCTTAAAGTTACGATTGACGCCCTGGTGGGTAAGGCTGCACAGCTTTCCCAGATACCGCTGGAAAAGCCGGAAAATGTCATTGGCAAAAATACAACCGAAGCCATGAAGTCCGGACTTGTTTTGGGACATTTATGCATGGTTGAGGGACTTATCGATCGTATGCGCGGGCAGATGGGTTCAGCCAACGTGATTGCCACCGGCGGGTTATCTGAAAAGGTGGGGGCCTATACCGATTATTTTGATGTGATTGACCCCATGCTTACGCTCGATGGCTTACGAAAGATTATGGAAAGGCAGTAGGCTGGCATTTCCCTAGAATCCAAAAAACTTGGAAATGCCATTCAGGATGAATTGTACGCCTATTGCCATGGCGATAAAGCCCATCATTCGCGTGATGGCATTCATCCCGGTGGGACCAATATATTTTGCAGAAAAGGGCGCAATTCTTAGAACGGCATAAGCAATGATGGCAACCAGGGCTATGGCCAGTGTCATGACCCCCAGGTCCAGGATATTTTCGGCCTGGGAAGCCAACCCTATGACTACAGCGATGCTGCCCGGCCCGGAAAGCATAGGCATTGCCATGGGGGTAAAAGAAATATCTTCTTTTGTCTTTGCCGCTTCTTCGGCCTCTTCCGATATTTTGCGTTCTGTGGTCACCGGATTTAACATCGCATAGGCGGCTCGTAGAATGATCAAGCCACCGGCAATTCGAATTCCTGGAAGGCTGATTCCGAAAAAGCTCATGATGAAAGTCCCCGCCAACAGAAATATGATGAGGACTACAAACATGTAGAAAGATGATTTTTTGGCAACTGCCGCACGCTCAGAGGCATTATTATGTTCTGTAAGCGACAGGAAAACAGGCATAGCTGCCAGCGGATTGGCTACCGAAATGATGGAAGTAAAAGCCGCAAAAAAAAGTGTTAGCGTACCTGAAAAATAGGTGTTGAAAAAATCGGTTTGGAACAGAAATTCTTTAAACATAGGCCCAAAGATAGAAAACAAAGTTTGAATTTTTAAGATGTTGTTAAAAAAGAGGGCATATTTTTGTAATGAAAAATTTAATCTTAGATTTAAGCTAAATTCAAAACAGCGAAACAATAATTAGTATGAGTAGTACAGCGGTCAGGGATTTTAAAGAATTGGTGGACAGTGTATCTGATATTGTTGCACAGCCCGGGAAATCCCGCGACGATAAACTGAAGGAAATTTGCCACTTATTGGATGGCGAGGTTGAAGTATTTGATTGGACCGGCTTTTACCTGGTTGATCCCAATGCCGAACGAGAATTGATCCTGGGCCCTTATGTAGGCGATCCTACGGACCATACACGCATTGCATTCGGCAAAGGCATCTGTGGACAGGCAGCGGAAACGAATGAAACATTTGTTGTGCAGGATGTTAGCAAAGAAGACAATTACCTATCTTGCAGCATACATGTGAAAGCGGAAATCGTGGTTCCAATTAAGAAAGACGGAAGATTTGTTGCTGAACTCGACATTGATTCACATACCAAAGATTCTATTACAGAAGATCATCGATTGATGCTTGAGGCAGTTTGCGATGTTGTCTCAGAGTTATTCTAGTATTTCTTAAAGACATTTATTAAAAAACATATTAACTAATAAACTTTTATTGAGTATGTCATTTGAATTAAGCGACGAAAAAGCTATTGATGTGTTAATCTGGTGGGTTGAAGGAGCTGACGGAAGCATTGACTATAGTGAAGAACAAGCCGTAAAAAATGCCCTGAAAGATATTAACTATAGCCTGGAAACTTACTACCAGGAAACGTTGCAGCACATCGGGGCCCTTGGAACTGACCAGCTTGACCAGCTTGTGGATGAAGCTGTCGAGTGGGGAAGCAAGCATTTCGACCATCACAAAAAGCAAGTGACAGTAGCGTTGTTAAATGCGATTGCCGAATGCAACGGAGAGGTCTCTTCCGCACAACAGGAAAAGCTTGATCGTATAACAAACGTTTTCGGCGTAGAAGCCCCCGAAGAGTAGTGGCCTGTTTCCAATCGGTTAAACCATACGAGGGGGCACTCTGGCTTTTTTTTTGGTGGCAGAATACCCCTCTCTATCCAGGCTTCCGTTTGGTCAAGCTTTTAACCTTTGGTAATTCCTTAGACCTATCGGACTTTGCAAATAAGTCCGTTGTGGGCCTTGATATAACCGGCACGTAGGATTTTAAACCCATTTTCCCAGGCATATAGGCCCATCTGATAAACGTCCATAAGCTCCCGGTATCCGTAATTCATGTAATCGCTCATTATGGTATAAAAGGCTCGGCTTCGCCATTGCCTCCGGGGGGTGGTGAGGAGGGTGTAGCCACCCGTTTTAAGAAATCGCCGATGCATTTCAAAAGCTTCATGTTTGTATTTGTCGGGAAAATGTTCGATCAATCCGATACTTACTACGATATCAAATTCTTTGCCGTACTTGAGGTTGCGAATATCGTCTACGACAAAGTCAATATTCATGTCCTCTTTATAGAAAACTTTCCGGCTACCGGTTGACGGGTTATTCCCTAGGAAAGGATAGCTGGCAGGGAATTTTCCGTGACGGTCAGTTTTACAGAATTCGTCATAGTCGACCAGTACGGCGTGTCCGCCGGGGTACTGAGCCAGGAGCTGCATCGCTTCGTAACCGTCAGCTGCACCAAGGAAGAGTATTTCAGGTTTCTTTACGTCCAGTCCCTCAAATAGGGAGCGTTTCCCACGCGGATCCCATATTGCATCTTCCACGCGATGTACCTTGTTCCAAATCAAAAGCTGTATAAGCTCTTCGAGGGCTTCCCCGGCACCTCGGATATCCATTTTGAGTAAAGATTTCCAGAGATTGGACTGTACAGTCCGCTTTTCTTCGGGGACATCTTTTAAGAAAAGTTGATGAAAAGATCGGTTGAAATGTTTCCACCCCTCTTTCACAGGCATTTTTTCTCCGCTTTCCTGTTCCCAGAGTTTCTTGCCCTCAGCCCATTTTTTTACTTTATAGGGACGTTGCATGTTGTCCCATGAGAGCTCATTCCAATCGGTGAAACTGACGTCTTCAAACACATCCGGCTGAATGGACCGTAAGTCCTGGACATGATTTGGCAGGCGCTCAAAATAACCCTCGCGGTGAGCGGGATGCTTTAAGCTGTCAGAAAGGTTGGCAACACTCATATCTACATCTATTTGTCACAATTAATTTAATGTAACCAAAGTCTTTGAAAGTGTCATTTTCTCATTAATCCAGGAATTTTAGGGATTATCAAATCCTGGTCCTGAAAGGTCGAGAGAGGAAAACTGTAGCTCTTTCCGTATTATCTAGGCTGCCCGGTTACAGCCAATTCAAAACATCATCTTTAGGTTTTTCAATTTCCACATAGCTTTCAAAAATTTCACTGAGGCTGGTGTCTTCCTGTAATTCTTTGCGGCTTTTGGAATCCAGGTAGGCGATGATTTTTTGATTGTGGAGGATCGCAATATCGTCGCATAGGTTTTCTACTATTTCAAGGATGTGACTGGTGATAACAATGGTAATCCCTTTCTGCTGCAGGTGGTTGAGTATGGTTTTCATTCTGCCGATGGAAATAACATCGATGCTTTCGAAAGGCTCATCCAAAAAGAGGATTTGGGGTTCTGTCAGGATTGCTGCACAGAAAGAAAGCTTTTTGCGGCTACCGGCCGAAAGTTTATTGATTTTAGCATGCTCAAACTCGGTTAGGCCCAGAAAATCCAGTAAAGAATTAACCTTCTGTTGCAAAGTTTCGGTAGGTATTTCGTAGATGTCACAGATGTAGTATAAAAAATCATGGCTGGTAAAATGTTCGAATAGAAGGGGCGGCTGCAGGACCGAAGCCACCTGTCGCTTGATGTTGAGCTCGTTTTCTTCATTTAATTCTAAACCGTTAATCAGAATTTGACCGGCATCATAATCCAATAGTCCGGTTAGAATACCGATAAGTGTACTTTTACCGGCGCCATTGGGCCCTATGAGGCCGAAAATATTGCCGGACGGGACTGAAAGGTCAAAATCTTCTAATACTGCTTTTTTACCGTATGATTTTTTTAAGCCGTTAATATCTATAGCTCGTTCCATAAACGAGGGGTGATTTTTGAGGTAAATACTGTCTGAATGTTATTGATATAACCGTTGATCCCCAAACCTAATATCAGTGCAAGGGCAGCCATAAAAACATCTTTATATGGTTCAAAGCTTCCGTACGAGATATATAGGGCAGCGCTTAGAAACATCATTATAAAGCCGGATATAAATTGAACGGATCGCGCAATTACCGGTTGTGAGAAGCTGAAAGAAACCCACTTTACTTTTTTTAGCCGGTAAAATGAGCTCCATAAAAAAAGTGCTGAGAAGACTTCAAAAATGATAATGTTGCCCAACAATATAGATAAGAGGTTTTCTTTTCCCATTAGAATGATCATCTCAGTGCTGCTAACGATGACTAGCATGGTAAGCGGAAGAATCAGGGCGCCCTGGATGCGTTGTTTCAGTTGTTGGCTAACTGAAATCGGAAATTGTATTTCTTTTAATAGTTCCCGGTGTTCATAGCCGAAAAGGTTGCCCATAAACATAAGTTGGAACCCCATCGGGGCGTACATGAAAAAAAACAAGATAATAAATTTTGAAGTCCCGAGCTCGTCCATTCGGGAAAGCATGAAGGGAATATACAGGATGGGGAACCCCAAAAATATGGTAGCTTGAATTTTGTTATATGGGTGTGTGGCAACATAGTAGACGTATTTTCCGGCGTGTTTACCGAATTGATCACATAGCCAGCTTCTGAATTTACTGTTCTCAAGGTGGTGGGGCTCATCCGAAGGTTGAACCTGAAGTGCTTGCTGGGTATTAATGAGATGATCTCGATACAAACCTCCCGAAAGCAGAAGACAGAATACCAAAATCCCCGTTTGCAAACCAAAAGATTGCGACATTGTGGTTGCCACAACCAGCCCCCCCGGCAGGGCGAGTGCAATAGTATTAAAAGTATTGATATAGGGCTGGAATTGTTCAAAAAAAGAACTGGAAAGCAGTTGCTGGATGGACACCCCAATAATGGGCAAAAGAAAAAGGATCATAACGAAAATCCATTTCTGGTAGTTCTTTATTAGTTTAAGCGTGCGAAATTTGATTGAGAAAATGATCGAGAAATTGGCCAATACTATCACAAGTGCTAAAGGTGCATAATAGAGGCTGCCAAACTGTAGCATCAACAGAAAAAACCAAGTGCCGTTAAACAGCAGGTTCAAAGGGTGTACAAAGGCAAGCAATGAAAGATAGCTGGCTAGTTTTTGGAGAGGAAATCCCATGGTGAGCAGTTTCCGGTTTTCCTCCAGCTTCATCAGCCGGATATTGGTAAAGAAAAATTGGGCCAGCCATAACAGGTTGACAAAAGCCAACAGTAGGAATTTTCCTCTTGCCGGGGTGTACCAGCTGAATATATTGCTGAGTTCACTATTTTGCATCATCACAATCAAGTAAACCGTACTTATGACTTGGGAGAAAATAAGCACGAGCAATGTGCCATAGACTGCCAAGACAGAAATTTTTGCCCCTGTCAGTGAATGACGGAAGAGCTTCCAGTTAAACTCAAGCAACTTTTTGAACATCCCGATAACCCATGGTTAAAAAATACGCTTACTAAGATATAAATTAGTTTGTGGAATGAAATTAATAATTGCCAGATGCCGGTAAAACTGACAAGGAGGTCGGTTATTGGTCGGCTTCAACCCATATTTGATGCAGAATATGTTTATCAAAGGCACGTACCAATACATTCATATTCCGCCAGAGATATATTGTGATCGCTAAAATAAGGGCGCCCATCACATAAAGCCGGTATATTTCATACTGTCCTATGGGGGCAAAAACGGAATATCCCAGTCCAAAAATGAGGAACGTCATCATAAATGTTACTTTTTGTGATATGATGGGATGTTTGAAGCTAAACGAGGTATAATTTGCCTTTTTGTAGTAATAAAAGGAAGACCATATGAAAACAAGCATGAAGCATACAAAGAAAAAGGTGTTGGCAATATAGATTTCAACGACAGAGCCCAACTGGGGCAGGTAAAGTATTTCAGCAGTAGTGATTAGGTAAAAAATAAGTAGTGGTGCGACAATAATGCCCAGAAACCGTTCTTTAAGCTGTCGTTCAAAAGAGATCGGAAACTGTTTGTGCAGCAGAAATTCCTTGTTTTCATATCCGAACATATTTGCCATGCCCATCGCCAGCAGTGCTACGGGAATAGCTGCCAGCATGGTGGGGATAAGCAGGTGGCTATAATAGCTTTTGTCGAGCTGTAGCAAGAGCGGGATATAGACTGCCGGGATGAGCGCAATGGTTAAAAATTGCAGTCTATTGTATGAATGGGAAAGTATATAGTAGTAAAACTTACCGGCATGAAGCCCCAGCCATTTTTTGAGGAAATGCCAGAGGCGGTTGTGTTTATAAATTTTCTGTTCTTGAATGGATTTTTGTAATCCTTCTCTCGTTTTTATCAGGTGATCCCGGAAGATCAGGAAGATCAGGACCGCCGAAAAACTATAAATGACTAAGGCAATGCTAAGGTCATAGGTTCCCGTAGCTGCGTTCTGTAATAATCCGCCCGGACTGTAAAACAAGTAGTTGTTCAGGGTAGTCACGTCCGGCATATACCGGATGATGATGAATTTAAACTCACGGGAAATGATGGCAATGGCCTGCACAGTCCCGAAGATGAGGAAAAGTGCACTAAAGATTATAATCTTAAAGCGTTTTTCCACGATTTTGAGAAAGCGGTGTTTGATCGAATAAATGATGGCATAATTGAGGAGAATGGCAGCCAGCACGACCGGAATATACATTGGGTAACGCACCTGCAGAAGCAGGAAAACAGTCCAGGTGAGATTGAAAATCATATTGATAGGGTGGAAGAATCCTACCAGGTTAAGATGCCGGCTAAGTTTTTTTACCGGATAACCAAAGGTCAGTAATTTCCGGTTTCTCTCCATGTTCAATAAACGCGTACTGGTAAATGAAAAGTGTAGGATCCATAAAACATTTGCGAATATAAGAGTAATAAGGCGGTGTGTTTCGGAAGTAAACCAAGGGAGGTTTTTAACTAAAACCGGGTTTTTATCAAAAAAGACGATTACAAGGGCAGACCCGAGGAGGTTGGAAAACAAAATAAGCAGGAATACGATGTAACCCGCCATCAAAAATGTCTGGAACTTGGTCAGCCGATCAAGGAAGGCCGTCCAGTTTAGATATATGAGTTTGCGCAGCATGATCCACCGCCTTTTATATTTTAGCCACAATAATTAAAATAGTATTTCGGTTATCAATCCAACAACATTATCTTTTTACCGGGTAATCTGAAAAAAGAAATGTTCTCATTATGACCTCCCGAAATAAACTGAAATACACTTTTATCACTTTGGTGATTGTGATTGCCGGCTTTGCCTTGGCAGACGCTCTGGGTATGTTTAACCCCAAGCCGTATACCGCGGTATCACACGGTTCGCACGTACATTACGTTCCCTATGACCGCGACCCCAACGTGCCTATTGACGATTTTCCCATGAGCAAGCCGGGCCCGGGTCAAAAAATCACTCCCACCGGCCAGATCGTGCCGGTCGATAATTGAATCTTACGGAGGTCCAGGTGCCGGATCCCCTATCCGGAAAATCAGCCGTCAAAGGCTAATGCCGCCAACGATGGATAACACGCTGTTTTTGCCCTGGCCTCTCTCAAGAGCATCCCTAAAGCCAAAACCGTAGCGTATTCCGAGATTTAGTTTGGTTACTCCTGCATTAAAATCAATACCTGCACCCAGTATTCCTCCAAAATCCGTTTGAGCCTTATCACTCTCCTGTATAACCACTCCGCCGCTAAATTCATTATTCAAAACAAATCCTACATAGGGTCCGATGTATGCTTTGGGAGAAATGGGTCCGGGAGCAAAGGTGAACTTTGCCAGGACGGGTATTTGAAGATAGTCAAGTTTAAGTGTCGTCCCTCCGTCTTCATAACCGTTCTGGGTATAGAGGACTTCGGGTTGAATTGACGCCGGACTCATGGGTATGTTGAAGTTATAGTACCCGCCGATCATCAAACCGGTTCTTGAATCGGGATCAAAATTGCCGGGATTATCATGGAAATTTGCAAAATTTATGCCTGCCCGGATTCCTAATTGGGCTTGGGCTCTCGGTAGTGAAAATGAAGTCAGAAATACAATTAAGAGGGCAGGGATTGAGCAAGCTCTTTTCATAGTACTAGGATTAATGAATATTTTATGATCACAGCTCTGATGATGATGTAAATACGCAAATCAAATTGCCATTAACAAACATTGCCCTAATGGCCCCCGATGAATCTGAGGATGACGTTGAAAACGAATATTAATTGAGTTGATACATTTGCGCTACATTTAGGATATTGCCCCGCCGGTTACCCACATAGCGTTTGGCTTCCAGAAACCGATTCAGGTTGTACCGGTCGAAATTGTCAGCAGTTGGGTCCACACTGCTAATATGCACGCGCCCCGACGAATGGATAAACTCATTGTTTCCAATCCACATGCCTACATGTACAACGTGTTGGTTGGTTGAGTCTGTTGCCGGGGTTCCGAAGAACAACAGGTCACCCGGCTGAAGATTTCCAAAACCATCTGAGGTATCAATGGGTTTTCCTGCAAATACCTGTTGTGAAGCATCACGGGGAATGATCCGGCCGTTCATAAAGTATATCGTTTTAGTAAAGCCGCTACAGTCGACCCCTTTGGTTGATGTTCCTCCCCATAAATAAGGGGCTCCCATCATCGTTTTGGCTGTTTCAACCAGGTTGCCGCGCGTCAGTTTTACTGACGCTTGCCATTGGTCGAAGGGCATAGATTCCGACCGTGGGATATAGGCCGTCCGACCATCCGGGTAGCGAACTTTAAAATAACTACCCACGGTTTTATCAAGGGCCAGCACGCTGCCTGCAACCAAGTCGGAAACTTTCTGGGCCTCTGCGGACGGTTCTTGCAAGGAGGCGCCAAAGGTTTCCAGATAGATAACTTTTGGGCCGGAAACCCAGGCATCATATTTTTTTCTGTCCATGAGCTGGAATCCGCCGGCATCCACCCAGGATATATAATCATCTGGGGTTTGCACCAGGTACCATTCCCCCTGTTTTTTTAGCACTTTCAGGGGCATACCCAAGGTTGCCTGGGTAGCAAGTTGGGCTGCATGTGCCGGCTTTGAACGTACGTTAGCCACGGAGTTATTTACAATTCCATAGATTTGACCATTTAAATCCCGGGAGGGGAGTACTGAGATACTGTCAACTACTCCAGTTTGTATTAGGGTTAAAGAATCGAGCAGGGCATCTTTGGCCGCCGGCAAATTAGTTTCCCCGGTTAGCAGCAGCTTCCCGTTTTGGGCATGGGCAGATATCATAAAAAGAGCTGTGCGGCTGTCCGGGGCAAAGTGTTCCTGTGTATTCCGGATGACCTGTTCAGCCTGTTTTATCTGCGAGGTGCTACAGCCTGCCAGGAAAAATATAAAAGCTAATGTAAAAGTGAGCGTTAGGGATCGGTACGGGTTTGTCATGCTTTTAATGAAAATAATCTGGGTTTCTATGCCAAGGGCTAAATTAACAATAATATTGGGATGTTGAATACCAAACCGGAAATCTTAGAATATCTTAAAAGGTGCTGAATATTCAACGGTGTTTTGATTTTTGCGAATGAAATAAGTAGAGTGAGGGTACAGAACGCTTCATGGTAAAGTAGAAATTTTGGGTCGTAAGGTTATCAGAGGTAGTAGCAATGCCGACATTTGATTCACTCGATGATTTTCGAGCCTTTATGCTATCCCAGCCTTTTGATAAGGACCTGTCAAGCTATAAATCCTCTCTCTACCCCGCCGACAAACTGTTGTATGACAAACATACGGGTCCCTATTACAATTATATCCTGGATTGGCAAACCGGAAAATATGAGTACTTGAGTGAAGGGCTCAAAAAGTTGTTGGGATATGATGATGAATTTATTTCCAAAGGTATTGAGGCCACTTTTGAGATCATGCATCCCAACGATAAGGAGGCATTTAATAAGATTGTATCCAAATTTTTGGGACTCTTGTCTGGAGCCTCAGAGGAAGAAATTAACAAGCATTCAGTCAACTATAATTTTAGGGTAAGAAAAAGCAACGGGGTCTATATTAACCTGTTGCAACAGCCGGTGTATGCCACGATGGATCGCAAGGGAAATATCGTTTATGATTCAGGAGTTGTCATGGATATCACTCGTTATCGAAGCGATGGTAATATCTCGTTGCTGGTTACCGGGCCCGGAGGGGAACGGATTCTGGAGTATTATCCCAAAGAAGAGTTTGCGCCCCGTATGGCGACGGTGCGTAAAAGGTTGGAGGAACTGGAGAGGTTTGCAACGAAAACAGACCACCCGTTCCTGAGAAACTTGCAACAAGTGCTGGCCGTGCACGGGAAGGATGAAAATTTGGACGTTGAAACATTCAGCCGCTTCCTCAAGGTGAGCCGTTCCCAACTGTATCGAAAATTAAAAAATGCTTTGGATCTTAATCCTAATCGGTTGATTAAGCTATATCGGTTGCAGCAATCGCTGGAATACCTGTCCCAAGATGAGATGCAAATTTCGGAAGTGGCGTATCATGTAGGATTCCACAGCCCCTCCTATTTTTCACAGTGTTTCCAAAATGAATTCGATTGCACACCGTCCGACTACCGTAAACGGGTAAAATGATTTCGGTAGCGGATAGATATGCAACATCTTTAACAGGATTTGGGCCATGATTGATATTTCCTTTTGCCCGGCTTCCATTACTTACTTATCGATTCGGTAATAAAATGGGATGTCTTGTTCATTTCGGAATGGTTACAGTACATTCAAGTTGCTTTAAGGCGGCTTAATCGGGATGGTTTTAGTAGTGTATGGGATTATAACATAACGAAATGATGACCCGATTGGGATCTCCTGTCATGTGTTAGCCTGATTTCCATTTTAGTAAGTGAGAGGGAATTATGTATAAAGGAATTATACTTCTGGTATTTTTAACCTCCTCGTTAATCGGATGCGGTGACAAAGGAACAAGCACCAGTCCGGCCCCTGAAATTACCTCTATCAGTCCCACCTCCGGTCCGACCGGTACCACGGTAACAATCAAAGGGAGCGGCTTCGCTGAAACGGCCTCAGCTAATAAAGTGACCTTCAACGGAGTGCTGGCCAATGTAACCTCAGCTTCAGAGTCCGCTATCGAGGCAGCCGTGCCTGAGGAAGCGGCAAGTGGCGCTGTACAGGTTGTCGTTGACGGGCGAACGGCGGTCGGGCCCAATTTTACCGTCGAAGAGCAGATGCCGGGGATAACCGCTGTAGAGCCGGACAGCGGCGAAGTCGGTACGAAGGTGACCATCACCGGGATGAATTTCAGTCCGACGCCCAGCGATAATATTGTCACTTTCAACGGGGGCGTTATATCTGAAGTGCAACAGGCCAGCGAGACAGAACTGATTATGCAAGTACCCGACGGGGCAGAATCCGGGCCGATCAAGGTAGAGGTGGATGGAAAGAAGACCTTTAGCCCTTCGTTTAAAGTGATAACATCAGGCACCTTGGAGGTTTCTGTATCGACATCCGGTTCCGATCTTGATCCCGATGGCTATACACTAAAACTTGACACGGGAGAACTTCGTGCTTTAAGTAAAAACGATACTGTTACTTTTAAAGGTTTGGAAGCCGGGGAATATGAAATGGAGCTAAAGGATATTGCAGATAATTGTTCATCAAACGGCACAAATCCTCGTACGGTAAATATTTCGAATGGGCCAAAAACTTCTACTTCTTTTAGTATTACATGTACAGAAATTGGGAAAATTGCATTTATGAGTACTCGAACCGGTGATAACGAGATTTGGTCGATAGATGCTGATGGAGCGAATGAAATGAATTTGACCCGTTCGACGGGTATGGACGATCAGTACCGTTGGTCGCCAAACGGCACCCAAATTGCTTTTAGAAGCGATCGTTCTGGCAATAATGAAATTTGGGTGATGAATGCCGATGGCTCAAACCCCGTAAGCTTGACAAATAATCCAAGTTCCGATCAAAAACCTCGTTGGTCCCCGGATGGCAGCCAGATTCTGTTTGAGAGTTTCCGCTCTGGAATTTCTGATATATGGGTAATGAACGCTGATGGAACTAACCAAACTAATTTAACAAGTGAGCCCGGTGGAGAAGCAAATGCCCAGTGGTCCCCCGATGGGTCAAAAATTGTTTTTGATAGCGATAGTAGCAGTAGTGATCTTGAAATTTGGATAATGGATTCGGATGGTTCCAACAAAACACAGTTGACAAATGCTGCCGGTTTTGACCAGCTACCCCAGTGGTCACCCGACGGTACGAAAATTGCATTTCAACGGTCTGCTAATATTTGGGTGATGAATGCCGACGGTTCAAACCAGACTCAACTAACAAACATGCCGGGTGTGACCGAAGCACCTAAATGGTCGCCGGACGGGTCTCAGATTGTTTTTCAACACATTGAAGTAACAACTTATGAAATCTGGGTGATGGATGCCGACGGATCAAATGTAATGAATATTACTAATGAGCCTGCCTTTCAGGACCGTCACCCTGTATGGTCACCTGGTGGCACACGCATTGCATTTGAAAGTGACCGCAGCGGCGATTTGGAGGTTTGGACGATGAATCCGGATGGTTCGGATTTGAGGCAGATAACGCATCGCCCGGGCGACGATGACATTCTACCGCAGTGGAGACCAAATTAGAAGGCCAATTGATATAGATGTTATGAGAATTACTACAGTAGCTAGTCTAATGATGTTGTGTATGATGGCCTTCAACGGCTGTAGGGATAAAGGAACCAGCACCAGCCCGGACCCGCAGATTACCTCCATCAGCCCCACCTCAGGTCCGACTGGAACCACGGTAACAATCAAAGGGAGTGGCTTCGCCGAAACGGCCTCAGCCAATAAAGTGACCTTCAACGGGGTACTGGCCAATGTAACCTCAGCTTCGGAGTCCGCTATCGAGGCGGCCGTGCCTGATGAAGCGGCGAGTGGGGCTGTACAGGTTGTCGTTGGCGGACGAACGGCGGTCGGGCCCAATTTTTTACCGTCGAAAAGCAGATGCCGGGGATAACGGCCGTAGAGCCGGACAGCGGGAAAGTCGGTACGCAGCTGACGATCAGTGGGATGAATTTTAGCCCGACGGCTTCTGATAATATCCTCACCTTCAATGGCGGGGTGATCTCCGGGGTGCAGCAGGCAAGCGAGACGGAATTGGTTACGCAAGTACCAGATGGAGCTCAATCCGGTGCTATACAGTTGGAAGTGGACGGAAAAAAGACGCTGAGTCCGTCTTTTGATGTGATTTCTACTGGAATACTAGAAACGATTATTTCAATAGATGCCTCTGGTTTGAGTGTCTATGATATCGATCCCGACGGGTATGTTCTGAAGGTGGATGATCTTGACGGGATAGCCACAGACCTAGTGGATACGATTTATGTTTCCGGGTTAATAGCCAGCCGGCATCATGCAGAGCTCAGTGATATTGTAGCAAATTGTGGGGTAGTGGATAAGAACCCGGTTCAGTTTGATATTTCGGCCGGAGATACCACTCAAGCTAATTTTGAAGTGGTATGTGATAACGTGAAACGGCAGTTTCTGTTTATTAGCAACCGAACTACCTATGAACAGATTTATACAATGGATGCCGAGTGTTGCGATCCCCCGGTGAGTCTGACTAACGACCGGTTCGGTAAGGAAGAGATGGTTATCTCTCCGGATAAAAATACCGTGGCGTACGAGGCTATTGATGATTTTAGCAACATTTACGCGGTGAAGACCAATGGCAACAGTTCGCCTATACAGATTACCACCCAGGGAGGAGAAGCCCCGGCATTTTCACCAGACGGAAGCGAGATCGCTTTTGGAGGCCCTAATGGAATTACAATAATGAACACAGATGGCAGTGGCTCCCCTGTTCATTTGACAAGCCCAGCCCTCGGTGGGTCGGATCCCGACTGGTCGTCTGACGGCAGTCAAATTGTTTTTGAAGTTTATTCCTCGATCTATGTCGTTAGTTCAGACGGCAGTTCGCCTCCGGACAGTTTAACAGAGGGGCATGATCCTGTTTGGTCTCCCACGGGTAATCAAATTGTATATTGGGGATTTGATGCAGACGATATCCGAGATATTTCTGGTTGATGCAAATGGCGGCAGCCCGCTTGTCAAGCTCACCGATAATACTGCTTCCGAGGGAAATCCCTCTTGGTCGCCTGATGGCAGTCAAATCGCTTTTGAGCGTGATATTGGAAGTGGGGTGTATAATATTTTCCTAATGAATGCTGATGGCAGCGGATCTCCCCAGAATCTAACGAATGATATCTATTCGAATCGGAATCCGGTATGGTCAGAGGATGGTACACAAATTATTTACGAGCGAATCCAGGGTTCAAATATTGATGTTTATTCGATCAATACTGACGGTACCAATTCAACTCCACTGACAACCGATAGCGGACGTGATGAAAACCCATTATGGGGTGGCCTGCGGTAAGGTGATGGCTAAAATTTAGGTTAATAACGGTAAATGGGACGAATCATTTGGCGGGAGTGATCAACGACGGTAATCACACGGTAAAGGATATATTACATTAAAATAATAGGGCTTTTTACAGGTTCTTTTCGAAAAAAAAGAGACATTGCCACTAATAAAACTTCAGAAATCGATACCACTCAAAAATCGATTTCTGTGACAATCAAGAGAGAAAAACATGGAAATCTTAAAACAATGGGAGAGGTGTATACCTTTCAATACATCGCAATTGCGAGCGGTAGTCAGGAGTCATGCCGTATGGATGATTTTTGGATTATTGCCGCTGACTATTACGGATTTGCGGGCTCAAGTAAATCCCGAGCTGTTTGTGAAAGAAGACAAGCAGT
>JASFMR010000049.1:0-26114 GCA_050117475.1 Balneolaceae bacterium | reverse complement strand
ACAATTCCCGCCCCCGCCTGTATAAGCACTTTTGAATCGGTAACCACCATTGTCCTAATTGCGATGCATGTATCCATATTGCCGGAAAAGTCAAAATAACCAACAGCGCCAGCATATGGACCACGTTTCGTCGGTTCCAGCTTATCAATGATTTCCATCGCTCTTATCTTTGGGGCTCCGGTCACCGTCCCGGCCGGAAAACACCGCATCAGAGCATCCACAGCGTTTTGTTCACTAGAAAGTTCCCCTTTTATGTCGGATACAATGTGCATCACATGAGAATATCGTTCAATTACCTGCTCCCGAACCGGTCTCACCGTTCCAGGCGTACAAACGCGCGATAGATCATTCCTCCCAAGATCCACCAGCATAACATGCTCGGCTATTTCTTTTGGGTCATTCTTGAGATCTTTCTCAAGTTCAACATCTTCCTCCGGAGTATTCCCACGCGGACGTGTCCCTGCTATTGGCAGAAGCTGTACGTTCCTATCCTGAACGCGAACAAGCACTTCAGGTGATGAACCTACAAGTGCAAAATCGTCAAAATCCAGAAAAAACAGGTATGGGGATGGATTAACCATTCGCAGCGCACGATACAACATAAAGCGATCGCCACTGAAATCGGTTTCGAAACGCTGTGAAAGAACCACCTGAAAAATATCCCCCTCGTAAATATGATCTTTGGCTTTTTGAACAATTGATTCAAATTCGGACTGTTCAAAATTGCTCGACAGTTTATCGGGATTTATTGTGAACGACTCAGTTTCTGGTACGGGCTGATATACCAATTTTTCGAGTTCATCGAGTCGCTTTTGAGCTTGAGCATATAAATTTTCGACTTCATTTGATTTATCATCGGTAAAGATAGTCTTGATTATGATAATCTGTTGTCTGACATGATCAAAGGCAAAGATCTCATCATAAAAGGCCCAAATTGCCTCAGGAATACCACTGTCTGCGGAGGGCGCTTCCGCTAATTCTTCTATTTCCCGAACCGTATCAAAGGACGAAAAACCTACCGCCCCTCCCGTCAAACGAGGTAAATTCGGGAGCTTGGGCTCGCAGTGTTGCGTTGTGAGCTTTTTTAGTGCTTCGAAATAGGGCTGATCTACTTTCTCTTGCTGCCCTCCCTGTTCGATTGTCACCTCATTCCCATCGTATTGCAACACCTGGTAGGGATTTCGTCCGAGAAAAGAATACCGGGCTACCTGCTCTCCACCTTCCACCGATTCCAGCAAAAAAGGATAAGCGGATTGATTTCGAAGTTTGAGAAACAGGGATACAGGAGTCAATACATCCGCCATCAAACGGCGATAAACCGGAATGGCCGTATATTTTTTTGATAATTTTTTAAATTCTTCTAACTGCATTAGAAGCCTGATTCTTTTAGATCCTGAAATAAATTCAGGACGACATAATGACTTTTAAAATTTCCATGCAATAAAAAAACCCACTCCAGTTTCCTGCAGTGGGTTCTAAAAAAATCTTTATCTAATTTAAATCATAGTCCGGCCACTGCCCGCTTGTATGTTTTTACGGGCCACCACCAATTCAGATTTAGATTAGTTGCTTTTAACATAACGCCATGAAGATAATATGCCTTATTCTAAAATCAAAACGTTTATTCATGGAATAGTAAAATCTATATTGTGTACTAATCGGCAAGCGCTCAGGACATACTGGTCAACCAAAAGCCTAATATCCTTCTTCCGGAAACTCCTCAGACTTGCCAAAAGCCTCTTTCCAGAAAGAGATAGCTCCAAGGATAAGCCCTTTTAGGATAAATGCAGAAAAAACCAACATAAGTCCAACCTCTTGGAAGAACAAAATGAGTAAGCCATAGAAAATAAAAAGACTGATTTTTCCCTTGTGTTTTTGGATTGACTCCCGATCAAAGCTCGGTATTTTATCGAAAGGGATAGTACTCACCATGATGAATGACAATAAAACAATGATGGGAACCAGCACCGTATTGAGTCCATACTTCATTCCCTCAAAGACTTCCAGACGATTATAGAAAGTCAGGTAAAAAGCAGAAATTATAATAGCCTGGGCCGGAATCGGGAGACCAGTAAAATAATCTTTCCGGGTTTCCTGTGCATCGACATTATAGCGTGCCAACCTTACGGCTCCACACAAAGGAGGCAAGGCGCTTAAAATAATCCCCACAAACGGCATGTTGCTCAATCCGAATGAGTAGAGCAAAAAGCCCGGTGCCACCCCGAAAGATACAACATCACTGATAGAATCAAGCTCAATGCCGAAGGGACTTGTGGCGTTGGACAGGCGGGCCATAAAACCGTCCAGCGCATCAAAAAGACCGGCGAAAACAATTAGCCATGCTCCAAAAAACAATCGATCCTCAGAAATGCTTATAATGGCCAGAAAACCGCAAAACAAGTTCATCAGTGTAAAGAAACTGGGTATAACCGTCCGAGGAATCGGTTTCCGCTTGCGACCGTTTTTCTTCTTTTTACGTCTGCGACGAAAACGCTTCCACTTCTGTATTGGATATTTCATTTTATACGTTGATAGTAGCTAAAATTGTTTCTCCGGCTACGGCCTTGTCTCCTTCAGAAATATTAAGTTCAATATCAGCCGGAACAAGTATATCCATTCTTGACCCAAACTTCATCATTCCAAATCGCTCGCCAGCCTTCAATTGATCCCCCTTTTTAATATGATACACTATTCGTCGTGCTAAAAAACCGGTAATTTGCCTGAAAAATATTTTTGTCCCAGATACATGCCGAACCCCAAAATCAGCTCGTTCATTAAGATCAGAGGCCCGGTGATCATAGGCTACGAGAAAGATACCCGGTTCATATTCCAGATACTCCAATATTCCCGATACGGGTAATCTGTTGACATGCACATTAAGCGGAGACAAGAATATACTAATCTGTTTTGCAGGTCCTTTGATATATCTATTTTCCCGCACCTCTTTAATCAATACAATATCCCCATCTGCCGGCGATAAAATAATATTTTCGCCCGGCGGAATTTCCCTATCCGGGTCTCTAAAGAAAAATAAGATAAACGCCACAAGCAGGATCATGGCTGCATAAATAAGATACGAAGTCCAGTGATCCATGTAATAAGCGCCTGCGCTTACCAACAAAGCAAAAATTACGGTTACGAATATTGTTGTATATCCGTCGCGTGCAAACATATGGAATATAATTTTAGCCGAACTGTCTTAGAATGTCGTTGAATGTCACGAAAATAAAGAGAGCAATGATGAGCAAAAAACCAATCTGTTGCAATGCCATACGTACTTTTGGGGAAGGTTCTCGCCTTGTAATTCCCTCATAAATCAAAAACATCAAATGACCACCATCGAGCACCGGAATGGGGAGAATATTCATGATGGCAAGCGTTATACTTAGGAATGCGGTAATATTCCAGAACCCGACGGCCCCCCCAGCTTCTGTAGCCTGTTTTGTAACATTTGCTATGGCCACCGGCCCCCCTAAATTATCACGAATAGAAATAGAGCCGGAAAACATTTTCTGAAAACCCTGGAGAATTCCCGTGACTGTATCCCCTGTCTTCTGAATTCCTACAGTCAAAGATTCAAATAAACCGTAATTGAAGGTATGGATTTCAAAATTATCAGCAATGGAAGGCTGAAAAACGATGCCGAGTTTATTGTCTTGGTTAGGCATAACTTTAAAAAGCTTAACGGCCCCATTCCGCTCGACAGCTATCGAAAGTGTATCACTGGATTCACCAATGGTTGATATCGTCTGTTCCATATAATGCATGGGGTGACCATTAATGGATACAATTTTGTCGCCGGCCTTGAGTCCAGCTTCATCGGCAGGGGTACCTGCTACTACCTGGTTTATGGGGAGATTAGGCATAGCATTACTAAGAGATAAGAATCCTTTTTTACCAATGTCATTTAACAAAGTATCCGCAACCGGAATGTTGATTCGTTTTCCATTTCTGATAACTACATACGATAGTGAAGAAGCCGTCATTTCATTCGGTGCAAATAAATCCTGGAAATACTTCACTTCATGTCCATTAACGCCTACCAGCCTGTCTCCTGTTTGAAAACCCACTTGGGATGCTAGTGAACCTTGGGAAACGTAAATACCGTCTACACTATTTAAATCCACTTTCATGTCACCCGTGGTAAAGGCAAGAGATGCATATATGATTGCTGCTAAAATCATATTGAAAATCACCCCAGCCGAAATCACAATGATACGCTGCCAAACAGGTTTACTCCTGAATTCCCAGGGTTTCGGCTCCTCCTCAAGATAATCGGTATCCATACTCTCATCGAGCATGCCGGAAATCTTTACATAGCCCCCAAGCGGTGTAGCACCGATGCAATAATCCGTATCACCCTTTTTGATACCAAAGATGCGGGGAGGAAACCCCAATGAGAAGCGCTCTACCCTCATCCCAAAAAGTTTTGCAGCTAAGAAATGCCCCAGTTCGTGGAAAAACACGAGTATTAGCAAGGCCGCTGCAAATATTGCCAAGGTCGATAATAAACTTACAATCCAATCCATGTAGCGTTCAGTACAATTAAATAGTTGATGCCAGTTTCCTGGCCTTTAGATCAATATTTTTAAGTGATTCCAATGATATTGTTTCAGAATTATTTAACTCTTGCAAACAAGAATCAATAATCCGGGGAATCTCAATATACATAATTTCTTCCTTTAGAAATCTATCCACAGCCACTTCATTCGCAGCATTCAGAATAGCAGGAGCCAACCCGCCTTCTTCCGCTGCTTCAATCGCCAGCTGTATGCATCTAAACTTTTCATAATCAACGGGCTCAAATGTTAAATCAAAAGCCGTTTGCCAATCAAGGCGCGGTGCATCAAGTTTATAACGATCAGGATAGGTCAAAGCGTATAAAATTGGCACTTTCATTGTTGGCGGGCCGAGCTGTGCCTTACTTGAACCATCCGCAAAAGTGACTATCGAATGGATTACGCTCTGGGGATGCACTACCGCCTCTATTTTCGAAAGCGGCATATCGAACAACCAATGTGCTTCAATAATCTCAAGCCCTTTATTCATCATCGTGGCCGAATCGATCGTAATCTTGGCTCCCATCGACCAATTGGGATGGTTCAGTGCATCCGCAACCGAGATATCCTGCATTTGTTTTTTTGTCCAAGTACGAAAAGGTCCTCCGCTGGCCGTTATCACCAGTTTTTCTATCTGCTCCTGGGGTTCCCCAACCAAACATTGCAACATGGCACTGTGTTCGGAATCCACGGGGATCAGCTGATCTCGTTTTTCTCCAATCAATTCGTTGATCAGACTGCCACCCACCACCAAAGATTCTTTGTTTGCAAGTGCCACTTTTTTTCCTGCTTTCAATGCTTCAACCGTTGGTTCAAAGCCCGCAAACCCCACCAGGCTATTAAGTATGATATCAGCTTCGTCAAGGGTAGCCAGTTCAAGCAAATCACTGGTTCCCGTCAAAATCTTTGTAGAAGATCCGTTCAGTCGCTCATTCAGTTTCCCAACAGATCCCTTATCACACAACAGTGCATACTTTGGATGGAACTCTTCAACCTGCTCGGCCAATTTTTCCCAACTGCTGTTACAGGTTAGGGCAACCACACGAAACTGATCAGGATGCTCCCTGATAATCTCAAGGGTCTGTTCTCCGATCGAGCCGGTCGAACCTAATATGACAATGCTTTTTTGATGCAAGTAATCTGTTTAATTCATTAAAAAAGAGTTTCGAAGATAGATAAAAACAGGTAGAACTCAGAATTGAATATTCATTTAAGTGTACCATTTAAATACAAACAAGTATTATCAATAGACGAGTTCCCTGGCTGCTTTGAACATTAGTGCGTGGGCATATACTGTTTCTCTTAATGTGGGAGCATATCCCCCGGAAAGAAGCAATACAAGCGGTACATTAACATTGGTGACCTTTCGGATGACCATACGATCTCTCTGTTCGAGTCCCTTCATGGAAAGAGAAAGTCGACCAAAATGATCGCTCTTCAAAGGGTCTATTCCCCCGAGATAGAAAACAAGGTCCGGGTCAAACTGATTAAAAATATGGTCCAATGCATCACCTAACGTTTTTAGATAACGTTTATCGCCCGTCTTGTCAGGCAATCCGATATCGATTGTGGAAGGTGGTTTTTTAAAGGGATAATTTTTTGCACCATGAAGAGAAAAAGTAAATACCTCCGAATTATCCTTGAAAATTTCTGCCGTCCCATTACCTTGGTGGACATCACAATCAACCACCAAGATATTACGTGCCCACATCGATTGTTGAAGTACTTTTATTGCAACCGCCACATCATTAAACACACAAAAGCCCTCTCCGTAATCCGGCATCGCATGATGAGTACCCCCTGCTATGTTCCCGGCAATTCCGTCCTGTAGTGCCATTAATGCCGCATTGATTGTACCCTGTACAGCCAGTCTCGACCGTATAGCGAGCCTTTCGGACCAGGGCAATCCCAGCCGACGCACCTCTTTGCGGCCCAATGTCCCTTTCATGATCCCTTTTGAATAACGATTGGTATGTACCGTCAGCAGGTTAGCCATATCCACCATAGTAGGCTCAATTATATCGCTCGGGTGAATAATATTTTCTTCGGTAAGATACCGGTAAAGCCCCGTAAATTTCTTCATTGGGAATATATGCTCGTTTGGGATTGGAGCATAATAACCGCTGGAATAGGAAACTCTCAAAACGTTTTTGCTTGGTTCTATATTTAATCCGAAATCTGGATAAGAGCCATCATTCGACCGCTCTTTTTTCCTTCCCTTCGATAGGAATAGAAGTCATGACCCTGTGCAACTGTACATTCCTCACGAACTTCGATATTTGCCTCCGACAGTCCGGAATATTCCATTTGATGCCTCAAATAACGTTTTAGGTCAACGTGGGGCTTTGCAAAACGTTCATAGTCCACATACTCACCGGGAAATAAATTTGCAACCTCATTGCCCACTTCAAAATCTTTGAGAGACAAGCATGGACTTACAAACGCCTTTATCTTTTTAGCATCAGCGCCCTGTGCTGTCATCATTTCTATTCCCCTGGGCACAATGTCACCTGCTGCTCCCCGCCATCCGGCATGTAATGCAGCTATGATCTTTTTTTCAGAATCCCAGAGTAGTACTGCTGCGCAATCGGCAACTTGAATTCCCAGAGTTAGGCCGGGCACCTCGGTAATTAGCCCATCCGTAGAGGGATATGTGCCCCCCTGGGTTACTAATCGTATTCGATTGCTATGCACCTGGTCAGCATAAGCTACCCATTCTTGGTCAAGCCCAAGACTATCCATCAATGCCAAGCGGTTACGCGCAACTATTTCCTTGGGATCAGGCGTGTTGAATCCGAGATTCAAACCCGGAATCGCAGAATCCGATTGGCTAAAACCCCCATTTTTCCGGGTAAACCACGCCCTGATCGAATCATTGTTTTTCAACAAAGCGGGTTGAATAAGAGAAAATTCAGTCTCGGATGTTTTCATATAGTTTCTCTCTAACGATTTCTAATGGAAAGGATTTCCCGGTCCAAAGTTCAAAGGATCGGCTACCCTGCTGAATCAACATTTCCAGTCCCCCAATCGTTTGGGCGTTAACTGATTCAGCTTGTCTGAGGAACTCTGTCTTTAACGGGTTATAGACAATATCGTAACAGATTCTATCGGCCAAAAATTGTTTCTCGGTATCGCGGACGGGTGATTTTTTCACTTTGGGATGCATACCTAAGGGCGTAGCATTAATAATAATATAGGCGTTTTCGGCCCATGTCGTCCATTCATGATAGGCTACTACTCTGACACTGTCAGAGTTTTCAAAAGCTGTAACCTTACCAGGATTCCGGGAGACAAGATAAATTTCCCTGATACCGAATTCCAATAATCCTGCTACTATGGCTTTTGAAGCTCCACCGGTACCAAATACTATAGCATTTTGATCGGCAAGCTCAATTTCCATATCCCGCAATGGAGAAAGGAAACCATAGATATCGGTATTAAAGCCTTCCAAACGACATCCATCTTTGACAATCGTATTTACGGCACCAATCTCGAGGGCAGACTGATCGATATGATCCAAATAATCACCGATAAGCTGTTTATAAGGAACTGTTACATTTGCCCCGAGAAAAGTATCAAAATTAAAAAATGTAGCGAGTTCAGTAAGTTCACTGCTGTGCAAGTCTACAGCATAATATCGGGCCTCCGCTCCATAGTATTTTAGGGCTGTATTGTGCATAAGGGGAGACCAACTATGAGCCACTGGATGACCGAGAAGCAGAAAATGCGGTTTTTTAGCCCCAATGTCTTTACGGAAGGAAGATAAATTCATAATGGGGTTAATAACGTCATAAAAAAAATGCGCACTCCATAAAGTGCGCATTTTTGATACATCTCAAAGTAATTAAGCTGCCGCTTCTTCTTCTGCTGCGGCTTCTGCCTCAGCATCGGCTTTTTCCATATCGGTAATCGTATCTTCGGCCTTTTGTTTAAAGGCACCGCTTTCAGCCTCCTCCTTAAAACGCTGCAGGTCCTTCTTCATTTGTGCCGGCAACCCTTGTATAAATTTGGCTAGTTCTTCTTCGGGCTCACCGTAGAATGTCCTGTAATCAAGACTTAAATCAACCCGAGTGCGTTCGCCGTTATCCAAGGGAGTAAAGCGTATAGTCCCCGTTTGATTCAGATTACCATTAATTGTAATCCAGGCAAACCGGGTGTTTCGCAGATCATCGATAATATTCGTAGTCCACTCAAACTTTTCATCACCGAGCGTAGTAGAAAATTCAAAAGTTTGAGAGTTAATTTTCTTAACTCTTTCGATTCGTTCAAAGAAGTGAGGGAAATAAGTTGGATCACTTAAGTATTCATAGACTTTGGCAAGTGGCAGGTCAACTTCAATTCTTTCGTGCGCCATAATTTGTGTACTTCAGAGTTGGTTAAAATTAGTAATTGAAAAGACGAAAAAGGAGATTTTTCAATTTCGAAGTAGGATTCACCCACAATGCAATAAATTTAATCATTTTTTAGCTCATCAGCAATTAAATTCGGGTTCAATTTCCAGGACTCATTTCCAAAAATATCAGTATTGTCATAACAAACAGGGTCTATCAAGATACTTTTAAGTCTTTTGTAATATATTGTTAACCTAGGTCTGTAAATAAGGCCGGCAGAGGAACTTACCCAGATAAATCAATACCGGCTCCTATCATTCTGCCTTCAACTGGCTTTTGATATAGTCCCAAATAAGGGCATGAACCTGAGCGGCGGGTTGAGTAGCATCAACAGTAAAGATACGGTTTTCTGCCTCTGCAAGATTTTCGAAACCCGATATTACTTTCTCAAAGAAGGAATCCCCTGCCAACTCCATCCGGTCTTTCTGTTTTTTGGCCATCCTCTTTTTGGCTTCTTTGAGGGGAACCTGCATATAAATAGTAAGGTCGGGTTCCCTTTTGTGGCTGGCAATAGCATTCATTTTATGGATCTCATCAAGCGTAACCGATTCCCGACCGTATCCCTGGTAAGCCGTTGTTGAATCATAAAACCGGTCGAGGATAACTACTGCACCACTTTTTAGGTTGGGCAATACATGTTCCGCCATCAGCTGAGATCTTGCCGCCGAAAACAGCAACAGTTCGGTAACCGGGTCAATATTATAATCGGGGTTGAGTAATATTTCCCGTATCCTTTCCGACACGGCCGGTCCCCCGGGATCGCGAAAAACTTTGACCTTTTCGCCTTCTTTTTCAAAATGTTCTTTCAACTTTTTAATCTGGGTGGACTTTCCACTACCGTCAATCCCTTCGAATGTTATAAACACGCAGTTATTATCCTGTAATTAATTTTGATTCTTTGAACGGAATATAAGAATCATCTCTCTCCCAACGAATTAGATTATCGATTGTCTTTTTAGATCATTGTCTCACCTTAATGCAGTAAGCAATAAAATCCAATCTCTTAACAATCCTAAGTAGAAGCAGGCTAGTTTATAACTAAAAATCAAAATCATCCATCATCTCGGGGGGCTCCTTATCAAGAGCAATGGCTAAAGCCAGGTAGACCAGTAACGAGGTGCCGGACCCCGCAAAGAAGGTAACAACAAATAAAAGCCGAATGACGGTTGAACTGATTCCGAAATATTTAGCTAACCCTCCACATACCCCGGCCCATTTTTTATCGGTTCGAGATTTATAAAGCTTTTTGGACTGACGGAGCCCATAAGAATCAAATTTATACTTCCCCGTACCCGAGCTTTTCCGTGATTTCTTTTTAGATCCCAAATCATTATTAAGGGTAAAATCCTCTTCGTCACTATCCTCAAAATCATAATTATATTGATAATCATATTTTGGGGATCGCCGGCTCTGCTTCTTTTTCTTCTCCTTTTTCTCTCTCTTGCGGTCACCCACGAGAAAACCAAATCCCACAAGGGTTACTAAAATACCACCGATCAGCGGCATAGCATCAATTACGCCTGATAAATCCGGCCCCAAACCCAAGCCGAGCGTCTGCACTATAAACAGCATCCCAATAAAAAACATCGCAATTCCGGCGATGGTGGCAAAATTCCAGATATTGGTGTTTGCTTTCTTCTCTTCCTCCAGAAATTCATGCATCGTAGACTGAAGCTCACGATCATCAAAATCCATCAGTGAATCAAGATTCTGAAATCGAGTCTGTTTTTTTGTCTTATCTGCCATAATTTTTTCCGTCCCTGGTGTGAATGAACATGCAGTATTACGTTAAAAAGAATGCATTGTTACATAATTAATATAGTAAATTATTCCCGATGGATAACACGCTTCTCCGTAATAATTTTGTCCAGCGGAATATCGAATGCTTCGACAGGAATTTTCTTAACGATATTCCTATCAAAAATGAGGCCTATTTTAGGGCACGAAACCTCTTTTAAAAACCGGTCATAAAATCCTGCCCCATACCCTATACGATTGCCATGCTCGTCGCCCCCCACCATGGGGACGATCACAAGTTCCATTTTATCCACTGATACCCGCTTGCCATTATTCGGCTCAAGTACCCCCCATTTGTTGGATCGCAACTCATTGAAAGAGTCTAATTTCACATGGCCCAGTGTTCCATCGTTAAAATTAGTGATAGGCACCACGACCGTTTTACCGAGCAAAAGCATTTCCCGTATAAGTCCATGGGTATTTACTTCCCGCCGATCATTCATCGATACATAACAATGAATAATATCGGCTTTTTTAAAATCAGACAACTGTTTGAGCTTCCGGACGATCGTTTGGGAGGCAACCTCAAAGTCTTCCAATGGAATAGTTTTTCGAAGATTGAGGAGCTCTGCCCTTATTTCCTCTTTTTGTTGACGGATATCCAAACCTAGAGATAAATCAGTTTATGATGGTCGAATTGCTCATCTTCTTCCAGGGAGTTCAGAAGCTTATCCCAAATATCGACTCCATATTTGTTCATATAGAAGATGCCCGATATAAGGCGTTCCTGAAGGCCATCGCCTGGGAAAAAATTGGCCTTAATTCTTCGAATTCTATTCAACTGGGTTTCTTCCTGCTTTTTCACCGCCCGGTAGACCTTGCCTTTCAACTTATTCAGTTCATTATAATAAGTAGCCGTAGCTTTTCCGGCTGCACCATCAAGCGTCGGATCGATTGAAGAGATGACTTCCCGTTTGCTTTCCGAAATTGCCTCCACTTTTCCCTTCCAGTCTTTAAAAATTGCTTCAATATCAACTTGTTCCGTGCGATCAACAAACTCGGATTCCAGATCCTCAATACGATGGTGGTATTCGTGAAATTTAAAAGGCAATTCATGAAAAATGCGATCGATGGCAGGCTCGATCAGTGTTGCACTCAGGCGAGGAAATATAATAGGCATTTCCAAGTCAAAACAGGCATACATATTTTTCATTTGTCCATAATAAGCCGTTTCACCCGGACCGGCTACATATCCTAAGGTAGGTAATAGTCCATCCTGAACTAGCGGACGTAGAAATACATTCGGCGAAAAATTTTGTGGATTTTCCTCTATATCATTAAGAAGAGCTTTTGTAGTCCACTTCTGGCCCGAATCCGTTCTCCATCCGTCCCCGTTTCGACTAATTTTCATTCGCCCGTTTTGAGTATCCAGCAGAAAAAGGTTAGAATCATAGAGCGTCACTTGCTGATGAAACTCCTCACGAATTTCAACAGTCTTTTTTTTCAGTGCTTGACGAATGCTATCGGCTTTGGAAATTGAATCCTGCAAAAAACTTCTGGTAACTTTTTTTACTTCCCTATTATTGCTGCCTGCCAGTACTAAACCATGCTTCGAAAAAAGACAGGCTATAAAACAACCAAACGCATCTAAAAAAGTATTGCCGGGCCTAAAGCAGTTGTCAATAATCTTCCAGAGGTCTTCCGAAAAATCGGTATTAAATAACGCTTCTTTGATATTTTTTCGAAACGACTGCAGCTCTTCCGGAAGTTTCGTCTCCGCAACGGTAGCTTGATGATCTTTTTGAGGAGGCAGTTCAAACCCTTTGACATCATCATTATTCAAGATGTTCAGGCTCCGTACCTCTTCATAATCATGATCCTCATCCGCAAGCCAAAAAACGGGAATTACCGGGATATCAAACCGACGTTCTAGCTTTTGGGCCAAAAAAATAACCCCCAGAGTCTTGAATATAGTATATAACGGGCCTCCGTAAACCCCCAGTTGCTGCCCGGTGACAATTGCTACTGCATCTTTTCGTTCCAGTCTCTCCAGGTTGTCGATTGCGGCCCGGTGAACATCAAACTTCTGGTTAAATTCCTTGAGAATTCCAACCGTTTGCTTTCGATTACCCGAGAACCGAAAATCATCTATTTTTTGAGCTATTGATTCATTATCAAATGGGTTAGCATTATAAAAGGAAGCTAACTGCTCAAAATCGCTAACATATGTTTTAAATAATTTAGAAAACGGAAGATCTTTAAAGGAGTAGTTTGAAATTTGCAATGCCCCTAGCCTTTTAGCTTTTGAATTTCGTCCCGAAGTCGCGCCGCCTTTTCATAGTTTTCGGTATCGATAGCCGTCTGGAGCTCATTTTCGAGCTTCTCCAATTTACTCATTTCCTTGGTCTGTTCAGGAGACTCCGAGGTTGCAGCAATTTCATCCCCCTGATCACCTTCAGATACAATCCCGGCCTCTTCCAGAATTTCTCCGGCTACATAAATCGAGGCATTAAACCGCACGGCAAGAGCGATGGCATCGCTGGGACGAGCGTCCTGCTCCAACTTCTCGCCATTGTTTTCGTAAATAATTTTAGCAAAAAATGTACCCTCACTCAGGTCGTTAATAAATACCTGGTTTACACTTGCCCCGAAATTTTGGATCATATTTTTGAGCAGGTCATGGGTCATCGGCCTTGGCGGTTTAATGTGCTCAAGTTCAAGGGCTATGGCCTGTGCTTCAAATGTTCCGATAATTATCGGCAGACGGCGATTACCATCCACCTCATTTAGTATCAATGCATAAGCTCCTCCACTGCTGGGACTTGTGGAGAGCCCTAATATATCCATCTTGATTTTATCCAATGGTGTAATACTGCTTTTTAGTAATGATTATTTATGACTTAAATTTACTGATTTTTCGGTTACCCGTAAACTTTCAACCTACCTCTAAATAAACGTATTTTTCCACCCAAATGTTTAAAAAATGAATAAGAAATTAAATTGACACAGAATGGAAAATAACTATAAATCCCCCAAGATTAATTCCATTTTCTGGGGGAAACTTATTACCGAAAACGGAACGCAGTATAAAGATGCTAAATTATTTCCCGGAGGAAGCCGTGAATGGGATTGGAATGAAACCGGTACCCGACATGTACCCGGCATACAACCTGCGGATGTCGAAGAACTGTTAGACAAGGGTGCTAAGATCATTGTACTATCCCGGGGATTCCAAGAGCGGCTACAGGTGTGCGAAGAGACAACCCAATTATTAAAACGCAAGCAACTCAAATATTATATCCTGCAAACAGAAAAAGCCGTTGAAAAATATAACCAGCTTGCTGAGAAATATCCTGCCGGCGCACTAATTCATTCCACATGCTAAAGTTAGAACGACAACCGGCAAATTACGTGCATCATACGTTTCTTTTATGATGCCTTTAGCTATTTTTTCTGTAAATTTAATAACATCAATTAGCTGAAAAGGCTTAAAAATGGGTACGAGCGATATACCAACAAGAGGGAAAATTTGGAAAGGTACGAATAGACGCCAGATAATCTTCCTCCAATAACTCCCGGTCATAAATTATATATACATCTAGGGATATTATGATTCATCCCAACACAACGTTGCATTCTGTTAATAAAGAAAAAGGATTAGGGATATTTGCGACCTCTTTTATCCCCAAGGGAACCCTTACTTATGTAAAAGACAAGCTGGAAATTGAAATATCGATGGATGACCACCGGCTTAAAGATCCCTTATTAAATGAAATCATCGAAACCTATACCTTCATTGATGAAAACGGTGCTCGAATCTTAAGCTGGGATAACGCTAAATATGTAAATCACTGTTGCCATTGTAATACCATGAGTACAGGATATGGTTTTGAGATTGCTGTAAGCGACATTGCTCCCGGTGAAGAAATAACAGATGAATATGGAATGTTTAATTCTGATTATGAAATGGAACTCAAATGTTCAAAGAAAAATTGCCGTGGACATGTAACAGAATCAGATATTGAGTTTAATTATATAATGTGGGATGAACGGGTAAAATCAGCCCTTAAACATTTTAATAATGTGGATCAACCTCTCCTGCCTTTTACAGACGATGCTGTTATCAAAAATCTAAGGACCTATCTTTCTACCGGCCGTGGATATAGATCGG
The DNA here is from genome assembly GCA_050117475.1 of Balneolaceae bacterium. Lineage (GTDB taxonomy): Bacteria > Bacteroidota > Rhodothermia > Balneolales > Balneolaceae > Fodinibius. Next base: position 11,256 of record JASFMR010000049.1, on the reverse strand, counting down.
TATTGATCCTACGATACAAAGGCGAGCAGAAAAACCACTGAACGCCTCCTGTTTATATTCAGTTTAAATAAGAGAGGGTTCTGAATTTTATGTGTTTTCAATTTCATAAGTCCTATATTCCTTGCCTTAATTTCATTGACATTACGAGCAATTGACACTAATTTCCGACTGATTAAATAAACCGGATTTTACTGATGCTAAATAACTATTTACCAATCTTGATTCTTGGCGGCATAGCCATATTTCTGGCGGTGCTATTGATGGCTCTATCCCGACTTCTGGGCCCCTATCGTCCGAATAAAAACAAGCTTAATCCTTATGAAAGTGGTATGGACCCGGTTGGTGAAGCCCGGGAACGTTATTCCATCAGCTTTTATCTTGTCGCTATTGCATTTATCGTCTTTGACCTAGAGGTCGTATTTGTGTACCCTTGGGCTGTACGTTTTCTAGATCTGGAAGTTGGAACGCTCGTATCAATGATCGTATTTATCTTAGAACTCTTTGTCGGCCTTATCTACTTGATTAAGAAAGGCACACTCGACTGGGACATGAAAAAAGGAATGTTTAATTAAATATAGCCTATAATTTTATGGGTATTGAAAGTTCTCTCGGTGACGGTTATCTCACCACTAAAATTGATGCCTTAACAAACTGGGCTCGCTCTAATGCGGCCTGGCCCATGCCTATGGGGTTGGCGTGCTGCGCTATTGAAATGATGGCTTTCGCAGGTCCGAAGTATGATGCCGCACGGTTCGGATCAGAGGTAATGCGTTTTTCGCCCCGTCAAAGCGATGTCATGATTGTAGCCGGCTGGGTAAATTATAAAATGGCTCATGCCATCCGCCGTATCTGGGATCAAATGCCTGATCCCAAATGGTGTATTGCTATGGGAGCCTGCGCCTCTACCGGGGGAATGCATCGTTGCTACGGTGTAGTTCAAGGGTGCGATAACTTTTTACCGGTTGACGCTTATGTTTCTGGCTGCCCCCCGCGGCCGGATGCGCTTTTGCATGCTCTTATGAAAATTCAGGATAAAATTCGTACTGAACACTCTGTAAAGCTTGATACTTAATATGGATTTGGAACTATCTGAAAACCTACAAAAAACCGTCGATGGACTCACATCTGGGTTCTCGGATGCGTTTGTCGATGTTTATCAATCTTCCGGCGATACTTTTGTCCGGGTTGAAGCCGAAGCCATCGTTGATATCTGCCGATATCTGAAAAATGAGCAACATTTTATTTATTTAACCGACATTTTCGGCATCGATCGTTTCACTTCTGAAAAGCGTTTTGAAGTTGTTTATAACCTTATTTCACTGCGAAATCGAGAGCGCCTTTTTGTGAAGGTCAGGCTTCCCGAAGAAGCCCCTACCCTTCAGTCGGTTACGGGGGTTTGGCGATCAGCTAACTGGATGGAACGCGAAGTTTATGATATGTTTGGTGTTCAGTTCCTTAATCATCCAGATTTCAGACGAATATACATGCCAGAGGATTTTGACTATTATCCGCTGCGTAAAGAATTTCCACTGCTGGGCATTCCAGGCTCTATCGAATTGCCAAATACAACGCCTGACACTGAGTAGACAGATATTATGCAAACAGAACACATTAAAAATAAAGTAGACCCCAAGTTTTTTAAGGAGCACCAGGAAAAGCTTTACCAGGCTCTTGAGGACAAGCATACAACCATAGAAATGCTTGACAGTGAAGATCCGCTGGGGACAAAAATGGTCTTAAACATGGGACCGCAGCACCCCGCAACACACGGGGTATTGCGATTGATCCTTCAGCTTAACGGTGAGCTCATCGAAAAAGTTAAACTTGACGTAGGTTATCTCCACCGCGGGGTTGAAAAGATTGCTGAAAATAAGACCTACCAAGAATTCATGCCCTATACCGACCGCATGGATTATTTGTCTCCCTATAGCAATAATGTTGCGTTATGTACCGCGGTTGAAAAAATTGCGAATGTAGAAGTCCCCGAGCGCGCTCATTATATCCGGATGATAGGATGTGAACTTGCCCGTATTTCCTCTCACCTTCTGTGGCTGGGTACCATGGTAATGGATGCTGGAGCCGTTTCATTTTTTATTTGGACCTTCCGAGAGCGCGAAAAGCTTTATGATATTTTTGATAACATCGGCGGTCATCGATTTACCATTTCGCATTCGCGCATCGGTGGCGTTGCGAATGATCTTACGGATGACGCTATTGCGATGATCAAAGATTTTGTAAACAAATTTCCCCAAGAGCTTAAAGATTTTCACAGTCTGCTGGATCGTAACCGCATTTTCTTCGATCGTAATAGAGAAGTTGGAGTGCTGAGTCCGGAACAGGCCCTTGAAATCGGTGCCACCGGACCTACTCTTCGCGGCTCGGGATATGCTTATGATATCCGGGATTTTGAACCTTATGCACGGTATGATGAGGTAGAGTTTGAAATCCCTACCCGTCTTGAGGGCGACAACCTGGCAAGATATTATGTACGGATGGAAGAAATGCATGAAAGTATCCGGATCATCCGCCAGTGCCTTGACAAAATGCCCAAAGGCCCTATAAGAACCGATAATGCCAAGCAGGCATATCCTTCCAAAGACGAAGTATACTACTCCATGGAGGGTATGATTCATGATTTTATGATGACCGATACCGGAATTTGTCCACCTGAAGGAGCAGAAAGCTATCATGCCGTTGAAGGCCCGAAGGGTGAGCTCGGATATTATATCCAAAGTGATGGAACCGGTCATCCCTGGCGACTTAAGATCAATTCTCCATCCTTTAAAAATTTGCAGGCACTTGAAGATATGCTGGATGGAGAGATGGTTGCTGATACCGTTGTAATTATCGGCGGAGTAGACCCTGTCATGGGGGAAGCGGATAAATAGGATTAAATTTCTGAATTAATGAATGGATGATTTGTTGAATTGAAAAATCAATCATTCAACAAATCGATAACTCAACAAATTATGTCAGATGGCTGAATTGTCATTTACTGAAGAAGAACTGAAAGAAATTGAGAAGATAAAGGCCAAATTTCCCACGGCTAAGGCCGCTACTCTACAGGTTTTATGGGTAGCCCAGCGTAAATACGGCCACGTTGAACCCGAGGTGCAAAATCTGGTGGCCAAAACACTGGGTGTACCGGCCTCACACGTTCACGGCGTAGCCAGTTTTTATACCCAATATTATAAAGAGGAAAAAGGCAAGTTTGTGCTCGATGTATGTACATGCCTTAGCTGCCAGCTCTGCGGCGGATATGACATTCTGCACCACTTGGAAGACAAATTGGGAATCAAGGCCGGAGAAACGACCGAAGACGGTATGTTTAGCATCCAAGAGGTTGAGTGCCTCGGAGCTTGCGGTTATGCTCCCATGCTACAAATTACTAACGGTGTATATGTCAACAATCTCACCGAAGAAAAGGTTGATGATCTTATTGATAATCTGAAAAACGGCGACGTACCTGAATTTGAATCTATGGCAATGCCGCAATTAGAAAAACGAAATCAAGCTGCCTCAAAATAATGGCTCAAGACTGGAAATCATACGAACCACTGCTAATTCCTGATATACCTAATCTGGAAAGGATCGAGGTTTATGAGGAGAACGGGGGATATAGTGCCCTAAAGAAAGTGCTGAATGATCAGGAAGAGTGGTCACAAAAAAGTGTTATCAACGAAGTAAAACAAGCCAATATCCGAGGTCGCGGAGGTGCCGGGTTTAATGCCGGGCTCAAATGGAGTTTCATGCCTGAGCCCGACGGTGGTCCCCGTTATCTGGCCTGTAACGGTGATGAATCCGAACCGGGGACATTTAAAGACCGAAAAATATTCGAATATAATCCCCACCTGTTCATTGAGGGTGCTCTGATTGCGGCCTATGCTATGGCTGTAGATACCATTTATGTTTACATCCGTGGAGAATACATCTCATGGGTGAATATGTTGCAAAAAGCTGTTGACGATGCCTATGAAAAAGGGTATCTCGGAAAGAATATTCTCGGCTCGGGAATCGATATCGAGTTGGAAGTTACCTATGGGGCCGGTGCTTACATTTGCGGTGAAGAAACTTCTATGCTAGAATCACTGGAAGGGAAACGTGGGTACCCTCGCACCAAGCCCCCCTTCCCTGCCCAGAAAGGACTCTGGGGACGTCCTACTACGATCAACAACATTGAAACACTTTCCAATGTACCGCTTGTAATTAATAATGGGGCCGACTGGTACGGAAATATTGGTGCTGAAGGACATCCCGGGCCTGTACTCTATGGTATTTCGGGCCATGTCAATAATCCGGGTGTTTATGAATATCCCTCCGGCGTACCGGTTCTAGACTTGATTAATGATATTGCCGGCGGAATCCGTGGCGGAAAGAAATTGAAGGCTGTCATCCCGGGCGGTTCATCAACCCCGGTTTTGCGCGCTGATCAACTTGATGGGATTTGCATGAATGCGGACTCTCTCCGCGATGCCGGGTCAATGATGGGTACCGCGGGAATGGTCGTCATGGACGAAGATACCGACATGGTAGATGTACTGTGGCGTATCTCCCACTTTTATCATCATGAGTCTTGTGGTCAGTGCACGCCATGCCGAGAAGGAACAGGCTGGCTGGAAAAAGTTTTACTAAAGATTAAGAACGGTGAAGGAGAAATTAAGGACTTGGATCTGTTACTTGATCTGACAACCCAGATGGAAGGTCGCACCATCTGTGCCTTGGCAGACGCCGCCGCATGGCCGGTGCGCCATACGATCAACCGTTTCAGAGATGAATTTGAAGCACGTTGTAAGAAATCAGTTCACGCAGTAGCATGAGCTAGAATATGACAAACTACAAATAACAATTTTGTTATTTGAAATTTGCAATTTGACATTTTAAAAATATGCCTGAAGTATTTATAGACGGTAAGCAATATGAATTTGAAGGAGAACCTTATTTACTCCAGTTTATCCTGGATCAAGGACTGGAAGTACCATTCTTCTGCTACCATCCATCAATGTCTATTCCGGCGAATTGCCGGCAGTGCCTTGTAAAAGTGGGTACCCCTGTAAAAGACCGGGAAACCGGTGAGTATGAGCTTGATGAAAACGGTGAGCGAAAAATTCGATGGTTTCCCAAGTTCCAAACATCCTGTGCAACCAAGATTAGCGATGGGATGGTGGTATTGACACAGGAAACTTCTGACGAAGTTGCGCGAGCACAAAAAGATACACTCGAATTTATACTGGCCAACCACCCTCTTGACTGTCCTATTTGCGATCAGGCCGGTGAATGTCCCTTGCAAATACAAACTTATAAGTACGGGCCGGAAGGCAGCCGATTTGAGGTTAAAAAAGTACATAAACCCAAACGCGTTCAGTTGGGCCCGCGTGTAACAATGGACGCCGAAAGATGTATCAACTGTACGCGGTGCATTCGTTTTACAGAAGAAATCAGTAAGACTGATCAGCTTACCATTGTATCGCGCGGTGACAAAAATTACCCGATGACGGCACCCGATGAAGAGTTTGACGATCCCTACTCTATGAATACGGTGGATATATGTCCCGTTGGAGCACTCACTGCCACGGATTTCCGATTCAAAGCCCGAGTTTGGGAAATGAATCAAACGCCAAGTATTGATATCACCAATGGCAAGGGCTGCAATGTCGATCTCTGGACACGCGACAATCAAGTCCTGCGTATTACACCGCGCCACAATAGTGAAGTTAATGACTATTGGATGCCGGATGTTGGACGGGAGGCCTACAAAAGGTTTAACGAAAATCGGGTATCTCGTCCTTCGGTAACATTAGATGGCGATAACCAGGCACAAACATCCTGGAACAATGCCATTCAAACATTGGCTGAAGTCCTTGAAACCAACAAAGCACAAGATATTGTTGTGATAGGAACCCCTCACGCATCCATCGAAGAGAATTATGCCCTAAATAGATTCTTCAACCTGCTGGGCGCATCCAACGCCAAATTTGTTACCGATATTGAACCGGGCAGCGGGGATGGATTTTTGATTACGGATGACCACGCACCAAATACCAATGGCTGCCGGCTGATCAACCTGGATGAAGTAGAAGAGGATGATATCAAATCCGAAGTGCAAAATGCAAAAGTTGTCATTCTCCTTTCTGACGACTTAATTGGACGAAACGTTCTCTCTACTGAGGATTTTCAGAATGCATATACCGTTTCCCTTGCGACAAATCACACAAATACTACCCAGGCATCAGACCTGGTAATCCCTATAACCTGTGTGGCTGAACATGCCGCGAGCTATGTAAATGTGGATGGACGTATCCAACGCTCCTTCCCCGCCAAAGAAACAAAATATACCAATCGGCGCCTCAACCTGGAAATGTCTGAGGGAAGGCTGGACCGCTTTGGGACCAATTTCGACAACTGGGTCAGCGAAGAGAACAAAGTGGACTGTCTGCCACTCTGGGAATTTCTCAATAAGCTGGGTAACCGACTTGGCCTTGCGTTTAACTACAGTCACTCACGGGATATATTCGCTGAGATCCGTGAAAAGTTTCATGCTCTGGGCGATATCACTTATGAGCGAATGGATGAGGAGCAAGGCGTTCAATTATCACTTGGTCAACAAGAAGAAATCAAACAAAATTAAAATTTCTCCTTTAGCTAATATTCTGGCTGGGGATGTAAAAACAAAATTTACAATTCCCATTTTTTCGGGAATAAATACTAAAAAAGATACTCAATGGAGCCCGTAACAACTACTTCATATATCGTTTTAGGAGTCTCACTGTTTATGCTTCTCAATTCCGCGGCTATTGCCGTATATGCAGAAAGGCGTGTAGCAGCTTTTATTCAGAACCGACTAGGTCCAAATCGTGTGGGCCCCTATGGACTTTTCCAACCACTGGCAGACGTGGTAAAACTACTGCTAAAAGAAGATGTAACACCGGCCCAGGGATACAAAACGATTCATGCTATTGCTCCTGTAATTCCCGTGGTTACTGCTTTGATGACGGTAGCGGTCATCCCATTCGGTGACGGTCTCTATGCTACCGACATTAACGCCGGGGTTCTTTACTTGTTAGCCATCAATTCCCTCGGGGTTTACGGCGTCACCCTCGGAGGATGGGCCTCAAACAGCAAATATTCCCTGCTTGGCGGCTTACGGGCTGCAGCCCAGATGATAAGTTATGAATTACCTATGGGGATGGCTGTGGCATCCTGTGTCCTGTTTGCAGGATCCCTGAGCATGGTCGACATCGTTCATTCCCAAGAATATTGGTGGAATATCTTTCGCAACCCCATTGCAGCGGTAATTTTTATTGTTGCTGCTTTTGCAGAGGCAAACCGCACCCCTTTCGATCTGGTTGAAGCCGAGCAAGAATTGGTGGGCGGTTTCCATACCGAATACAGTTCAATGAAATTTGGAATGTTTTTTCTCGCTGAATACATGCACGTGATGATAGGCAGTATGCTAATTACTACCTTTTTCTTTGGTGGATATTACCTGCCCTTTGCCGGATATTGGGTTCCGGAAATGAATTCCACCCTTAAAACCATTCTTGATATCGTAGTTTTTGTTCTGAAAACAGGATTTTTCGCATTCTTCTATATCTGGGTCCGGTGGACCATTCCACGATTCAAATATAACCAAGTGATGAAGTTAGGTTGGAAACGATTGTTGCCTATAAGCATCATTAATTTCTTGGTTTTGGCGGTACTGATTTACGGGTGGTATCATTTCGTTTGATAACACACTTTTTGCAATTAGAAAAAGGGAAAGCGGACAATCACTTTCCCTTTTCATTTAATATAATTGCTCTCTCGATGAAAAAATTATTACCTGTCAAAAACAGGCTTTAGTTCCCGCTCTGTTGCGAAATAGCTTTTGTACCAATCAATAAAGTTCCTTATCCCCTCTTCAACACCTACCTGTGGCCTGAAATCTATATATTCAAATAGGTTATCAACATTGGCCCACGTTTTTGGGACATCGCCAGGCTGCATGGGAAGCATATTTTTACGAGCGTTGATACCCAGTTGCTTCTCAATTTCCTTAATAAAATCCATCAATTTTACCGGACTACTATTACCAATATTAAATATACGATACGGTGCAAAGCTTGTTGAAGGATCTGGTTTTTTTCCAGTCCACTCAGGATTTGGAGATGGCGGTTTGGGAATCAACCGATAAATACCTTCAACAATATCATCGATATAGGTAAAATCCCGCTCCATTTCGCCATGATTAAATACATTAATGGCCTCATCATTTAACATTGCTTTTGCAAATAAAAACAGGGCCATATCCGGACGTCCCCATGGTCCATATACCGTGAAGAACCGTAATCCAGTTGTGGGAATATTAAAAAGGTTCGAATACGTGTGCGCCATCAACTCATTCGCCTTTTTACTGGCGGCATATAAACTCATAGGATGATCAACATTATCCGAAGTGGAAAATGGCATACTTGTATTAGCTCCATAAACAGAACTGGAGGACGCATATATTAAATGCTCTAGAGAATGATGCCTGGCCCCTTCCAGAAGATTCAGAAAACCGGTGATATTGCTGTCGATATATCTGTATGGATCCTTTAGACTGTAACGTACCCCCGCCTGGGCCGCCAGGTTGATCACGACATCAAAACCTTCCTTTTGAAACAAGTCATCCATTATAGGTTTGTTCTCTAAATCAGTCTTGATGAACCTCAGGTTTTTGTTGGTTTCGCTATTTATTATCTCCCCTTCGGCTATATCGCTCTTTGTAATTCCCAATTCAGCCAACCGATCATATTTTAGATCCGTTGAATAATAATCATTGATGTTATCCAGCCCGACAACTTGGTATTCTTCTCTAACCAAGCGTTTCACCAGATGAAATCCAATAAACCCCGCAACTCCCGTAACTAGAATTTTCATATCCTCGAAATGTTTTATAGCGTCTTAGGTGATTCGAAGCCTAATTTATATTTCTAATTCCCTCTTGATTCAGACTCCTTATCTCTTAACATTGTTGAAAATTATTTTTGATAACGATTGATCCGACCTCAGTTCAGTAATTGAAATCAAAAAATATGCCAGATCTTCATTTTAGGATTAAATCTGCATATTGCTACTCAAATAGAATTTCAATTTTTATCTCTTCACTTTAAACAGCCTATCTTTTTTTAAGTGAGTAAATTTTACTCTCGTGTCGAGTAATTTAAGGATACTGGAACAAAATGAAATGATGTGGAGTACATAAAATTAATCCGTAAGCATTTTGTCTTAGAAACCGGGTGCTCTATAATAACCGGGAATCCCAAAACAACTGGAGAGATCAACTTTATATTGGGCCAGACTTTAGGTTACAATTTACTGCCATTAGGAGTGCAGGCTAATGAAATTACTACAAAAAACAAACGACAAAATAAGAGACAATCATACAAAAGCTAAAAACTTCTATTTAAAGGCTTTGAATACCTTAAAGCCCTTAAATAATGACATTGAAATTAAAATTGAATTATTCAATGAAATTGATGAGACCATCAAATCCTCTATTGATAGTGCTTTTCAAACAATTTTTAATCGTACGTTAAAAGAGCATGAACTTCATTGGAAAAAGCCACAGTGGGTCGGTTTGGTTTTCTTATATGACGAACTGGTTAGCTTTTGTTATATCATCGAATCGAAAATACTTTTTGATCGTAAAATAATTAAGGTTGGGGGACTCGGAGGCGTAGCCACCCTGCCCTCTCACCGGGGATTGGGAATTGCCTCTAAACTACTCGCCAAAGTCGATAAGTTTATATTTGAAGATTTAAAAGTTGAATACGGGTTACTGGTTTGTGAAGATTCACTAACCGGATTTTACCGACAAAAGGATTGGTATGAAATTGATTGTCCGGTGTACTATTCAAAGAAAAATGAGTACAAAATATTTAAGGGGAATACGATGTTAAAAAGCAACAACCGAAAGTATTGGCCCACAGAAATTAATATCATGGGAAAACTATGGTAGTGTATTTGGATTTAGAGCACAAATCTAACTCTGTCTGGTTGGTTATCTCAGGCAAATCCGGATACAAAAAATAGATCAACTTATATGTTCTACTATTTCATTTTTTTAGCTGCATTTAAAATGGATTTATTCTGTCAATGATTTACCGTCGTTAGCAACTTGTTATCCATGATTGCATCTACTTCTATATCAGTTAAAACTTTTATAATCTTATCCTGCTGTTCATGTGTGAGTTCATAAAACAACGGTAAGCGTAATAAGCAATTGGTATATTTCTTACTCATTGGTAATGCTTTGACTTCATCGTTACTCTCATTCAAATTATATTCGCTTTTGTGAAGGCTTAAGTAATGAGATGCCGAGTGTATATTGTATTCATGTAGTTTATTAATTACATATTCCCTCTGATCTGAATTATTAAAACAGAGATAATATATATGCGCATTATTTTCGGCATAGTTTGGTAAGATGGGCTGTTTAATATTATAAGCATTGGCCCAAGTTTTTAACCCATTTTGATAATGGTTCCAAATTTCCTTTCTTTTTTCCTGAATCTCCTCGATAAATTCCAGTTGGGCCCACAAAAAAGCTGCCGTTATTTCGGAAGGCAAGAATGAAGAGCCAACATCGATCCATTCATATTTGTTGACTTCTCCCCTCAAGAATTCTGCCCGATTGGTTCCCTTTTCCCAAATTACCTCCGACCGATCCATAAACTTGCTATCGTTTATTGCCAGCAAGCCCCCTTCTCCCGCAATTATATTTTTGGTTTCATGAAATGAAAATGCAGCCATATGACCAATGCTTCCTAGTTGTTTGCCTTTATAACTTGCCTCTACAGCCTGTGCCGCATCCTCAATAACAATAAGATCATATTTTTCAGCCAAATGCATAATTTTATCCATGTCACAAGCGATACCGGCATAATGAACTGGGACGATGACCTTTGTTCGGGAAGTAATTAGATCCTCAAGAGCATCTTCCGCCATACCTGGATGATCTGGGCGGCTATCCGCAAAAACAATTTTGGCACCCTGTCTTACAAAGGCTAGCGCAGTTGAGACAAATGTATAAGAAGGAACTATTACTTCGTCCCCGGGTTTTACTTCAGCTAACAAAGCACACATTTCTAATGCATCTGTACACGATGTGGTCAAAAGTGCCTTTTTTATTCCGTATCTCTGCTCAAAATATCTCTGGCACTTTTTGGTATAGATTCCATTTCCAGAAATCTTGCCGGAATATACCGCTTGATACATATAATGCATTTCCTTGCC
>JASFMR010000048.1:0-27513 GCA_050117475.1 Balneolaceae bacterium | reverse complement strand
TTTGAATATGATTTCGGAAAACTGGAGCCCGACTACGAGGCCTATATCAAGCTAAACCGTGAAATGAACAAGGTGTATAGCGACAAAAAGACCCGAAATGCGGCCTATATCATCGTTGACAAACCACAGCAAGCAATATCCGTAGCCAAAGCCCTCCGCAAGCGCATGGAATCGGACACTACCACTCCCACCATACGAGCCGTGGAAATCTTCCAGGACCGGTTTCCTTTTGATTCATTGTCAACTCAATACAAACTGGCCCGCATCGACAGCATACGAAAGCTGTTGGATGACCCGTTCCTGGAATCTTCCGATGATCCCCAGATAGCACGTCTGCGGGAAGCCGCCTCTACGCGTTCTCCCATTCCCCTGAGCCGGGTACCGGACTTCATCAAAGAACCTTTTACATCTAAAACAGGAGAAATCGGTAACCTGGTTATCATCTATCCATCGGTGGGGCTGGCCGACGGTCGAAACTCCATGCTCTTTGCCGATGACGTGGGCAAGGTAACGACCCCGGACGGAGCCAATTATTATGCGGGATCAACCTCCATTGTAGCCTCTGATATGCTGCGGCTAATGATTGACGAGACTCCCTGGATGGTGGGGTTGACCATTATATTCATCATCGTCTTCAAGCTTATCGTCTTGCGCGGTTTCAAATGGATGATACTGGCCCTGCTGCCACTCATCGCCAGTTTTATGTGGATGTTTGGCTTCATGGAAATTTTTGGCTGGAAACTTAACTTCTATAATCTGGTAGTACTGCCTACGGTCCTTGGTATTGGCGACGATAGCGGCATACATATCGTACACCGCTACCTTGAAGAAGGTAAAGGATCCATCGGGCGGGTCCTCCGGTCTACCGGCGAACACATAACCATGAGTGCCTTTACCACTATGTTTGGTTTTGGCGGGCTGCTGTTCTCCATACATCCGGGCATGCGATCCATTGGAGAAATTGCCGTATTGGGCATCGCCCTCTCCCTGTTTGCCGCCTTGTTCCTGCTTCCAGCCTTGCTTCGGGTTTTGGAAATGCGAGAAACCCCCACAAGCGAACCGAAGGAAGTATGAGAATACCCGACAGGCTGTAGGTAAAAATTCTACACATGCTGCCAGCGATAACCTACAGACGAGTCTTACTGTCCTGATTATATTAATTTCAGAACCGAGAGAGAGATTGACATATTGAAATTTGCACAGTTTCACGGGTACCAAGGTACACCGGAAATAAGCCTAAAACTAATGACCGTCGGCTTCTTCTTAGATATCTTCCTAACTAAGGGGAATCAGGAAGTGTGCAACGGTCTTTATTAAGAGAGAGAGTTTTATTGAATTTGTCGGTGCTGTAAAAAGTGCCGGCATCAAAGCCAATGGTTGAGGGTGTTTCGACTTTGTTGAAACTGAGATTATACCTCTAGAACTTGAACCGGGTTATACCGGCGAAAGGAAAACCGTTGGCTTTATTATTTTTAATATACTACGCTCCCTATCTGCCTCTGCTATCAGCCCTGTTTATATAATTCAGCACAGTTAATTGCCTTAATGATTACAATTCTGCATGTTGCTTTAAATCATTTAAAAGAGAGATAAGCCATACAGACAAGGACAGGAAATGAATGAAAAAGTTCAAAGATATCTCGAGAAACTTCCTTCTCCGCAGAAAGAGATATGCAAAAAAGTAAGGAAGATTATATTGAAAACCTTTCCCGGTTTGAAAGAATCATTTAAAAACGGTGTCCCCTGGTACGAAGACAAATTTTACCTAGTCGGACTCAAAGATCACGTAAATATTGGTTTTTCGATTAAGGGCCTCACCAAAAAAGAACTGAATTCCTTCGAAGGCCAGGGTAAATACATGCGCCATATTAAGCTTTATTCGGTTGATGAAATCGATGAAGAGCACATCAAAAAATTACTCCAGACAGTGAAGTGAGTTAATAAGTAAGATTAAAGCACTTTTTCAATAACAAAATGGAATAATTGAAATGAGGAAACTAATAAAAACATGGTTTCATAAATGGGAAAACGGGGATTATCTCAATTTACCGATCACTGAAGATTTCAACCATACCAGCCCCTTTGGGACCATTGAGGGCAAAAGGCAATACCAAAAGCTGGTTGAGGGTAACAAGGATAAATTCTTGGGTTATCATTTTGAAATACACGATGAGATTTATAATAAAGACAGGGCTTGTGTTCGTTATACGGCAATTCAGGGAGATTTTAGCTTGGATGTAAGTGAATGGTATTATGTAAAGAATAATTTGATCGGGAAAATAATAGCCTATTATCACATCGGTGAAATAAGAGATGACAGAAAACTGGATAGGTCGAATGATTAATCTGAATAATACGACATCTCTATTGAAGCAGTCCAGGGTTATTCATTGACAACTCCTCATCGCAACTCAAAATAAAAAAAGGAATGCCTAAATTACCGGGCCGGCATGATAAGAAATACCGGCCCGTTGTAGGTAAAGGTTTCGTATAAACGCGCTAGGGTATTTTTATCACTTCTGCACTTCCCGGAATGAGTGCATTCTTTGTTGCCCATAAAGCACCGTCTTTGTCAAATGTGATAGCAGTCAAAATGGGAATCCCGGTAGCCACTTCCGTGCAGGTTCCGGTTTCCAGATCACACTTGTTGATCGTTCCTCCTACTCCGCCGCCAAGCTCCTCAACAGCAAACCAGCTTTGTTCATCCAGTTCAGCAACATAGAGATAGCCATCAGGGCCGAATGCCAGATCGATGATCGAGGTAAAACCGCCGTCAAAGGCTTTCACGCAATCGGGACTGGATCCGCATACTACCCCTGAAGCACCGGGCGAAACTTTCCAAATATTGGAGGCACCCGTCGGGGCCGGAAAACCCTTCAGCTCACCCACATAGTAATACCCATCCGAATCCTTGGCTATGCTAGTTGGTACAGCCTGTGCCGGAATCTGATCCGGGAGATCACAAAGATCATTTCCATCAGCACTGCAGTTAAGCAGATCTTTTAGATTGGTCGTTGAGACCAATTCATTGGGAAAGGTAGCAAGAACTTGTATATGCCCACGGTTGTCTACTTTAAGCAGGTCGTTGGCCCCGGCATCAGCAACAAGTGCAGCCTTACCCCCCAATGACTGAACATCGAAGGGATTCGAATCAACTCCCATACCGTCGGGATCGTTAGCGTCTTCAAATGCAAAAAGATTGGCAATTAAACGGTTGTTTCCCTGCGATAGTCGATACAAGCCTTGTCCGGTATCCTCTTCGGGATCTGCTCCCGCCCCGGTAGAGGCCCACATGGATCCGCGTCCCAGCGGACTGATGTCGGTAACACCAGGCAACGATATATCAGCATATCCGTCAATCGAAGCTACACCAGCACCGGCATCTGCCACCAGAATATTACCATTGGGAGCGGTTGCCAAGCCGAATAACGGGCTGGCAAAGCCGTTCGAGTTTCTCTCTGTCATTGGGCTGGCCTGTTTAGCCCGTGAAGAATTAGTATTGAGAATAACACCGGGAACAATTTTCTGTGATATTGTCGGCTGATCAATATCAGCCTCGGTTTCTGTGGGATTCACTCCTTTCTCGCTACATGATGACACCAAAAGAGCAACACAACTAATCATCATGAATAGAATTCCCTTAAGTTCTGATAAATGAAGACAGCTAGCGAATGACTTTGAATAATTCATATTTACCCTCTCACTTAATTGATTGTTTTATTTATTTGGAGGGGTATTTAACCAATCTGAATAGATGACAGAGGCCGTAACATTTTGTCTTTTTTTTAATAAAATAATTAAGTCATAAAATAAAAAATAACAATCTGTTACGGATTTTTTTTTACAATCGATAACAGGGTTACCGAACCCGCCCACTGGTTTGAAAATTATAAAAAGAGTTTGGATCGCTGCTGGATAATGCCAAACTAAATTTTACCAAGCATTTTTCCATTTTTTCTATTATCTATAACATCATCAGTATCATATATTTATACAAAAGAAATAAATATATTTGGCTGTCGAAGGTAAAATCATTAGTTGATGAAATATAACTAGGGAATCATCCCAAAATGCTACGTAAAATGAACATTCCCTAGAAATGGGATATCGTTAAAATTAAATAGCATGGATACAAAATATCATAAAACAGCATCTATTCTCTGGATATCAGGCTCACTGCTCTTTGTCGTATCCATGATCGCGTTTATAGTTGTATACCAACCTGCTTCGGGCTCCTATGCCGACAAAACCAAAGAGTTGCTCAAGGGGTGGCCCATAATTTCCACAATATGGCGAATAGAAACCTTGGCAGTTATACTGCTTGGCGTTTCTTCATGGGCATTTACCCTGCAAAGACGTACCATTTTCTGGATTATCATTGCTTTTGCTCACATCATTATGACAATAATGTATGCTTATATGCTTGGAGCCTATCCATTGGCCACCAGCAATTATTCGGAAATGCCCATACTGTTTCCAATGATGAATGATACTGCATCATGGATTTTCAGTTTAAGCAACCTGCTGTTTTTGGCAGGACTGGCTGGAATCTATTATACCGATGTTCTGATTAATAGATGGCTGGCCCTGTTTGGATTTTTTATCAGTATTATTGGTGCCCTTGGAATGCTCGCTCTCTTTTTGGGAATGGTGACCTTTGCTCAGGCCGTTGCAGTGGGACCGCTGATCGGTATATTATACCTGCTAAACGCCTATTACGGCTTTAAGTTGGTTAGCTTGCCCGATTAGGTATATGATAAACCTGGTTCAAACCAAATATATGCATGCAAGAAAAATCCTCTCTCGTTATAGCCATTAAATGGATCAAAGGATTATTAAATCGCCTAACTATCCCCCATCAAATAGCAGGCGGATTAGCTGCGAAATGTTTCGGTTCATCACGACCTTTGCATGATATCGATATCTATGTACCCGGTAGCACCCTCAAGAAACTTGAAACAGAACTGCAGGCTTATATTGAATTCGGGCCGGCCCATTACTGTGACGAACACTGGGAGTTAACGTTCATGAAACTCAACTACAAGGGTCAGCAGATAGAATTGGCTGATGCAGATGATGCCCGGTACTTTAATTCTGTCAAAAACCAATGGGTGGAAGCAGATATTGACTTTACCCAATCTGTTATCATAAAATTCAGAGGAATTAAATTACCAATAATGCCCAAAAAGGACTTAATTGAATACAAGCAAGGACTAAATAGAACAGTTGATCAAATTGACGTCAGGGAAATACTGGGAGAAAAATTATAGGGCGGCTATCAAAAAAGCTATCACAAAAGCTGGAGTTGAAATCCAACAGGAAGATACTGTATTATTATATACTGATCATTACCGGCGTAATTATGGAACGAACGATTGGCAAAATGGCCCGGGAATTACGGCTGATACCACACGTTGGCTTGGGGAACAGGAAATTGCGGCCTTTGACGTAGAAACAATGTCGCCGGGTATACGTGCAGTAGCTGTTTTTGAGGATTAATATACGCTATTTATAAAATGAAATGTTGATGTCGGTAACCTAAAAATGGTGTTCAATGGCTAAAAAGCAGCGTACTTTTTATTTTTATCTCGTGCTGTTTTTAATAGCATTCCAGGCACTCAGTGGCCTTTACGGGGGATCATATCTTCTTTGGGACCCGACGGGGCAGTCGCTGAACATGCCCCTCAGCCTGCTAGAACATTCTCCCTTCAGGGACTATTTCATACCGGGACTTATCCTATTTTTGGTGCTCGGCCTATTTCCAGTCATCGTATACTATGGTCTGTGGATCGGTAACCGCTGGGCCTGGTTCGGAACACTTTCAATTGGTATCGGCCTTCTAATATGGATAGGTGTTGAAATAGTAATGATAGGCTACCAGCCTACGCCCCCTTTGCAACTTGTATACGGAATAGTCGGTTTACTGATCCTGGCATTTTGTTTTTCACCGTCCTTTAAAAATACTTTAAATTAATCTATTAATTATTTGATATAAATATTGTTACGTAATAGATAAGTATCTGTTTAAGAACATATGATTACCTAGTCAATGGCTCTCCTGTGTAATTCAACTCTAATCAGACACCTAATTCTTGACAATGGTCTAATTTTTTAAAAAAATAAGCTGAATTAAATTAAACCATGATTATGCCATATATTGATTTAACGAACTCCCTGCCTGGAATCGCTGCTCTATTGAAAAATTACCCTGAAACTGCCGAGCCTCTTTTAGAACTGGCACAGGTCTTATTGCGAGGTGACTCAACCCTGTCGGAAGGTGAACGGGAGTTAATTGCTACTTACGTCTCCGGCAAGAATGAGTGCCAATATTGCCAATATACGCATGGAGCAACAGCCAAACATTTGCTGGACGTTGATTACGATTTTATTGAAAGAGTTAAAAACGACCGGGCAGACAATGAATTGAATCCAAAGATAAAAAGTCTGCTAAACATTGCCGGCAAAGTACAACAAAGCGGACGGGATGTGGTACAAGCAGATATAGCTAATGCCCGGGAACAAGGAGCTACAGACCAGGAAATCCACGATACCGTTTTGATTGCTGCTACATTCTGCATGTTCAACCGCTATGTGGATGGACTGGCAACCACTATCCCTAACGATGATTCCGTTTACCATGAACGCGGGGCTATTCTTGCTGATAAAGGATACGGCTGGCAGACTGATGTGTAATGAGATCAACTATCCTCCCCGTTGGGATATTATCATTTAATGATATTTTTATATGATTACCCTATATAATTGCTATGCAATTAATTAAAACTTAAAAGCATTTTTCAATATCCAGTATCCCAGTAAACCACTCAGAAGCGATCCGACAATGATGCCCACCTTTGAATACTCGAGATAATTCGCCGTTTCAAATGACAATCCGGTGATAAAAAGGGACATGGTAAATCCAACCCCGCTTAAACAGGCAAGTCCGTATATTATTTTCCAAGTCCCTTTCTTATCCGGGAAACCACTTAACTTTAGAAGCCTCATCAGCAAGGCGGATGAGAAGATCCCTATCTGCTTACCAGCAAAGAGTCCAAGCAAAATGCCCCAGGTTAACGACGAGGAAAAGGCCTGGGTCACCAACTCGCTATTTATAGCCACCCCCGCATTGGCAAAAGCAAAAATAGGGATAATACCATAAGCCACCCAGGGATTTAGCAGGTGCTCCAGCCGGTGTAGCGGCGATTCAGATTCCGCCACAACTTTTTCCATGTAGTTTAACGCGGTCTCTCGGGATTCGTCCTGGTCATGTTCAAATGCTCGTTGAAGCAGTTGTACGGATTCTTCCGCTTTACGTAGAATCGTTCCTAAGCTCATTCTACGGCTCGCGGGTATGCATAGTCCAAGAAGTACTCCTGCTATAGTAGCATGTATGCCCGATTTAAGTACTGCAACCCATAATATTAACCCTACAATTAGATATAAACCCAGATGCCTGATGTTCATTACATTCATAATAACCAGAACCGCCAAACATACTCCCGCAATGAATAACGCTGACAATTCAATACTTGTGGTGTAGAAAACGGCAATCACAATGACGGCAATAATGTCGTCTATCACGGCTACTGCGGTCAGGAATACCTTAGCCCATATCGGCACTCTGGAGCCAAGCAGGTTCAAAATACCGAGGGCAAAAGCAATATCGGTAGCTATTGCAATAGCCCATCCACGGGTGAATTCTGTACCACTGTTAAGAGCGAAGAAGATTATTCCGGGCACCAACGCCCCCCCAATGGCCGCTACGAACGGGACCAATGCGGATTTAAAATCTGAGAGTTCTCCATATTTCAATTCTCGCTTGATTTCCAATCCTATAAGAAGAAAGAAGATAGCCATCAGCCCGTCATTAATCCATAAGAGAAGGGGCTTATCAATCGTAAGAGCCGGAACCCCTATCCTAAGATGTGTTTGAAAGAAGCCGAAATAAGTGTCCGCCAAGGGGCTGTTGGCAAGAATCAATGCACTGATTGCTGTTGCAAGTAACAGAATACCGGATGTTGCTTCGGATTTGAAAAACTCTTGGAAGGGTGCCAGCGGATTGATGGATAGGTTTTTCATTCTCATGGCCACTCATACCTCCGATGACTAATGTTAAAAATATAATTTACTTTATTTTAGGGATTCAATGTGCCGCCACAATACTTGCAATAGACAGCGTCAGCATCGTGCCCCTCCCTTGAACAATACGGGCAGACCTCAGTAGTCCTCTCCATTGCCTGAGCGCGACTCAATTCTACCGTCATAATGCCTGTGGGCACCGCAATAATTCCATAACCGAGTATCATAATCACCACTGAAAGCATCTGCCCTATGGGGGTCTGCGGAGAAATGTCCCCATAGCCGACTGTTGTCAACGTTACGATGGCCCAGTAAATACCTTGAGGAATACTTGTGAAACCATTCTCAGCTCCTTCAATTACATACATAAGGGAACCTACGATAACAGTGATGGTCACTACCGTAAAAATAAATACAGTGATTTTCCTGCGTGATGAGACCAAAGCCTTTCTTAGTTGGTCTACTTCAATAAGATACTGCGTAAATTTAAGTACTCTAAAAACCCGCAATACCCGTAAAACCCGAATCACCAGGAAATAATGGCTGCCTGGTAATAATATGCTGACATAAGTCGGCAAAATTGAAAACAGGTCTACGAGCCCATAAAAGCTGAAGATGTACCCACTGGCTTTCTGCACGGAAAGTATACGCAATACATATTCTACGGTAAACAGAATGGTAAAAAACCATTCGATTTGATAAAAAAGGTCACTGTATTGAGCCCGGTAAGAAGCAATGCTATCGAGCATCACAACTATGACACTCAGGACTATGCTCAACATTAAAATAACATCAAAGGCTTTTCCTGTTTGGGTATCGGCCTCAAAGATGATTTCGTGAAGCTTTTTTTTCCAACTTGACTGCTCTTCTTGACTCATATCTAAACCGAATAGTAATTGTGTTTAGAGTTATACCCAATTTAAGATTAAATATGAAAATTGTTGGATAATATAATCCGGCAATCTTTTTCAGTCCCTTCTATTTACCTACATAACATAGCGGAAAAACCTTCCAGCCCGAAAGTTCTTCAGAGCATAGATTTTATTATTCCTTTATAATCAGACAAGAAACCTAATGATATTACATAATACGAGAAAAATACTCGCCTTTTTCCTTGTGTCGGTAGCGGTTATCGGTTGTGGAATATTTGATGATAATGGAAATTCCGTAGACAATAATGATCATACGGCCTCGGCTGCCTTTTCTTATGAAATTAGTCCCGACAATCGAAGCTTAATTCGTGTGCGGGCTATTAATGGGACCATCACTATAAAAGGGGGCAGTATGAGTTCTGTTATTGTTAAGGGTAAGCGTACAGTAGGATCTGAAAGTGAGGAGGATGCTTCCAACCACCTGGATGACCTGAAAATTCAAGTCTCTGAGACCAGTAGTGAAATTCGGGTAGAAACGATCCAACCAAGTAAAACAGGAGGACGTGACTATATTGTAGATTACGATATCACAGTCCCTGCTAACTGGAAAACCAATGTTTCCCAGGTGAATGGTTCTATTACAATTGGGAGTATGCAGGCAGAATCGAAATCCGAGCAGGTAAATGGAGATATAGAACTTATCAATATCGCTGCCAGTGCAGATATCTCACTGGTCAACGGCACCATCAAAAGCCAAATTATAATGCCCGCCGGGGGGCGTATAACTCATGCAACGGTTAATGGAAAAATAGAACTCTCCATACCCGACACAACTTCGGCTAAATTTTCTGCAAGTGTTAACAACGGTAATATTTCATTGGCCGGCCTGAACTTGTCGGACCCCGAAATTTCGGAACAATCGGTCACCGGCACTCTGGGTGACGGCAGCGGAATCATAAACCTGCAGGTCATCAATGGGGATATCCGAGTGACCACCTTTCAATAATAGAATCCGAAATGACCTTACACGATAAACGAGCGCATGGTGTAACACCGGGTCTAAATCGCAATTATGTTGATAGAACCGCCGATAAACAGGCTGCATTCGTGATGCCGTATCTACGTCCCCGGATGAATCTGCTGGATATTGGCTGTGGACCCGGAACCATTACACTAGGGCTTGCGCAAGCTGTAGCTCCAGGTCACGTCACCGGTATCGATCATGATGAGGAACACATCAAAACGGCAAAAACACTCGCTGAATATCGGGGAGTAACCAATGTCACTTTCCGGAACGGAGATGCCCTCTCCCTCCCATTTGAAAACGACACGTTCGACGCTGCCTATGAAAATAATGTATTCACTCATCTTGCAGATGGGGCTGCCCGGGCGGCAGTGGAATCGTATAGGGTGCTCAAACCCGGGGGCATTCTGGCTGCCCGGGATGTAGAAGCAGAATCAGTGGTATGGGGCAACAGTAATGACTCCATCAAGCAGCTGGATAAACTGATGATTGCCTGGCATCGAAACCGGGGAAGTGATATTACATTGGGAAAACAGCTGCCCGCTATCCTGCGGAAAGCCGGCTTCATTAATTTGATTAAAAGTGTATCTGCAGATACCAAGGGTACCCCAGAAGCGGTACAAAACCATGCAAAAATTACTATGGAATTGCTAAACGGCCCTTTCGGCCGGGATATTGTGAATAACGGATGGGCTGACCGGGCTACGGTCGAGCAGCTGAAGAAAGCCATCCGAAAGTGGGGCGAGCATCCCGATGCATTTTTCGGTAATATACACGTGGAAGTCATCGGTTGGAAGTCGGAATAAAGCTTTTTGGGGGGAAACTAGTAACCTTCACAACAATTTAAATTTTTAAACACATTATGCGCGCACACTATCTGCAACACGTCCCATTCGAGGGAATCGGTAATATCGCGACCTGGCTGAATTCGACAGGTTATACCGTGACTCATACCAAGCTTTTTCAATCAACCGAATTTCCGGACCCAGAAAGCATAGATCTGCTTATCGTGATGGGCGGGCCAATGAGTGTTAATGATGAAGATGAGTACCCGTGGCTTGTCAAAGAGAAAACGTTCATCCGGAATGTCGTCGAATCCCGAAAAGCGGTACTGGGCATTTGCCTGGGAGCCCAGCTCATTGCCGGTGCGCTGGGTGCCAAAGTGTACCCGAATGATGAAAAAGAAATCGGCTGGTATCCCGTGTATGGAACCGAAACCCGAAATGAATCGCTATTCAGCTTTCCTTCTTCGGGGGTGGATGTCTTTCACTGGCACGGGGAAACATTCGACCTTCCTCCGGGAGCAAAACGTATTGCTAGCAGTGAAGCCTGTAAGAATCAAGCTTTCCAAATCGGGAATTCGGTAATGGGATTGCAATTTCACTTGGAAACGACTCTAGAGGCGATACAAGAGATGGTTGACAATGATGGTGAGGAGCTGGTTTCGTCCCCATATGTGCAGTCAAAAGAAAAAATCCTGGCGGCTGAACCGGAACAGTACAAAGCTATTCATCAAATGATGAATAAGGTGCTGGATTACATTTCCGGGCAGGATAAGCTCAAACTAAAGAACAAAAACTCCCGTTTGGATATGGCCTGAAAAGACAATTTTTAGTATTTAATATTTTTGTCCTTTTTTATTCTATGCCGGAGATTCCGGATTGCAGATTTACTTAAACCATTTTAAATTTTCATTATACTTATCGTAAATTAACGTTTAACCAATTTAGTGATATATAACATTCTTGCTAAAACCATTCTTCAAATCAACTGAAAAATCATTGGAAATTAAATTATTACATTCATTCTGTTTGTTAATAGGCACAATTAACTTCCACCCGAAAGAAGGGAATAGATGAAAAGGAGTCTCGGTTTTTGGCGCTCGTGGGCGCTCGTCGTTGGAATTATGATTGGTAACGGGATTTTTATGCTGCCGGCGGTCTTGGCGCCATACGGGAGTTTAAGTCTGTGGGGCTGGGTATTTGCGGGAAGCGGTACTTTATTCATCGCCCTCATGCTGGGCTCACTGGCAAAACGCATTCCAAAAATTGGAGGTCCTTATGCCTATACCCGTACTGCTTTCGGAGACCTTCCGGGCTTCCTTGTTGCCTGGGGGTACTGGATCTCGCTCTGCACGGCCACTTCGGCCGGGGCGGTGGCTTTCGTTGGCTACCTTGGAGTCTTTTTCCCAACTATCACTACCGCCCCTATAGCGGGTGCTATCACAGCATTGGTACTTATTTGGCTGCTTACCGGCATCAACGTGGCCGGTGTCGAAACTGCAGGAATTGTTCAATTGGTAACCACCCTGCTCAAGTTATTGCCGCTGTTTCTTATTGCCGGCGGAGGCTTGCTGCTGGGCGATGTAACACAAATTCCGGCTACAAACCCGGATAACGAATCATTCCCGGTACTTATAGCGGGTCTGGTGATGCTTACCATGTGGGCCTATGTTGGTGTAGAAGGCGTGACCATTCCTGCTGATGATGTTATTGAACCCGAGAAAACAATCCCGCGCTCCCTAATAGCAGGTACCCTAACAGCCACAGCGGTATATATCATTGCCACATATGGGGTGATGGCCCTGATACCCAATGCCAAACTGGCTGCCTCCACCTCCCCTTTTGCCGATGCAGCACTGCGAATTTTCGGATCCTGGGGATCCGGCCTGGTGGCAATCGGTGCCATTGTCTCTATTGGGGGTTCCACGAACGGAAACATTTTGGTAACCGGTATGATACCCCGTGCAATAGCAGTGGACAAGCTTTTCCCTTCGCGGTTTGAGAAGCTGAATTCAAGTGGCGCCCCGGGATTCTCACTGATTATTTCCGGCCTGTTATCATCGGCACTTGTAGTCATGAATTATTCCAAAGGATTGGTGGGCGCCTTCAAGATGCTCATTTTGCTTTCTACATTGACTACATTATTGCCCTATGCTGCTTCGGCTTTGTCAGACTTAGTCCTGCAAAAACGTGATGTTGATGCCGGAAAAACATATAACTGGAAATCACTCGGCATTGCAGCCGGCGCCTTGGTTTTCTCACTTTTCACTATCATCGGCACCGGCCTGGAAGTGGCTGCCTACGGACTGATACTTTTAGTTTCCGGGCTTCCCGCTTATTATTGGATTCGAAAAAAGAATCAAGCCGAATCCGTTACCTAAACAGCCCTTTTTAAGCTGACTTGCTATTCTCGCACGATTTTCTTCAGTTAAAGAAATTACGGGTTGAGCCTCCCATTTAATCTAGGTTGCATTAATTTCTATGCGTAGGCTGTGCAAAATTCTTTATCCCGGAATTGGAGTCGCCTTAGGGCTCTACTGTTTCAAGGATCACTAATTTATGATTTTCTTAAACTTCGCTTTTATGAAAAAAGCCCTCTTTACTTCTCTTTTTGTATCGCTGGCATTCCTCTTTGGCTGTAACAAAGAAAAAACGACTTCAGCTAACCATGGGGTCAGCAAAAAGTGGTGGAAAGAAGCCGTGGTGTATCAAATATACCCTCGGAGTTTCAAGGACAGCGACGGTGATGGCGTCGGCGATCTACAGGGGATTATTTCCAAACTCGATTACATCAAAAGCCTGGGAGTCGATATCGTTTGGCTAAATCCCGTTTACGCCTCCCCTAATTATGATAATGGCTACGACATCAGCAATTACCGGGAAATTATGAATGAATTCGGAAACATGGAGGATTTTGACCAAATGCTGGAAGGAATGCATAAACGGGGCATTAAACTGATGATGGACCTTGTAGTCAACCACACCAGTGATGAACATCGATGGTTCAGGGAATCTCGCAGTTCCCGGGATAACCCTTACCGAAACTACTATCACTGGTGGAATGCTGAACGCGGCAAACCCAATCCACGCTACAGTTTCTTTGACGTAAACAACGACGCATGGAAATACGATTCCCTAACCAATGCTTACTATCTGCATTACTTTTCAATACACCAGCCAGACCTCAACTGGGAGAATCCCGAAGTTCGGCAAGAAGTATATGATATCATGAAATTCTGGTTAGACAAAGGAATTGATGGCTTCCGAATGGACGCTTTTCAATATGTGGCCAAGGATACCACTTTTCCCAAGCTTCCCGAGGGATATGAAGATAATATCATAAGATACTACGGCATGGGACCACATCTGCATGACTACCTGCAAGAGATGAACCGTAACGTTTTAAGCAAATACGATGTCGCAACCGTTGCCGAAGGCGCCGGCAGCACTTTTGAAGATGCTATTTCACTGGTAGCCCCTGGACGGCATGAACTGAATATGGTTTATCACTTCGAGGGTATGGATATAGGAAACAGCCTGGAGGGTTATGATCTGACGGACTTTAAGAATGTCTATACACGATGGGACAGCGCAATGGCCGGCAAAGGATGGCTTTCTATATTTCTTGCCAATCACGACGTCCCTCGAATGGTCAGCAAATTCGGTAATGACAGTCCCCGGTTTCGCAGGCACTCTTCACAAATGCTGACGACTTTCATTTTCAGCATGCGCGGCACCCCATACTATTACAACGGAGACGAATTAGGGATGACCAATATCGACTTTGATGATATCACCGATTATCGCGACATCGCCGCCAAAAATGGGTATCGAAAGGTGAAAGAAGAGAATGGGGACGTCCAACAGTACATGAAGACACTGAATGTCCTATCCCGTGATAATGCTCGTACCCCCTTCCAGTGGGATAGCACAGAACATGCCGGCTTTACTTCGGGGATTCCCTGGATTCAGGTTAATCCCA
The DNA here is from genome assembly GCA_050117475.1 of Balneolaceae bacterium. Classification (GTDB taxonomy): domain Bacteria; phylum Bacteroidota; class Rhodothermia; order Balneolales; family Balneolaceae; genus Fodinibius. The sequence continues at coordinate 12,774 of JASFMR010000048.1, read as the reverse complement.
ACTTTACGCGAATTAATGTGGCAACGGAGGAAACAGATCCCAACAGCTGCTTGAATTATTTTAGGAAGATGATTGGCCTGAGAAAAGAAAACCCGGTTTTAATTTATGGGGATTACCAGTTGCTATTCCCCGACAATGAGCAGGTTTACGCTTATACCCGAACACTGGGTGAGCAAAAAATGCTGGTCCTTTTAAATTTTTCTGAGAAAGACGCACGTGTCGATCTGCCTTCGCCCCTTTCTCTCAAGAAAGCGATTATCAATAATTATGAAACAGTGGACAGGAACGGATCCGCTGTTTCATTGAATCCTTACCAAGCTGTTATTTATTCTTTGGAATAATTCAAAAAATCCTAAAAAAGCAGTGGCAGCCTAACATAACCCCAGGCTATATGCCAAACCAGGTAATACGTCAAACGAAAGGAATACATAGCCACGAAATCATACCGTTTGAAAACTGACAATTCAGCGACATTGAATAAAAAATTGTGTATCCCTACACAGACATCAACCCACATGGAAATTCGGGTTCCGAATGCTGGTGCTACCTGGTAAAAAGGTTCTATGAGTGAGGTGGCAAGGATTACCGGCCAAATAATTTTTTGATAATTGATCTTAAAGTAAGAGGTAAAAAGCCACAGTAACATTGATAGTGGCAATAGGTGAAACATCACCTCAGCGACATACCCCATCACCGGGTAAAAAAGAAGGGATGCCGGAAACCATACATTTATATCTGCTGGTAAGATGACAATAAGATCGACAATAATCATGACCAGCCCGAATGCAATTGCCAGGCTGCATATTAACAAAAACACTCTCGCTTCCTTCTCACGGTAAATATAGAAGCATTCCAGCCTGAGGATGGGCCATAATGATATCATTCCAATTGAAATCACCAAACTTGTCGCCAAAAATGGATTTAGCCACGAAAAATAAGGGGTAAAAAGCTCCGGATTTCTGTAATTTAGGATCCCTAGAAATATTAGTATAACAACCGACAGGGCTAAAAAAGCAAGATATTGTAACTTATGAGCAGAGAAAGTATTGGGCATAACGCTCCTGCTTCGTGGGATTTACTCCGATAATATCTATCGTAAATTACCTCTTCTGCCTAGCCAAGAAAAATGTAATTATGGAATAACCAATATTTAATACAGGAGGGGCATGCTGGAACTTCCATTTACCGCTACACAATTCCTCGATATTTTCCGAGACTATAATAACGCAATTTGGCCGGCACAGGGTTTTGCTTATCTCTTTGGGATAATAGCGGTTGTTCTCGGATTTCGGCCTTTAACGACCTCCGGTAGAATAATCAGCGTGATACTTGGATTTTTCTGGCTATGGATCGGGATTATTTATCACTTAATGTTCTTTAGTGCTATTAACAAAGCCGCCTATGTGTTTGGGGCCTTATTCATTATCCAGGGATTGTTATTCCTGTTCGCGGGTTTTGCAACCCGTAAACTCCGATTTCAATATCGTAATGATGTTTATGGGATTACGGGCATAGCGCTCATTGGATATGCAATGATTATCTACCCGATTATCGGTTATTACTCGGGACACGCTTACCCCTTTGCCCCCATGTTCGGGGTCGCCCCCTGCCCTGCCACTATCTTTACATTCGGATTATTACTCTGGACTAAGGCAAGAGTCCCGGTATGGCTATTTACCATTCCGGCCATATGGTCGATTATAGGTTCAACGGCAGCTATAAAACTAGGGATACATGAAGACCTTGGCTTGGCGCTAGCAGGTATTGTAACTGTTTATTTGTTAATGTATCGCGATCACCAAAGTCCCAAACTTCAGGTTAATAATACTCACGTCGAACATCGGGATAGAAAATCTTGAAGGGATTTCCACAACGCTATGTTGTAATATCTGAAAAGATTTTTAAATTGTGTTTATACATTGCCATTCAACAAGTAACGGAGGATATGTGAAGGGATTAATCTATGTAATACTGGGGTTTTTACTATTGTCTTGTTCCGCAAGAGAACAAGCTTCTGCTCAGGAAAATGATACTTATTTTAACTATGAAGGTGTGCAAAAGTTGAACGGGGGGTCTCAGATGATAGAAATATCAACTCCAAAGGGCCCTTTCAAGGTTTGGACAAAACGCATAGGCAATAATCCGGATATGAAAGTCCTGATTCTGCATGGCGGCCCGGGGGGCAACCATCAATGGTATCAAAGTTTCAACAGCTACCTTCCTGCAGCCCATATCGAATACTACTATTACGACCAACTGGGTTCATGGTTTAGCGACCAGCCCGAGGATAGCAGTTTGTGGAATACCGAACGTTTTGTGGAAGAGGTCGAACAGGTACGAAAAGGCCTTGGATTGGATAAATCCAACTTTTATCTATACGGTCATTCATGGGGTGGAATACTGGCAATGGAATATGCTTTAAAATACCAGGACCATTTAAAAGGATTAATCATATCCAACATGATGTCAAGCGTTCCGGCTTACAATCGGTATGCGGATGAAGTTCTCGCCAAACAAATGGACCCGGATATCTTAGCGAAAATCAAAAAATTTGAGGAAAACGGGGATTACCAAAACCCCGAATATATGAACTTGCTGATGCAGCACTACTACACGAAGCATATTTTGCGCATGCCGCTGGAAAAATGGCCGGAACCGGTAGCCCGCGGACTCAATCACCTGAATGAGCAGATATATGTACAAATGCAGGGACCTAGCGAATTCGGTATTACGGATGAAGCAAGCCTCTCAGGTTGGGACCGAACCGCAGATTTGTCTAAAATCAGAGTCCCTACTCTGGTAATCGGGGCAAAATATGATACCATGGATCCCGAATTCATGGAGATGATGAGTGACAGCCTGGCCAACGGCCGATACCTGTATTGTCCGAATGGAAGCCATATGGACATGTATGATGATCAACAAACATACTTTGAAGGATTGATCAAATTTATTAAAGATGTGAATGCCAACAACTTCTGATTATACGGACATACAATGGCGGCACTCGTAATGCTGCCATTTTTGTTCCAACTTGCCGATACCAACAGCGATAAAATCGGAAACTGTCTATTAGTGGTTTCATTTAGTGAGCTTAAAGAAGCTTCTTGTGCTTAAACCGCTAAATCATTATCGTATGTGATATTTTTTAATCAACGGTTTTCATATGTTTATAGGTCATTTTGGCGTTGGTTTAGGCGCCAAGAAAGCAGCACCAAAGATTTCACTCGGCACTCTCTTTTTAGGAGCTCAGTTTTTGGATTTACTTTGGCCCACCTTTTTATTGCTGGGGTGGGAAAACGTCGAAATTCAGCCGGGTGTTACAAAGATGACCCCTCTTAACTTCACATATTACCCGATATCACACAGTTTTTTGATGGCATGTATTTGGGGTGTTTTAATAGGTGGTGCTTACTTCCTTATCAAACGCAAATCACGCGGAGCACTTGTCCTGGGGATCGCCGTAGTAAGCCACTGGGTGCTTGACTTGCTGGTTCACCGCCCTGACCTTCCTCTCTATCCAGGTAATTCTCCAATGCTCGGTTTGGGACTATGGAATCATATGGGGGTGGAAATCATCCTGGAAGGATTGATCTTTTTGGCAGGCTTATGGCTCTATATCAAGTCTACGGAATCAAAAAATAACATTGGCTCCTATGGTTTTTGGGGATTAATTGCATTTTTAGTGTTTATTCATGTTAGCAATTTATTCGGCTCTCCCCCTCCAAATACCACAACCCTTGCATGGGTAGGCGAACTACAGTGGATTTTTGTGATCTGGGCCTATTGGGTAGATCATCACCGAACTGCCAAGTATCCCAATCCGCAAACGGCAATCGATGCCTAGCAACACAAGGATGTCTAAACTGCAATGGATCAACCTGGGGCTCCGCGGCCTGATGGAGGCAGGCATTGTGCTGGCCTTGGGCTATTGGGGATACCTCACTGGCGATACTAAAGCAACGAAAATTTTACTATGTATTGCCGTCCCTTTGGTTGGCTTCGGCTTTTGGGGCGCCGTGGATTTCAGCAGGATGGGAAAATTCTCTGAATCGCTGCGTTTGATACAAGAGTTGCTCATTTCAGGTCTGGCGGCTCTTGCTCTTTACTCAACCGGTGCACACCTCCTGGGGATATTACTGGCATTACTTTCAATGATCCATCATGCATTGGTATACCTGTTGGGAGGAACGCTGCTTAAGGAGCAAGGGTAAAGTACGCAACCATCCCTAATTATTTACGTACATGATGCCGCTTCGATAAATATAATGGACAACATTTACCTAATTCTCTTTTTATAAAAGTCTATAAATATGCCTGACTTTTTACCCTGGCTACGGATAACAGCTGCTATTATCGTCTATGTAATTTTTGCTTTACTGGCATTGATCGTAACCAGCAAGATGGATATTGATTTAAAAAAGATGGAAAGCCGTACATCGGTGCCAATTCTGTTTATCGGTGCTTTTGCAAATTTATGCATACTTGGTATTATTCTACTGTCATTAACGTTTTGGGATGGTCATCCCCTGGGATCACTGGGGTTATCGTTCCTAACTAAAGACTTCCTTTATTCGGCAATAGGGATAGGCCTTATTTTCTTCGCAGCAGTAATCTTTATCTATTTAGTGCAAGCGTCCGGTAGAGCAACACTCACATTCGAAAAACCTGCGAAGGACCAATCTGATATGATCGGCCTTATCGGAGGTATCGTAACCCTGTTTATTGTGGCATTGCAAGAAGAGGTTCTATACAGGGGCTATATAACCTTAAACCTACTCCAATACAGTCCGGCAATTATCATTATTGTCACCACAATTCTGTTTACCGTCATCCACCTGATTACCAACCGTGGAGGGTTTTACCAAATATTGAGCTGGCTTATGGGCGGAGCCTTATTTTCTTATATCTATCTAATCACAGGATCGATTTGGGTTCCCATCCTGCTGCACTTTGCAACGGATTTGAATAATATGCTGATCTTCAATATCGCCGGTAGATTTTCATTTTTTAGGATTTCTCCCGCTATTACAAAACGCCAGCTGGCTTTCTATAAAATCGTTACCTCTCTTATGCTGGTTGCAATATTGTTAGCTTTATACGGCCCATCCTTTAACCTGATGTAATAGCATCGGTTAGATTAACTCTAAATTACATACGGATTAAAACAATCCGGAACAATCTCATCCCACATCAGTTCCCTACTTAAAAGACAGGCGGGATTGGTACCCGATCACTTATAGACCAAGTTGAAATTACGAGGAATACTATTACCTAGGGTTTATAAAAGATCAAATACCTACATTATTAACATCAGCAAATAGCTTAACGGGGAGAATGATGAAAAAGGGACGTATCGTTACCTTATTTGTTATCCTACTTTGGTTAGTTCTAGCATTCACACCATTGATATGGGGATGGAATTATTATATCACACCGTTTTCAAAACGCCCTTTTCATCCCATGCATGACCTTTTTAAACCAACAGGTTTAGTCGGTCATGGGCTGGGGATCCTGGGAAGCTTATTCATAATTATAGGGGTCACAACTTACAGTATTAGGAAGAGGTTTAAATCATTTCGCCGTCTGAGTAAACTTAAATACTGGCTCCACTTTCACATCTTCTTATGTACCCTGGGCCCCTTCTGGGTATTGCTGCATACTACTTTTAAGTTTTCTGGGCTTGTCTCTATCTCTTTCTGGAGTATGATGCTCGTAGTATCAAGCGGAATTTTCGGCCGGTATGTCTATGCTCGCATCCCAAAAACGCTTGACGGGGTATTTCTCGATGACACTGAAATTGAAAAAAAGCAAAAGAAGATATTGAAACAATTAGGGGCTTTAACAGGTGCTAGTGTAGAACAGTTGGAGACCGCCTGTATTGCCTTTAATCCCCGGCAAAATTATTCGGTGGGGCAATCTTTAATGATCACACTGAAGTTTGATATGTCGCGCTTTGACAATCACTCCTTGGATGACCTCCTGAAATCCAAAAATTTAAATGGACATCAAAAACAACAAGCAGAAAATTTAAGGCGTCAATTATTATGGATTTCCAGTCAACAGGCGATCAAAAAACCTTTTCAAAAAGTATTTGGCTACTGGCATGTGTTTCACATCCCTTTAACGGCTGTCATGTTTCTAGTACTCATTTTGCATGTGGTTGTAGCCATCCTATTTGGTTATACCTGGATTTTCTAAAAGGAGCTTAATCATGAAAAAAAAATATATCATAGTTGTTATACTTGCAGGGACTTTTGGTGTTTTCGGAATTTATGCAGAAATGAGCTCTCTACCTGATACAGCCCCCTCTTGGAATGGTTCTCAAGCTGGTTCTATGATGTCGGTTCCAGATGTCCCCGGGGCAGAAAATGTATCGGGTCAGTATAAAGACCAAGTCAAACAATTAGAAGCTTACCTATCGGACAATCCCGAGGATACAACTCATTTGTTGCGACTGGCCCGATTATACCAGGATGGACACAAGCCGGAATCTGCTATAGCTTATTACGAACAGCTGCTAAAAATAAATCCTAATGATCATCAGTCATGGCTGGACCTTACAAATTGCTATGCTGCAACAGGAAACTGGAAAAAAGCAAAAAGAACCGCCATCGCCATGCTTAATAATTTTCCAGGTGATGAGGAAGGACAATATAACCTCGGGGCTATCCATGCTAATACCGGGAATACCGAAGCCGCCAGAAAGCTATGGTTGCAGCTTACACAATCAGAACACAAGGAAATTGCTAATCTGGCCAAAGAGTCTTTGCAAAAGCTGAACCATTCATCAACGACTCAATAATGACGACCCTCAGTGATATACTGAAATTAACGCTTACCCTAATAGTACTGACACTACCGGGTTTTGCAGGCAATGCTTATGGACAACTTATATCACCTGGCAAACTATCAGAAGCTCATAAAAACCTTGAAGGAGTCACTAACTGCACTTCATGCCATTCACTTGGCAGCAAAGGTATTAGCAACCAGCGTTGTTTGAATTGCCATACCCCTTTAAAAACACGAATTAAAGCCCAACTGGGTTACCATTCAACAATTGTTGGCAAGAACTGTGCAAATTGTCACAAAGAACATTTCGGTCGTACTTTTGAAATTCTTAAGTGGGATACAACAAAGTTTGAACATGAAAAAACCGGTTACCCACTCATAGGCAAGCACCTCGATATATCATGTACGAGTTGCCATAACCAAAAATTTGTAACAGATCAGTCTGTAATAAATTTTAAAGGAGATCATAATGCCATCGGACATACATTCTTAGGCTTGGGAAACAAATGCCAAAATTGTCATCAGGCAGATTCCCCCCATGGTGATCAATTTATAGGACAGGATTGCCAAAGCTGCCACACTCCTGTTGACTGGAAAAATATGACGGCCTTTAACCATGATAATACTCAATTTAAACTCCTGGGTAAACATATTGACGTCTCCTGCAAAAGCTGTCATAGGTCAGAAACTGGTAATGGGCAAAAGCCTTTAATTCAATATACCGGGTTAAAGTTTGGGAAATGCCTGGATTGCCACGAAGATGTCCACAACGGTTCTAAAGGTACTCAATGTTCCTCCTGTCACACTGCAACGGGCTGGAATCGTTTTGTCAACTTTTCGGAAAAAGCGTTCAACCATGAAACTACCGGTTATCCCCTGGTTGGTAAGCACCGAACCATCACTTGCGAATCGTGTCATAACCCCGAAGCATCACAGGCAGGTATTAAAATGACGTTTGTACAATCTACACTGAGCTATTCATATCCTCATCCGAAATCTGACAAATGCCTTTCCTGTCACGAGGATTATCATAATGGGGCTTTTAAAGCTTCGGCACAAGGTCCAAACTGTGTCAACTGTCATACATCCGACAGTTGGTTACCCACTACATTTGGCCCCAAACGTCATTCCACTGAAGCCAAATTCACACTCACTGGCGCGCATCTGGCAATTCCCTGTAGCCAATGTCATCAATCCCCAAGCCGAAGAAAAATGATTTTTCATTTCAGCAGTCTAGAATGCCAGGCCTGTCATGATAAAGACAATCCCCACGGCCAGGAATTCAAAAATTCTGAAGGTAATATCGTTTGTGCTGACTGCCATAATACAGATTCCTGGACTTCAAAAATTCAGTTTGATCATAGCACTACCCGCTTTCCACTAACCGGGGCTCATCAGTTTATCACATGCCGTTCCTGTCATCAGACTGATAAGAATGTTCAAGTGAGGTTCGCACTAACATCGGGAGATATACCAGTGGATTGCAAGGGATGTCATGCCAAAGACAATCCACATCACGATCAATTTACACAATCAGCCATTGGCAACAACTGTGATGCCTGCCACTCTACAGAGGCCTTTACGATGGCAGATTTTGATCACAGCCGGACCCGTTTCCCCTTGGATGGGGCACATAGTAATCTAACCTGTTTTTCATGTCATAAAACAGAAACAGACAAGAATGGAAATACCTTTGTCCGATTCAGGCCTATGCAAATAACCTGTGAGTCTTGTCATGCAAATTAAAGCCAATTTCATATACCGGGTATCTTCAAAAATATTTATTGGAATTTTTCTGCTCTTTTTGGGAGTTGCACAGCAACTAGCGGCCCAGAACCAGTCCGTAAAAAATCCGCACGGAAAATTTGGAATTGACATTGATTGCGCGGCCTGTCATACTACTGGGCAGTGGGTACCGGCTAAAGAAAATATGGACTTTGATCACAGTTCGGCCACGCATTTCGAATTGCTAGGTAAACACCAAAATGTAAGCTGCCAAAGCTGCCACCTGGACCTCAAATTCAGCAAACCTCAGATCAGCCAAAACGATTGTGCTTCATGTCACGTGGATGTGCACCAGGGCCAATTTGTTGAATCTTGTGCTACTTGCCATAATATGGAGTCGTTTCATATGGCAGAGGGTCGCCGGATTCATGCCAATACCCTATTTCCCCTGACCGGTGCCCATCAACAGATAAGTTGTTCCAGTTGTCATCAGAATGATGCTCACGGAACTTTTACTTCGCTCGATACCGATTGTCTTTCATGCCACGAAGAAGATTACAATAACACTACATCCATCGACCATAAAGCGCAGGGTTTTTCCACCGAATGTCAACAATGCCATACAACTATTGCCTGGGGCCCGGCAACATTTGACCATTTACAGGCATCTGGCGGTTTTGCCTTAATAGGCGCCCATGATCGTATTACCTGTAACAGCTGTCATCGCACTCCCAGTTTTGAGACAATTTTCAATGCATCCAACGAGAATGATTGCATCGCTTGTCACGAAACCGATTACAATGATGCTCATGGAGGAAGTGGTTTCCCGACCACGTGTCAGAACTGCCATGGCATGGACCGTTGGGAAGGTGCTGAATTTGATCATGTAAATGTATCAAATGGCTTTGCACTGGTTGGCGCTCATAACAGTATTGAATGCAGTAGCTGTCACATCACACCGGGTTTTGAAACCATCTTTCACCCGACTGATCAGAATGACTGTTATACCTGCCACGAATCAGACTATAATAATGCGCACGCGGGTAGCGGTTACCCTACTGATTGTAAAACTTGTCATGACGTCAATAGCTGGCAAGGGGCAGAATTTGGGGATCATGACACTCAATTTTTTCCCATATTCTCCGGCCGTCACCAAGGCACCTGGAGTACGTGCAATACCTGTCATCAAAATTCCAATAATTTTGCCGAATTCACCTGTTTCAACTGTCATGAACACATTAAGAGTGAAACGGACTCCCATCATAATGATGTAAATGGGTATGTTTATGATAGTCAAGCCTGCTATAGCTGTCACCAAAACGGGAGGGCTGAAGATGATTAAATTGATAAGGGCTATAGCCATCTTTATCCCATTTTTTCTCTTGTTGATATTTGTAAGTCAGAGCCATGCACAAGAGAAAGAAATCAGTACACAAGTAACTGCAATCGCCGGATCAACTATTTATTTGTCCTCAGGTTCCAATGATGGAATAATTCAGGGCGACACCCTTTACGTTTACAGAGGGGATACTTTTTTGGGTGCCCTTTTAGTTCACAGTGTAGCTTCAACAAGCCTATCGGCAGAATTTGAATCCGATACTTTTGCCGTAACCCGAGGGCAAAATATGTTAATACGCTTCGAAAAACCAAGGATGCAGGGGCAAACCAACGAAGAAAAACAAGAAATAGATAAGCGAAAAAAATCTATACTAAGCAATTCCCAAAACCGTGTATCCAATCGAGATGTTGAACATCCAAATATCAGTGGGCGCATAGCATTTGGAGGCCATGCACTATTTTCGTCGACCAAGTGGAATAATGTTCAAAATAAGCATACCAATCGGCTATTTATAACTCCCTACACAAATGTTTCAGCCTTTATCCGTAATTTACCCGGTGGACTGAATTTCGATGCTTCTATGGCTTATTCTTACCGCTATTCTAATTCGTCTACTATAAACCCAAGCAGCTGGGCACGTTTTTATCGTCTGAATTTGGAAAAAAGATATACGAATATCCCACTGACTATTACAGCGGGGCGTTTCTATAACCAATATGAAATTTTTTCAGGCTTTTGGGACGGCGTTATGGCAAAAGTGGGAGACCGACATAATGGTATCGGCTTGATTGCCGGTTTTGAACCTATTCGCAGTGATGAAGGTTTCCAAACCGATTTGCCTAAATATTCTATATACACTTATCAGGAATTTCAGGTCCGGAAATTCAGAAGCTCCACTGAGCTGAATTTCACGGCTATTACTCCTGCCATAAACCTCAACAACCATCTTTATGTGGGGGCTTATCAACAATTCATTTTAGACCGGAATCGCATTTCGTTGCGTCTAAAAGCCGACCAGAACCCACAGTCAAAAGGATGGGAGTTTTCCCAAATCATGGTTCGGGGAACATTTTCACTCGCCGGTTGGTTGAAATTGCATGGCGGCTATAACCAACGGCGCCCCTACTTGATGTACCGGAATGGTAATCCTATTGGCTACCGCCGTACTCAAATAACGGGAGGCACTAGAATTCTTACGGATTATGGCAATATTGGCGCAGACTTTACACGCATTTCTTCAGAATTAAATTCTACTGCCTACGCAGTATCAGGATATGCCCAAAAATATAGAAGCAACCTGTGGAAATTGGGTTTTTCTGTCAACGCCCAATATTGGTATAACGATACCTTCAACACTATTCGCCTGGCTCCCGGAATCCATCGCGAATTTAACAACTTTTACCTTTCGCTGGGATATGAATTCTATCGCACCGACTTTGCCAGCGATCAGTACCAAACACATACCGTCGATCTTTCAGCATCGGTAAACCTGAGCAGTAATTGGTATTTCCAAACTAATCTGCGTTCTGGCTATGGCGAATTGTTTATAAATAACAGCCTTCAGTTTAGTATTTGGAGATCGTTTTAATGGACAGCTATACCATCATAATATGGGCCACCGCGGTTATTCTCTTTCTTATATTTGCCATTCCCTTTTTGAGAAATAAAAGAGAACTAGAAGAAAGAACACAGGAAGCTGAAGTCGAAGCACTCAAATACGGCCTCAAAGAACCGGTCTCACTCCACCCAGTTGTTGATCCAAACGCCTGTATTGGCTCTGGAAGTTGTATCGCTGCATGTCCCGAAGAAGATGTGCTGGGACTGCGCAACGGACAAGCTGTGACTGTAGCCCCCGCTCGGTGTGTGGGACACGGACTTTGTGAAAGAAGTTGTCCCGTAAATGCGATTCAACTCGTTTTTGGTAGTGAAAAGCGAGGCGTTGATATCCCCAGGATAAAGGGAAACTTTGAAACCAATATACCCGGGATATATATTATCGGAGAACTTGGTGGGATGGGACTTATACGGAATGCTTTTGTCCAGGCCGAAGAATGTGTGGGATATATTGTAAAAGAACGCCACAAGCAATTAGATTCGGTGCTTGATGCTGTGGTTGTCGGTTGTGGCCCGGCCGGGCTCTCAGCCACTATATACTTTAACCGCCACAATCTTAAGACAGTTACCCTGGAACGGGAAAATATCGGTGGGAGCATCCGCTCCTATCCCCGTAAAAAAGTAGTAATGACCCAGCCTCTTTCTATCCCTGGGTACGGAAAAATCCATAAACACGAAATTCGAAAAGAGGAGCTTATGGAGACCTGGTTTGATGTTATAGACCAACTGGGTCTGGATATCAAAACCGGTCAACAGGTAGAGCATATTCAAAAACTGGACGAACGGCTTTTTAAAGTAATCACAAATACCAATGAATTTATCACGCAACGTGTACTCCTGGCCATCGGTCGGCGGGGTACCCCCCGAAAATTGGGGATCGAAGGGGAAAACTTACCCAATGTGGCCTACTCCCTTCGTGATACCGAGCAATTCCAACATAATACAATCACTGTTGTCGGCGGTGGGGATTCAGCAGTAGAAGCTGCCTTATCCCTGGCTGACCAATCATCAAATACAGTACGGATTTCATATCGCAAAGAGCAGTTATTCAGGATTAAGCCCCAAAATCGGGATCGCATCGATAAGGCCATTAAAAAAGGTAAGGTGGAGATTATTTATAACAGCCAAGTAGTGAAAAATGAAGAGAACCGGATATTTATCAAAGAGAAAAGAAAGGACACTTATCCTCTTGCCAATGACTTCTTATTTATTTTCATCGGCGGCACCCTGCCAATGAAACTTCTGAAAGAACTGAATGTACAGATCGACACCAAATTCGGAGCTCCCTGATTGAAGCCTGCTTT
>JASFMR010000047.1:0-27791 GCA_050117475.1 Balneolaceae bacterium | reverse complement strand
CCGGATGCTACCTGTTTTATGGCACTTCGTTTGGAGTCCCCATTGGGTTCCGGTTTGTACCGTGATGGATCTTCGCCCCCCTCACCGGTGTTGCTTTTGCCGCCGATGCGATTCATAGCAATGGCCAACGTTTCATGCGTTTCCCGGCTGATTGAACCGTAAGACATTGCGCCCGTTTTGAATCGTTTGCAGATTTCTTCTACGGATTCTACTTCTTCTATCGGAATAGCTTCCGACTTATCAAAATTGAAATCCAGCAGGGAACGGAGGGTATGCGGGGGATCATCCTGCTCGTTGATAAGTTTTGTATACTCTTTATACAACTGGTAGTCACCATTCTTGGTAGCCAGCTGCAGGGTATGGACGGTTTTCGGGTTATATGCATGATATTCACTCCCGTTACGCCACTTATACTGTCCGCCTACATCCAGTACCTGCCCATTGGTCTGATAACTCGGAAATGCTCTCCGATGTCGAAGTTGGGCTTCCTTGGCAATGGTGTCCAGCCCGATCCCCCCTATGCGGGAATCAGTCCAGGTGAAGTATTTATCGATGACATCCTTGTCGATGCCCAGGGCTTCAAAGATCTGGGCACCTCGGTAAGATTTGATAGTCGAGATGCCCATCTTTGACATTACCTTTACGATACCTTTGACTACAGCTTTTTTGTATCCCCTTTGGGCACGTTCAAAGGAAAGGTCTAGGTGCCCCTGCTGGATCAGGTCATAGATACTTTCGTATGCCATATAAGGATTGATAGCTTCCACGCCGTATCCCAAAAGAGTACAGAAATGATGTGTTTCACGCGGTTCGCCTGATTCGAGGACCAGCCCCACCTGAGTGCGAGTTCCGGAACGGATCAGATGATGATGCAATCCGGCTACCGCCAGTAAGGCTGGAATCGGGGCTTGTTTACGGTTAAAATCCCTGTCGGATAAGATGAGGATGTTAGTCCCTTTTTTGATAGCTTTGTCCGCGGCCTCGAAAAGATTTTCCATGGCTTGTTCAAGCCCCTTTCCGCCTTTATTTACATCAAAAAGGATGGGCAGCGTTCTACTCTTAAACCCCGAGAGGTTGATATTCTTGAGTTTTGCCACCTCATCGTTTTTCAGAATGGGCGTTTTGAGCCTGATCTGTCTGCAGGATTCGGGGCCGGGATTCAGGATGTTGCCCTCCGAACCGAGCATGGTTTCCGTTGAGGTAATAAGCTCTTCGCGGATAGGGTCAATAGGCGGGTTGGTAACCTGCGCAAAAAGTTGTTTGAAATAGTTGTAGAGCAGCTGGGGTTCGTTTGAAAGTACAGCGATTGGTGCGTCATTGCCCATCGCCCCCACCGGCTGAAGCATGTTTTTGGCCATAGGTCCCACATTGATATTCAGATCTTCATAGGTATAGCCGAAAGCTTTTTGCCGATGTATAATGTCATCGTGATCCAGATTTAGTTCATCCCGGAATTCATAGGGTAAGTCATGAAAATCAACCAAATTATCATCCAGCCATTCCCGGTAGGGATGTTCCCGTGCTATTTTGTGCTTGATTTCTTCATCGCTGATAATTCTTTCTTCCTCGGTATCGATTAGCAACATGCGTCCGGGTTGAAGACGGTTTTTATGGATGATGTCTTCCGGTGGAATATCCAAGACGCCCACTTCGGAAGAAAGAACGACAGTATCATCACTTGTGATATAGTATCTTGAAGGTCGTAATCCATTACGGTCTAATGTAGATCCTACTATTTTTCCATCGGTGAAGGCAATGGAAGCGGGTCCGTCCCAGGGTTCCATCAGGCAGCTATGGTATTCATAGAATGCCCTCATTTCATCGTCCATGTTTTCATGTCTTTCCCAAGGCTCGGGGATCATCATCATCATAGCCTGGGGCAGGGATCGGCCGCTCAGCATTAAGAACTCTAGACAATTGTCAAACTTTGCCGAGTCGCTGCCATCTTCCTGTATAATAGGTTTAAGTTTTTCCAAGTCTTCACCGAACAGTTCAGTAGCCAATTGTGCTTCACGGGCATGCATGGCATTCTGATTGCCGCGAAGCGTATTTATCTCTCCATTATGAATGAGATATCGGTAGGGGTGAGCCAGTTTCCAGCTTGGAAAAGTATTGGTACTAAATCGCGAGTGTACGAGTGCCAGTGCCGACTCCATCTTCGGATCGGAAAGGTCCGGGTAAAAATGGCCCAATTGCGTGGGGGTCAGCATCCCTTTGTAAACGATGGTTCGGGAAGACAGGCTGGGGATGTAGAAATATTCTTTATCGGTTAAACTGCTTTCCTCTATTGCCTTGGTTATTCTGCGCCTTATGACATAGAGCTTTCGTTCGAAAAGCAATTCGGTTTTTATATCGGGACTTCGGCCAATGATTAGTTGGCGCACCGAGGGTTCGGCGTCGATTGCAGAGTCACCGAGATAAAAATTGTCGGTGGGGACTTTCCTCCAACCGAGCACTTCCTGCCCTTCCTCTTTTACAATCTGTTCGACTACTTTTTCACAAGGCAGGCGATTTTCGCGATCCGGAGGTAAAAAAATCATTCCTACACCATAGTATCCCCTTCGAGGCAAATCGATGCTCAGTCCGTTGCACGATTTTTCTAAAAACTTATGGGGAATCTGTAAAAGGATACCTGCTCCGTCGCCGGTGTCGGATTCGCTGCCGGTTGCTCCCCGGTGATCTAGATTCGTTAATACCGTTAGAGCCTGTTCTACAATTTTATGGGTTTGTTTGCCTCGGATGTTTACGACAAAACCTATTCCACAGGCGTCGTGTTCATGTCTGGATTGATATAAGCCCTGATTGGGAATCATGGCGATACTTGGTTAATGATTTAAATTGGAGTTAAATAAATTAATGACTTACTATTAATTGCCTTAAAATTTTATATTTAAGATCTAAAAGGTTGATCATCCCAGTGATCTGGCTGTCTGGAGGATGTCGCTTAGGACCCCTGCTGCCGTCACTTCTTTGCCGGCTCCCGGACCTTGGATTACAAGCGGGGTTTGATTGTAGAATTCGGAATAAATCTGTATAAGATTGTCTGTGCCTTTTAGCTGGCCCAGTGAGGAATTCCTGGGCACTGACTGAATCCCAATGGTAATTTTCCCGTCCTCTAAAATACCCGTATACCGGAGGGTTTCGCCTCGTTCTGCTGCAGTACGGATCCTGCAATTCCATATACTGTCGTACTTATGGAGCCGATCCAGAAAAGTTGACTGATCTACGTCCTGTAATTCAACGGGAATCAATGATTCCACTTCAAGTTGATCGCGTTCGATTTTAAGTCCGAGTGTGCGAGCAAGAGTCAAAAATTTACGTGCTACATCTTCACCCGATAGATCATCCCGTGGATCCGGTTCGGCATATCCTTTTTGACGGGCTTGAATAATGGCATCGCTAAAAGGGACTCCTTGTTCCAACTGCTTAAATAAGTAGGTCATCGTTCCGGAGAGTACACCTGAAATTTTTGTAATACGGTCGCCGCTTTCCTTTAGATCCCTGATCGTGGAAATGACAGGCAAGCCGGCCCCGACCGTCGTTTCATAGCGGAAAGTAGAATTGTATTTGTCTACCTTATCCTGGAGTTTGTCAAAAAAAGACTGCTCAAATGTGTTGGCAAGCTTACTCGGTGTAACCACATGAATACCCTTTTTTAACAATCTTGGGTATAGCCTTGCAACTTCCTCGCTGCCGGTGGCATCCACAAATATCAGGTTGTGCCGATACGGCCGGGAGAGTTTTTCCAAAAGGTCATTCCAATCCGTATGTTTCGCTACAGACCAGTCAATATTCGTTGGGTTGAGCCCACGGTCATTCCACCGCGATTTTCGGCTGTTGCAAATTCCCAGTAGCCGGTATTGCAGGGTTTCGGGGTCAATGGATTTCAGCTGTTCTAGTAGTGTTTCACCTACAGCACCGGTTCCGGCTATGAAAAGGTCTACTATCGATTTGTTTTCATAAAGATAATCATTCAACAGGCGCGCGGCATCGCGAGCTTCGTTTTTTGGGAATAGGAATGATACAAAGCGCTCGCTTTGATTATGCTCAATGCTCAGGGGGTGTAAATCTTTTGAGACCAAAATGTTCCATATGCGTTTGATTATGTGTTCTCCCTGTACAAAATGATTGCTGAATTTCTTTACCTTGAAGACATCCCTTACCGGTCTAAGTTCAACGTTATGCTTATCGGACCATTTGCTTAATCTATTGTGAATCTGCTCATATGCCGTTTGGCGAATTACAAATCGCCCCTCTTCAAATCCCGAATTTTGCTTGTATGCGAGAGCTTCGTCATCGGTTTCTTTATGAAGCCATGCCTTAAGTTTTTTAAGCAGGTTAAAAGTCAAGTGAGGGTTTATCTCAAATGAAACGAAGGGGCCGGTCACGGTTATTGTTTTAAGCGAACCATTGGACTTATAGCCCGATTCAATCAGTGTACCTGGGTGGGAGGGATTACGACTGTTTTTTACCAGTACCGACGTATTCTCATTTTTTAGCGGTTTTATGGTTTTGGAATGGATTACATTCGCCCCGTGGGCCGACAATTCCTCAATATCCCCAAAGCTGAGTTTTTGAATGGATTCGGCTGTAGGTACCCAGCGGGGATCGGCGGATAGCACGCCGTCAACGTCGGTCCAAATCTCAAGATGGTTGGCTGCAATAGCATCCGCAACCAGGCTGGCAGTGTAGTCCGAGCCGGAACGCCCAAGCGTGGTGATCCGATGTTTGGAATCCGAACCGATAAACCCGGTAATCACAGGTATGCATTGCGATTGTTTAAGGAAATTGCGAACCAGTTTTCGGGTGAGATCGGGTTGAACTTTTGCTTTTCCGAATGTAGAATCCGTTTTGATAAAATGATACGCTTCATATGATTTTGCCGGGTAACCGCGATTGGTCAAGGCTGCGGCAAAGAGTAATGCAGAAGCTCGTTCGCCGATAGAAAGAACTTGGTCTTTCCATAGGTCAAAATGTTCATTGCGAAGGGTATCCTGTGCAATGGAATTCCGGAGTTCTAAGAAAAGATTTTTAAGAGGTATGCGGTGTGAGTTCTTGGAAGTAACCAGCTCATCAAAAAAGTTCATATGCATCTGTTCAAGCTGGTTAATTTGCTTGGAAGCCAGGCCACAGTTGCTATCAATATGATTTGCGAGCTTGATCAGGGAGTCTGTTACGCCGGCGATAGCTGATACTACGACAAAAGGACGGGCATGGTCGTGACGATCCATCACTATTTGGACTGATTGTTTGATTAATGTTGGACTCTGCAGCGATGTACCGCCAAATTTGAGGACATGTATGTTTGACTGAGATTTAGACATCGTTATGATTCAAAAGTTCGTGTTGGTATTTTGGCTAAGTGATATTTGATGATAGCGTTGAGTTGGTTAAACTCGATCAGAAAAGCGTCGTGACCATGCGAGGAG
This sequence comes from Balneolaceae bacterium, assembly GCA_050117475.1. Taxonomy (GTDB): domain Bacteria; phylum Bacteroidota; class Rhodothermia; order Balneolales; family Balneolaceae; genus Fodinibius. Next base: position 22,362 of record JASFMR010000047.1, on the reverse strand, counting down.
TGGATTTCAGCATACCTTCCGTAAGGCAGCAGTTCTTGTAATTCCCGACATTCCTCGGGCGGATATAGCATGTCGCTATCAATCCCGACAACAACAACGGGGATATTTAGTTCTCGCAGGATTTCTTCATAACCGGCTCTTCCCCGCGCGATATCGTGGGTGTCCATGGCTTGGGTGAGGCGCACATACGAAACTGCATCAAACCGACCGGCCAGTTTCTTCCCCTGGTAGTTGAGGTATGATTCCACTTCGTAGCAGTCATTTCTATCTTGCAAACGCCTGCCGAACTTGTCATCAAAGTCTGCAGGATGACGGTAGCTGTTCATGGCAATCATTCGGGCCAGGCTGAGGCCGCTCTCCGGTGGATTTTCATCTGAGTAGTATCCTCCGTTCCAGCGGGGGTCATTATAGATTGCCTGCCGCTGGGTGTGGCTGATTCCGATAGCCCAGGGCCGGTGATTTTTTCCCATTCCAAAAAGGGCAGCCGAACGGGGTCGTTCATCCATAATACACCATTCCAGTGCCTGCATGCCCCCCATTGAGCCGCCCAGTACCTTTTCTATGCCGGTTACTTGAAGCTCGTTCAAGAGTTGTTGCTGTAACCGAACCATATCACGAATTGTGATAATTGGAAAGTCGGCCCGGTATATCTTGCCTGAGTCCGGGTTTATGCTTGTTGGGCCGGTGCTACCATAACAGCTCCCAAGGGCGTTTGGACAAAGGATAAAATATTTTTTGGGATCGAGAATGTTGCCAGGACCAAACAGCCCACTGAACCATTCATCTGCTGCCGTATTCCCAGTCAAGGCATGGCAGACCAGGATCACGTTATCCCGGGTGCTGTTAAGTTTTCCCCAGCTTCGGTAAGCGATCGTAGGCTCAGCGATTTTGTGCCCACCCTCGGTGATGAAGGGGGTTTCGAAAGTGTGTGATCTTCGTTTGCTCATCGATAGTTCGTTTCATGTTGATCTCTGCTCAGATACGCCCATTCATGATCATTTCCGGGAATGGGCGTATAACACAGTTTCAGGACTTAAGCCGGAACGTTTACTTGTTCAAATGCAAGCTCAAAGTCCTCGATAATGTCGTCGATATGTTCAATTCCAACGGAAACACGAATAAGGTCCGGTTTCACGCCACTCGAGGCTTGTTCTTCATCACTTAGCTGCTGGTGCGTAGTTGAAGAAGGATGTATGACCAGTGTCTTGGCATCGCCGACATTTGCGAGATGGCTTGCTAATTCGACATTCTCAATAAATGTTCGGGCAGATTCGAAGCCTCCCTTAACACCAAAAGTGAGCACAGCCCCAAATTTACCCGGGCTGAGATATTTTTTGGCCCGTTCGTGATAGGGGTGGTCCGGCAGACCGGTATAATTCACCCAGTCCACGGCATCATGTTTTTGTAGCCATTTCGCCAGTTTCAGGGCGTTTTCGCAATGGCGTTCTGTTCGTAGCGAAAGGGTTTCTAAACCCTGCAAAAATAGAAAGCTGTTGAATGGGGACGGGGCCGAGCCGAAGTCTCTAAGGGATTCTACCCGGGTACGGATAGCAAAGGCAATGTTTCCAAAAGGCCCATCGGGACCAAAGGTTTCCCAGAAGTTGAGACCGTGATATCCGGGAGCGGGCTCAGTGAAGAGCGGGAAGTTGCCATTTCCCCAATTGAAATTCCCTGCATCCACGATAACCCCGCCAATACTGGTTCCGTGTCCGCCGATCCATTTTGTTGCAGACTCCACGACGATATTGGCGCCGTGTTTGATGGGCTGACAGATAGAGCCCGCCGCTCCAAATGTGTTGTCTACGATCAAAGGAATCCCATATCTTTGGGCAATTTTAGACAGTCCTTCAAAATCAGGTACGTTGCCCCTGGGGTTGCCAATCGATTCTACGTAAATCGCTTTGGTATTATCATCAATGGCAGCCTTATAGCTTTCCAGGGTATCATCCTCGACAAATTTTACATTGATACCGAGGCGTGGAAGGGTGACTTTGAATTGGTTGTAAGTACCGCCATACAGGAAGCTTGTCGAGACAATATTGTCTCCCGCTTCGGCTATAGTAGCAATGGTCATAAATTCAGCTGATTGGCCAGAGGCAGTTGCAACAGCAGCGGCACCTCCTTCCAGGGCAGCAATACGTTTTTCAAACACATCGCTGGTTGGGTTCATAATCCTTGTGTATATATTCCCGAATTCTTTCAGTGCAAAGAGCGAAGCGGCATGGTCTGTATCATCAAACTCGTAAGAAGTAGTTTGATAGATGGGTACGGCTCGCGATCCGGTAGCAGGATCGGCTTCCTGACCTGCATGAAGTTGTAGGGTCTCAAATTTAAAATTGCGTTCTTTTTTGTCGGTACTCATGGTTATGTTTAGCTAGTGGTTGTAGTTAGTTTTTGGCACGCACAAAACTGATGATCAACATTTAAGCATCTAAGCAGATCGTAAACTGAAATACATTGCAAATAAAAAAGCCTCTTCTAAGATCGTCTGCCGGTTTCGGGGCGATGATCTTAGAAGAGGCTCGGTGTTATATCGGTCTATCTCCCTGTCGGGATAGGGCCTCATCTCTCATCTTTCCCCGGAAAACCGGAGCAGGAATTAGCACCTAACCCCTATGCATGAAGTCATACACAGGGCGGTTGCCAAGGCTTCTTCGGGCCTGATCCCTCAGCCTTTCTTGATAAGAGTGCTCAATATGTTATAAAGAACAAAAAAAGCCCTTCGGGATCTGCCGAAGGGCCTTGAATCTTTTCAACAAGTTTGAAATCGAATCAGTCCTCCGGTTGCAGTTCTTGCATACATAGCATGCATAGATTCACGCAACAGAGGCACATAATATTTCGGATGATTCGGTTCATTGCTTAGTTTTTAAATTTCGTTTCTAACATAAGCGATTCTGTTAGATCACACAAATTATTTTTTATTTGACTCGGAAACAGCCTCATTTGTTCCGACGGAATCCACCTTAATGTAAAAATTCTTATCCACCCTGAAATCAGCCTTGTTGTCCAGGGAAAGTCTTTTTTTCTTCCATTTTGGTGTTGGGTAAATAAAAGAAAAACGCCCTTTCGAAAGGGTTACTTTTACCGGCATATCAAAATTGTTTACATCAGCTTTCCAGCGATAATGGAGCACGCCATCTTTAATTTTGTACTGTAAGACGGGGATATCAGTATGCCGCAGGTACTGGTCGAAAACAGGTTCCAGGTTATATTTTGTTCGTTCATTAATATAATTCTCCACTTGTTTGCTCGTCACGGTCTGGTGATAAAAGTCGTTTTGCAACCCTCTTAAGATGCTTTTCCACGTTGAGTCGTTATTGATGACATTCCGTATGGTATGCAGCATGTTGTTCCCTTTGTAGTACATATCGCTCGACCCTTCATTATTCACGCCATATTTGCCAATGATCGGGCGGTCGTTCTTTATTCTATCGCGTATTCCGATTACGTATTCTTCTCCGGCTTTCTTGCCAAATTGGCACTCGGTATATATGGTTTCGGAGTAACTGGTGAACCCTTCATGTACCCACATGTCGGCAATGTCTTTGGTGGTGATGCTGTTGCCCCACCATTCGTGTCCCGATTCGTGGATGATGATGAAGTCCCATTTCAAACCCCATCCGGTGCCCGAAAGGTCCTTCCCGCGGTATCCATTCTCAAATCCGTTGCCGTATGCCACAGCACTTTGGTGTTCCATACCCAAGTGCGGGGCTTCTACAAGTTTATAGCTATCTTCATAAAAAGGGTAGGGGCCAAACCATTTTTCAAAACAGCGAATCATGGGTTTAACCTGTTGAAACTGCTTCTTAGCTTTATCCAAATCCTGTTTTAGAACCCAGTAACTGAGATCAAGAACCCCTTTTTTGCCATGCAGTGTATCAGAGAAGTTTACGTAGTTGCCGGCATTTACAGCTACATCGTAGTTGTTGATGGGATTTGAAACAAACCAGCTCCAGGTGGTCATCTCGTTATCATGGTGTGTTGTGCCTCGTAGCCGGCCATTGGATACATCCACCATGGGATCGGGTACTGTGATATTGATACTCATGCTGTCGGGTTCTGCCGATTGATGATCTTTGTTTGGCCACCATGCACTGGCCCCGAGTCCCTGCACGGCTGTGGCAATCCATTTATGACCGAGTGAATCTTGGGTCCAGATGAATCCTCCGTCCCAGGGTGGTTTAACGGCGACTCTCGGGTGCCCATGGTAGTAAATGGAAATTCTATGTGAACTTCCTTTTTTTAAATTTTTTGGCACTTCGATATAGTAAGCATTGGTGTTTTCAACCCGGTGAAAAGGAAGGTCCTCTCCATTTTGTTTTACTTGGTCAATTTGAAGGGGTTCCTGCAAATCAATTTGCATTTGCTTTGGCGACTTTTTCACCCGGTAGGTAATATGGTTATAGCCGGAAATGCTGGAATCCTTCGGCTGGACGGTAACATGGAGGTCATAATAGTTTACTTCCCACCAAGCCCTCTGTGGAGTTATAGTACCGCGAAGCGTATCGGCTTTAGTAAATTGGTGTTGTTCCTGGGCAAGTGCAGAATGCCCGATCAATAGCATCAGGAAAAGGCCGTAGAAGGCAGTTTTTGTTAACAATTTCTTCATAAGAGAGGGTTTCATAGGTTCGTGGCTATACCGGGTTCAGATTATTTCAGGGAAGATAAGAATTCCGAATTCATTTCAAAGAATATCAAAAGATCCATGAATTTGCTGAGCTCTGGTGTTTCGGTGAGTTATTTCGAATTGAGTTTATCCATTACTACTTGGATAGCCCGCTGGAGCTGGGGATCCTCACCGTTTAATCGGTTCTTGAAGGTATTATCCACCGGGATATCCGGGTCGATGCCGAGGTGTTCCAGGTTTTTGCCGTCAAGCGTATAGACGCCCCACGAAGGCAGCCGGTAAAACGATCCGTCTACCAATCCCTTTCCCGATGTAAAAATGATCCAACGGTACGTTTCAGTCCCAACGATCGTTCCCAGTCCAAGCTGTTTAAACCCTTCGGCCGTAACTTCTCCGTCGCTGAGCGTCTGTTCATTAATCAGCAAGACGATGGGTTTTGCTTCGGGTGCAAAATTTGGTTGAGGGGCGAAATCTCCATCGCGGTATTTCCATTTCACATAAGGGCGCTGCGATAAGAACTGCAACACTTCGTCATGGACATTGCCGCCCGTATTATATCGAAGGTCAAGGATCAGGGCATCACGTTTATAGGTTTCGGAGGTCATTTCAATAAGAAAATCCTGTAGTGCGCTCCCCGTCATATTTTTCATATGGACATAGGCAACCTGTTTTTCGGTCTTCTCGTCTACAATATCCTGGTTGTGTTGCTCCCATTCATCATACCGGTCCAAACGTATTGAGGAAAAAGGCGCCGGATGGATTTTTATTGAATAGGTATCTTTATCCCTTTTAAAAGTGAGCGACATTTCTTCTTCCATATCAGGGTTTATGAAATAAGATTCCCGATTATTTTCGGGATCTACTTTCTCCCCGTTTACAGCAACCAGTTGATCGCCGGGCCGGATATCCACAGCAGCGATGTCCGCCGGGCTTTTGGCTACTACCCGGGCAACCAAATATGGATTGGTATCCTGGTATAAAATACCGGTGGATTGTGTCACAGTCTTATAGAATTCCTGTGACTCAGGGCCCGACGTATAAAAGCCCATATGTGAAGAGTTAAGCTCTCCCAGCATATCATTCACCATCCTGCGAAAATCATCACGCGAATTTATATAGGGTAAATAACTGTGGTACCGTTTTCGGATGGCTTTCCAATCGATACCGTTGAGTTTTGAATTGTAGTAATTCTCCTGGATGTTGGCCCACAGCTCTTCAAACATCTGGTTGAACTCAGCTCGCAGATTGCGCTTGAAGTGGTATTGAATTTTAATGGCTTCTGCCTTGGCGCTGTTTACATTGATCTTATAAATTTGTCCTTTTGAAAGGCCATAGACATCATCTCCTGCTTCCATAATATCCGAAACGTAACCGGTTCCGTTGATTTTTTTTGTCTCGGGTTCCTCAAAAGGAGAAAGAGTTGTTGCCCAAAGTGATATGTCTCCCTCATCGTGATTGCTAAGGTAGAGGACAATGGTTTTATCATCTTTCTGCAGGACATAAGGGGCGCGCTGAGTACCGAAATGAGGTCCCACGTGATCCAGTCGCTGCATCAAACCTTGTTTTTGGATCGTAATTCCAGGGTTCTCCGCTTTTTTTTCTTTGCCATTTCTTTCTTTAGCCTCATTTTCAGCTTCCTTTTCTTCAAACAGTTTTTCAAACCGGTTGGACTTGTACGGTTGATCAATAGGCGTTAAGGCCATGCGATAAAGATCGGTTTCTCCGCTTCCTCGCGGGTATGAGGGACGAACTCTTGAAGAGGCAAAGTAGATATACTTCCCATTGGGCGACCAAAAAGCCCCGGTTTCGGAAACACCGGTATTCGTCAGATTTGTGCGTTCCCCCGATTGCATGTCGTAGGAAAAAATATCCGACTCAAAATCACGCTTGGCCGAATAGAGGATATGATTGTCGTCGGGCGCAAAACGGGGTTGCTGGTTTTCATATCCCCAAAATTCGTCTTTGACAATCATTTTCGTTTTCATGCTCTCAAGGTCGATGAGCATTAGTTTATTACGTCCGCTGAGGTAAACACCTTTGCTGCGGTCAGAATTGAGGGCAAGCATTCGGTCGTTGTGGTTTTCGTCGGTAAGCTGCCTGGCATTGCCCGAGCCATCCGCTGCAATAACAAACCAATTCTGATAGCCGTCAACTGTTTGATTGAAAATTACTCGTTTGTTATCAGAGAGCCATTTTACCTGCAATATCCTGCCCATTTCATCGGTATTAAGCTTGCTGACGAATTTGCCTTCCATGTCGGAGATAAAAAGCTCACCACGCGAAATAAAGGCCAATTTCTTTTTATCCGGGGACACGTCAAAAGCGGTAATAGTTCGTTGTGTGTCGAAGCTCTGATTTTTTTCCAGTGTATTGTTTTGGTAAATCGAAATCGGAATTTTTTGTGATTTTCCGTCGGCTATGTCATAGGCGTAGAGCTGGTATTCTTTTTCAAACACAATGGTAGATCCGTCGGCGCTGATGGCAGGATTCCGTACAGAAGTCTTGAAGTGGGTAAGCTGTATTTTGGTAGCGTTCTTGACGGTATACAGGTTATATTCCTTATTGGCACGATCCGAAACAAAATAAAGATCTCCGTTGCGGTCCAGCATGGGCCAGAAATCTTTGCCCTCCCAGGTTGTATATTTTTTGAATTCGCCGGTGTCCGTATTATAGGATTTAATGTCCGGGTTGAAAGGGCCGCGGTATCTTTTCCGTTGCGGAAAGATGAAACTTTCCCAGGATTCATTAAAGAAAAATTCATTTCGTTTTGGATGCCTGACTACATTGTGTATGGTGTTCTGGTAGTTGCCAAAAAGCCGTTTGGGAGTCCCTCCATTCACTGAAATACTGTAAGTACTAATACGGTTATAGCGATTAGACCTAAAATAAATGGTCTTGGAGTCCCAATCCCAGGAATCCACCCGGTCGTTAGCTTGATGATAAGTGAGTCGGGTTATTTTACCGCCGGCCAGCGGCATGATATAAACATCATTGTTGCCATATTGATCTGAAGTGAATGCCAACCATTTTCCGTTGGGAGAGATGTTGGGGTTGCCTTCCCGGCCGTCCATACCCGTAAGCCGGACGGCTGTACCTCCTTTTTTAGGAACTTGCCACAGGTCGTTCTCATATTCGAATACAATGGTTTGCCCATCCGGCGAAATCGCAGGGTCGGATGCAAAGTGAACAGCTGTTTTGGACTGGGCATAAAGCAGGGATGTCATCAAAAGCCCCGTACATGCCATGATGAATCGCTTTAAGATAGGACGAAAAGCCATGAGAAATGAATTTGTTAGGATTTTGTAAAAGCTAAAAAAATATAGACGAGGATAAAGCGAAAAAGTTTAAAGATGTGTAAAGTTTTTCTTTTGGCTTTTACAACGTGAAGGTGACATTTGAACTACTGAGAAGGGATTCAATATCCAAAATGCCGTACCTGGTTTGGGTTTTCGCGCCAGTGCTCGCGGACTTTTACGTGTAAATCAAGGTACACCTTTTTATCGATGAAATCTTCGATAACCTCCCGGGCATTTTTCCCTAACTTCTTTATGGCCTTACCGCCTTTTCCTATTAGGATTCCTTTCTGAGAATCTCTGTTTACGATGATATCGGCACTGATATAGTCCAGGTCTTTACGCTCGTCGTACTGAATAATATCAACTGTTGAGGAATAGGGAATCTCCTGGTGATAGAGCAGGAAGAGCTGCTCACGGATAATTTCGGCAACAAAAAAGCGTACGGGCTGCTCGCTGAGCATATCCTTGGGATAAAATGGCGGACCCGGTTTCAGGCTGCTTTTGATGGAATCCATCAGTTCCTGCAGACCCACGCCGTTAATGGCGGAAACAAACAGGGTTTGGTCAAACTCAAAATCATCCTGAATAGTATCGGCTACAGCCTTTGCCTCATTACCCGAAACCTTATCGATCTTGTTGATGATCAGAAATACCTTCTTCTTCATGGAAGCCAACATCCCAAAAATACGTCCCGGTAATTCCGGATCCGTAACATCTACGATCAGCAGGATAACGTCGGCATCTGTTCGGGCCCGGTCAACCGTCTTCATCATTGCTTTCTGTAACTCGTAACGAGGGTTGATGATTCCGGGGGTATCCAGGAAGATAATTTGTAAATTTTCTTCAGAATGGATACCAAGGATCTGGTGACGCGTTGTCTGCGGCTTGTGTGTGGTGATGGAAACTTTGCTCTTCAGCAGGCGATTCATCAATGTCGATTTTCCTGCATTTGGTTTGCCGATAATGGCAACATAACCGGATTTGTGCTCTTCCTTTGTACTCATTTAAAAAAATGTTGAACGTCTTTTTAAGGGTTGATCACTGATTTGTTTGGTGCATAATTTTTAGGAATGCTTTGACCGTATCTTCCAGCCCGCGGAACAGTGCGGCAGAAACCAATGCATGACCTATACTGATATCATGAAGATGGGGGACCCCATTAACGATGGCCGCCAGGTTGTCCAGGTTCAAGCCATGTCCCGCATTAACTTTCATACCCAGCTCATGGGCCAGCTCAGCACCTTCCCGGAGTCGTTTCAATTCTTGTTCCCTGGCTTTATCTCCCCGGGCATTGGCATATGCACCGGTATGCAGCTCAATGGCATCGCTGCCGAGTTTGCGGGCAATTTTGATGTCTTCTTTATTCGGATCGATAAATAGACTGATTTCAATATCAGTTTCGCGGACTTTAGGAAAAACCCGATTTTGAAAATCATCCAAAACGGCCGACATTTTTAACCCTCCTTCCGTAGTCAGCTCCTCGCGGCTTTCCGGCACCAGTGTAATGAGGTGGGGGTTCACATCACGGCAAATATCCAGCATTTCATCGGTAGCAGCCATCTCGAAGTCGAGCTTCCCTTTAACTCGCTTCTTAAGCTTGTAAACATCTTCCGTTTTGATGTGCCGGCGGTCCTTCCTAAGGTGGAAGACAATACCGGCCGCACCGGCTTTTTCACAAACCTCGGCGGCCTCTGTGGGATCAGGATAACCCTCACCCCGGGCGTTTCTCAGTGTTGCAACGTGATCAACATTCACCAAAAGTTGCATAATCAGAATCTTGCCTTAATTTTAGTTGTCATTGAAGCTCTAAATATAGATCATTTAGCGGAGAGTTTAAGCTATAATTACGGAATAAAATGCGACGATTACAGACGGTTTTTCTATTAGTAGCTACTGTATGGCTGCTTGGTGGGTGCGGCATTGTCCGGCGTTCAGTGCATCCCCCATCCAGCGGTGGATCATCCGGGACTCGATCATCTCCTCCCCCTAAAGTTGTTGCGGCGATGAGTGTATCATCACTAAACGAAGCTCAGGCTACCTTAATGCAGGCTTACCGCGATTGGAAGGGAACTCCTTATCAATTAGGCGGGGCATCAAAAAAAGGCGTGGATTGTTCAATGTTTGTCAATATTATTTTTGATCAATATTTGGGAATTAAATTACCGCACAATACGCGATCTCAGCTTAACGCCGGCAAGGGAATCCGCCGAGCCACAATTCGTACCGGAGATTTGGTTTTCTTCCGTACCGGCCGCAAGACTCTCCATGTGGGGGTTATGGTAAATCAAGGGGAATTTTTGCACGCATCAACCTCGGATGGGGTAAGGATCAGCAAGTTCGGGAAAAGTTACTGGCGCAACCGGTTTTTGGCTGCTCGTCGTGTCCTATAGGTTAATAGCTTTCGTCCTCACTTTTTAGAACTTGTTTCAGGATCTTGATAATACTCAAAAGGGCACATCGTCGTCGATATCCGACATGTCGATCGTAGGTTCGTCGTCATTGAAAGGGATATCATCCTGCGGAGGCAGATCTTGCGAGGAACCTTGATTCTTTTCGATTTTCCAGGCTTTGACGTCGGTATACCAGCGTCCGTTGTACTCACGGCTCTGTATATCGACAAATGAGGTAATCATTTCACCCTCTTGGACATTAAATTCGTCGATTTTATCACCCCATTGGACGATGCATATCTCTTTTGGATATTGGTCTTGCGTTTCGAGTATAAACTCCTGCTTTCGCCAGGGGCCGTTTTTCCCGGTTCCTGATTGTTCTTCAAGAATTTGAGTGACCTTGCCTTTGATTTGTACATCCATAATTCATCTATTGCCTATTCTGATTGCAGAGTTACACAGGATATGGATGCCCATCGTCTATATCAACAAAAATGAGCACTAATTTTCCGCCATCTTTTGGCTCAGGCTTAATGCCGGATAGTCGGCCATTTTATAATTAACATCGGCATTTTTTTGTATATCGGTGACTCGCATAATGGTTTTATCTCCACTCTCAAGATCTTCAGAAACCATTTCCATGACCATACCGTATGGATAATCTTCAGGAAGTTTGCCTTTTAACTGTTTGGTATTACTGTTAGCCCGGAACATATTACCCATGCCGTAACCTTCGTCCCGGGTCACCCATATTTCAGTTTTGATTTCGTCGTTTTGTGACTGGTATCCCTCGCAGGAGTAGCCTGCAATATTCTTTTGTCCGATCCGGGAATATCCGTGCCAATTATTTGCCTCATCCCAGTTGACCTCTTCTTCTTTTGCAATTAAAGAATCGTTGGTCAAGTCGACAGCTTGCTTCCAATCATACGCAATTGAAAATTTGTCATCATCGCTGCTCATTAGCATTAACATGGCTTCATTCTTGAAATCGTATATGATAAACAGGTCACCATTTTCCTTTTTCAAGTCTTCGCTTACGAATTTGGTACCTGTGTACATTTCATTTTTATTGAAATGCATCAACAATGTTGCCGGGGGCTCTGATTCTCCGTTGCCTTTAACCGTTTCGACCTCCATCGTTGTCACCACATCGAAATGATAATTATCCTCGGTCTTTACATTGCTGTTGAATGTGAAAGGTAGTTTGCCGGAAGCACTGTCTTGGGAAATATCACCAAAAATCGAATCCCAGTAATTTTCGACCATCTGTTCGGCCTTCTTTTGCAAGGCTTCGGCAGCTTTTTCCTCCAGCTTTTTTTCTGCGGCTTCTTTCGCTTTATTTTTTAACTTTTTCCATATCTGGGCTTCAACTCCGGTGGGCAAACTAAGCAACAATACGCTTACCATCGATAATGCTAAAATCCGTTTCATTATATCTCTCCATATTTATTTTCATCTCCCTTATTTAGGTTATTAATCTACAAATTAATTTCCATAAAATTATAAAAAATAAATATTTGTGAATACCTAAATTGTCAATAATAGTTTATCTGGCCTTCTCTTTGACCGGGCTCTGATAGTCGGTGAGGAACCATACGGCTAAAATCGCGGCGCCGCATACAGTGAATAGTAATTCGTCGGTTTTTGAAAAAAAATCGGCCAACAGCCATGTCCCTGCGATGAGTACAACTCCTACTACCAGCTCAACATAGCTATGGAATTGCAAGGGAATTAATTTCACCAATCCCATTGGGAATCGGGTAAAAATGGTCATCAGGAAATGAACGATTGCCAGGGTATAGGCTAAAATAGTTCCTGCCTGAGAAAGGGTGAACAGAGAAGGGGCTGCCAGGAAGAAGATGGCGGTAACATAATCCAAGTTGCCATGCACTTTTGATGAAATCATAATTTTTCAGATTGGTTTTGAGTATATTATCAGTTTACGAAAATCGCGGGTTAAATGAGATGGATATCATATTTTGCTGCAAATAAATCTTTGGGCAATTTTGAGATAAGCTTGTTAATTTCTTTATAGAGAGAAACCATCAGAGGCGGAGAGATAAATGAAGAAATCACACGGCTTAAATTCTGATTTGCTTCGATTTTTGGCTGAGGCCGGATCCTATCCCCACAAGCCGGAGCAGGTAGAGCATATTCAAACCCATATATCGCATGTTTTCATGGTTCCCCCATTTGTTTACAAGATTAAAAAACCTGTAAATTTTGGGTTTCTGGACTATAGCACTCTCAAAAAAAGACACGAATTTTGCCGCCGTGAAGTGGAGCTGAATCGCCGACTGTGTGATGGGGTTTACCTTGGAGTTGTAGCCATAGTCAAAGAGAATGAAAAGTTTAAGTTCGTTCCTGAAAATGAGGCTCCGGACTCAGTGTTTGAATATGCGGTTAAGATGCGGCAGCTATCAGAAGAACATTTTTTACATAGCTTAATTAAGGAAGGTAAACTGGACAGGCAGCATTTAGACCGGGTGGCAGATAAGCTGGCCGACTTTTATCGTCAGCAAAAGCCTGAAAATGAAATTTTAAAATGGGGACGTATTGAGAATGTCCGCGTAAATACGGATGAGAATTTTAATCAGACCAAACAGTTTATTAACAAGACGATTGATAGAAATACATACGAAGCCATAAAACGATTTACCAATCGATATTACGAGCAGAATGAAGATCAATTCCGGCAGCGAATCCTGGATGGGCGAATTGTGGATGGGCATGGGGACCTGCACCTGGAGCATGTGCATATAACACCGGAACAGGTTAGAATTTATGATTGTATCGAATTTAACGACCGATTTCGGTACGGAGACTTGGCGGCTGACCTGGCCTACCTGGCAATGGATCTGGATTTTAACAACCTTTGGAAGGAAGAAAGATATTTTATTGATCGAATGTCTCGAAAGCTGGAAGATCACGGCTTATGGCGGATTATTGATTTTTATAAATGCTACAGGGCATTTGTAAAGGGGAAGGTAAAAAGCCTGCAACAAGCAGAGGAGGAGGTAGCACCCAAAGATCGAAAACAGGCAATGAAGCTTGCTCGACGCTATTTTGATCTCTCCCTCAGATATGCATTGATTGGTTCTAAACCAATGGCACTGATATTTATGGGCCGGGTAGGGACCGGAAAGAGCACGCTTTCCGAGCACCTGGGAAGAAAACTCGGTATTCATCACTTTTCGTCCGATCGTATCCGCAAGACAATGGCCAGGGTTCCTTTAACAAAAAGGGTTTCTCCTGCCGATCGTGAAGTTCTCTATTCATCAGAGATGTCGGGCCAAACATATGGTAAGCTTATGGAGAAGGCCGTTCGCTCTATCGAAAAAAGAGAGTGCGTAATTTTGGATGCTACCTTCAGTAGCAGGGAGGGCAGGCAGCAGCTCGTTAAATTACTCGAAGAAAGGGATGCCAATTACTGTTTTATCGAAGTGCTGGCTTCCGACAAGACTATAAAAGAGCGGTTGAAGTCTCGGAAGCAGAAAAAGGATGTGATATCGGATGCCCGGTTGGAGGATTTTGAAAGGTTAAGCAAAAACTATAGTCCGCCCCGTGAATTGTCCGCTGATCATCTGATTAAAGTTAAAACAGAGCAAACACTGGATGCATCGGTGCGGCAGCTTTATGTGGAATTGGCTGAACGGAATTTAAAAAACTGGGATTCACACTGAATTTAAAAGGTATTTGGATAGATAGGCTTTTATTCCCTCTCAATGAAATACAAAAAGAAAATCCTTATCTGTTAGAAAAGGTCTTAATTTAAGTGCCCAAGAAAGGACTCGAACCTTCACGAGCTAAAAGCTCACTAGCTCCTGAAGCTAGCGCGTCTACCAATTCCGCCACTTGGGCATTGCTATTTTTAATATCCAAAAGCTCTGAACTCAGGCTTTTGAAGAGCACCAAATATAGGAGTTTTACAAACGAATTTGAAACCTCCTTTTAAAATTTTTCGGAAAGGGTCCGGTTAAATGAAAAGCTAGTTTACTATTCATAGCATCCAATCTCAGGGAATTTTTTGGGAAATAAAAAAAGCCCGCTTAAAAAGCAGGCTTTTTAGTAGAGCATCAAAATCGTTGATACTATTTGTAATCCAGGCTTGTTACGTTAATTGCGCTCAAACCTTTGGGTGTCTCCTCAACTTCAAACTCGACGGCTTCGTTATCTTCGAGTCCTTGGTTATAACCTAAGTTTTCGACATTATTTCGGTGAACGAAAACATCTTTGCCACCATCATCGGGCTTGATGAATCCAAATCCTTTTTGAGTGTCGAAAAATTTTATTTTGCCTTGTTTCATAAATATACAGTATTGTTTGTGTGCACCTATGGTTGAATCAATGAAAGGAGTTGGGTTAACGCGTCGTTTCAAAAATCACTAGTAGGTGGGTAATTAAATATAACATAATAAGATAAAGTTACTTTAGCGGAATACCTACTTATATTTTGGAATCATTATTACATTTTGAAAAACCAAGTTGCTGTTCCACTGACAAGGTCAAAACCGTGGTAATGGGCTCGCAGGGGGATTTGAGGATTATTTTTGGAATTTGAACGTATAGGTAAATTTGAGCAGTAAGGCCTGAAAGCCGGATACCGGGAGTCGTGGCAGGTTATTTTGTGTGCGTTGGTTATTAAGTACGTTATCGTATACGATCCAAAGATCATTCCCTTCCTCAAAATTGTATCGAAAACGGGCATTGATGCTGGTTTTCTCAATTTCACTATTATATTGTGCAAATGTAGTTAAGGAAAGATGAGTGTCCAG
The DNA here is from genome assembly GCA_050117475.1 of Balneolaceae bacterium. Lineage (GTDB taxonomy): Bacteria > Bacteroidota > Rhodothermia > Balneolales > Balneolaceae > Fodinibius. The sequence goes on along the minus strand of JASFMR010000047.1, from coordinate 7,271 downwards.
TGCAAAACGGAATCGCAGGCGATTCAGGTGAGACGTAAACCGCTGGTTCCTAGCTTTGAATCGTATCTTGTTGTATTCATATTCGTCACTTATTTGAAAATGAGGAGATATGTACCATTCCGCAGAGAACCCTATGGTGGATCTGTTGCCGTCATAGAACTGACCTACTGTAGAGGAAAAGCCGGGACGGAATTTCCATCCGTTGGGAGCCTCATAGCTCAGCTCAAGGTTCCGGTACCAATAGTTCCCGGCTGGAACTTGAACCTTGTTTTTATTGGAGAAAGAAAATGATCGCAATAAGTTTTCATAGCGAATATTAACTTGCATTCGGTACTGGGATCCACCCTTGGTATCAATGCCCGCATGAGGGTTGATTAAGCCGGTTTCAACATTGCTGTCGCCATTTCTTACATATAGGTTGGATAGATTATTAATCCATACCTCCTGGAAGACCGGTGAAGATTCAGTAATCCAGCGATATTCAATACGGTTCTGATAAAAAGAAAAATTACGGCGCGGTGTGAATCCAACAGCCGGAAAGAAATCTGCACCCGTGCGATCATATTCAAGTTCGTAGCTTATCCCACTATTTCTCCGTCTTTCCCATTGGAAGTAGATACGGGAATTGGGTAACAGCTCGACTGCTTGTTGATTGTAAGTCTGGGCCCATTTTAATGTAAGATACTCGTCACCAATTACCCTGATATGGGCATCAAGTCCATAGGCAAAGTTATCATCTTCGCCGTTTCCTATGCGACTGGTAAACATGCCGCCAACGGAGGAATACCGGTTAATGATTTTCTTTTTAATTCGTAACACCCCGAAATTTTCGGATGGCAGGTTTGTACTGGCTGCCGTTTGCATGTTGATGAATCCGATGTCGGTTTTTTTAATTTTTCCGACAAGCCGCATCCCGCCATAAATACGAATAGCTTTACCGCCCGAAGACAATCCTATTTTGCGGCTATGAAACAGGCGGCTTCGTCTCGAAAACCCAAAATCAAAAACAGAAGAGCGTTCCTGGAAAAATTGACGTTTCTCGGGAAAGAATAATGGGAAACGTGTGAGATTTACCTGTTGATTATCGGCCTCGACCTGCGCAAAGTCGGTATTTGCTGTAAGGTCAAGCGTTATATTGCTATTAAGATTTAACTTCACATCAACGCCCGGTTCGTGTGTCCAGTGGCGATGGGTTTTGTAAGCTGTTGCTTCAGAGTTCAGGGTTACTTGATGCTCGAAGCCTCCCAAAACATAAGGCGTAACATAGACAGGGTTGGCGCTATTGATATTTTCCATGCGGATTTTTTGGGCCAGGGAAGGTTTGCGGAACCCGTTATCCCACTTTGGCGGTATATCGGGGAATACATATCGTTCATTGCGCTTTGACAGAAATCGATAAACCTCTGCACCCATGATGACGTGGTTGTTATCGCGCTGAAAGCCCAGGCTCGAGAAAGGAATTCGCATTTCAACCGACCATCCCCACCCGGTACGATGTGTGAGTACCTCCCAGTAGGTATTCCAGTCAAAATTATTATTCTCGGCATCATTTGAAACAAGAACATCAAAGCGTACGCCGGCAGGATTTGTAAAGAACCACAAGGCGTTTTCATTATCATTAAAGGTATCCAGTATCAAGGCGAAAGTGTCATCGCTGCTGTATTGATCACGATATAGGGAATTAGAACGTAAGTCTTTAACATTCTTATAATAAAGATTTGCCGCCAGGTAAATATAGTTATGGTCATAAACCAGGTAAATTTCATTATCCTCTGAGAGTTGCCCTCTATAGACTGGCTGGTACATCACCATGTCAAGTGGGTTTAGTTCCGACCAAAAAGGTTCTTCCAGCTTGCCGTCAAAAACAAATGTTCCCGTCACTTTGGGGATGGAAATCGCATCCTGAGCAAAAAGTTCAATGGGAAAAATTAAAAAGAGCATACACAGCCAGCTGTTGATATGTTTGTCGAATGATGAAGTTGGTGTGCTCATTCCCATTAGTCATAATCGATTGTAATTGCTGCCCTATATAATAAGACAAGGTTGAACAGGCTTTCCCCCAAAGAAATCTAGCTTTGAATAATATTTGAGATCGGATTGCAAAAAAATACCAAACGACTGGGGGTAGAAGGTTTCGGAGCAGTCTATATAAAGTCAACGTCATAACTGGTGTCATTAAATATTCAATGATAGATACAAGTGTTTATGAGCGAATTCCGGCTGAAGTGTATGAGAGTCCGGAAGAAGCATCCAAATATGTAGCAAATGAGATTGCTGACTTAATACGGGGTAATAATGAGCAGGGCACACAAACAGTTTTAGGGCTGGCTACCGGGTCAACACCCATTCGTGTCTACGATGAGTTGATACGCCTGCATAAGGAAGAAGGAGTCTCGTTTAAGAACGTAATTACGTTTAATTTGGATGAATACTATCCGATCGAGCCTACAGCCAAGCAGAGTTACATCCGGTTTATGGATGAGAACCTCTTCAATCATATCGATATTAGGAAAGAAAATGTGCATATCCCCGACGGCATGCTTGAAAGAGATAGTATCGCAGAATACTGCCGCGATTATGAACAGGAAATCAAGGAGGCCGGGGGGCTCGACCTGCAACTGCTGGGTATCGGCAGGACCGGCCATATCGGTTTCAATGAACCCGGTTCAGTAAAGAAGTCCAGAACCCGGTTGATTACGCTTGATGCGTTGACCAGGAAGGATGCAGCAGGAGATTTTTTCGGGGAAGAGAATGTCCCCCGACAAGCCATCACTATGGGTATTGGAACGATTTTAGAAGCCCGAAAAATTATTTTGATGGCTTGGGGAGAACACAAAGCTGATATCATTGCCCGTACCCTTGAGGGGGAAGTGTCCGAACAGGCTCCCGCCACTTTTTTACAAGAGCATACCAATACGCAGGTCATCCTGGATAAGGCGGCGGCCTCAAAGCTGACACGTAAAAGAAAACCCTGGCTTGTGGGGCCTTGCGAGTGGACCGATGCGATGATCAAGAAAGCGGTGGTTTGGCTCTGCGAAGAAGTTGATAAGCCAATTTTGAAGCTTACTGATGAAGACTATAATGAACACGGACTCGGTGACCTTATAACCTATCGGGGGCCGGCTTATGATATTAACCTGGCGGTCTTTAACTGGATACAGCATACCATCACGGGCTGGCCGGGCGGCAAACCTTCTGCTGATGATACCTATCGACCCGAGCGAGCGAAACCATTCCCTAAAAAAGCACTGATTTTTAGTCCGCATCCGGATGATGATGTATTTTCAATGGGAGGGACCCTGATGAGGCTTGTTGAGCATGGGCATACCGTAGATGTGGCATACCAGACTTCGGGCAGCAACGGGATTTATGATGATGAGGCCATTCGTTTTGCCGATTTTGTTATCGATTATCATAAAGCTTTTGGGTTGGAGGTAGGGAAAGTGCAAAAGGTCTTCCGCGATATTAGGGCTTATCTAGACGAAAAAACCCTGATGGATGCTGATACCGAAGAGTTGCGAAAGATTAAGGGCTTAATCCGGGAAGGGGAGGCCAAAGCAGTTTGCCGTTATGTAGGTATTCCCCTCGAAAGAGCCCACTTTTTAAACATGCCATTTTATGAAACCGGTGGCAGTCGCAAGAAGCCACTGAGTGATGAAGATATTAACATCATGGTCTCCCTGCTACGGAAGCTTAAACCGCATCAAATTTATGCAGCGGGTGATTTATCGGATCCCCATGGAACTCACAGGATTTGTTTGGAAGCATTGAAAAAAGCACTTAAGGAAGTAGAAGGCGAAGATTGGTTCAACGACTGCTACGTCTGGCTGTACCGGGGAGCCTGGCAGGAATGGGAAGTGCATGAAATTGAGATGGCTGTTCCTTTAAGCCCCGGGGAGTTGAAACGAAAACGGAATGCCGTATTTAAACACGAATCACAAAAAGACCGACCGCTTTATCCCGGGCATGACAGCAGGGAATTCTGGGAGCGATTGGATCAGCGAAACAAGGGAACTGCCCGATCTTATGACGCCCTGGGCCTGGCAGAATATGAAGCGATAGAGGGATTCGTCCGATGGCAATCTTTTGACATCTAAAATCTAACCAAACCATAGGTACTACTATGAAAAAACTATATGGATTACTTGTATTACTGATCTTACCGTCCATGCTTTGGGCACAGCCGGAAACGCCTGTAAGCGAGTGGAAGGGTAAGACAATATTGTTTGTTGGGGCACACCCCGATGACGACGGCGGTTCACACGGAACAATGGCAATGCTCAAAGATCATGGTAATGAAGTATACGTGATGATTCTTACAACGGGTAATGTCGGGACCAAGGATCCGACTATGACCCGTGATCGGTTGTCTAAAATACGCCGACAAGAAGAAGTGGATGCGTTGAAAGCACTGGGTATTTCTGAAGATCACTATATCAACTTGGGATATACGGATGGAATGATGGAATTTGCAGATCGAAAAGAAGTGCTCCGCAGGATGGTTTGGTGGATACGGAAACTGAAGCCGGATGTGATGATCGCTTTTGATCCGGGATATGGGTATCAGAAGTGGCATAAAACAGATCACCGGTCTGCATCTTACCTGGCTGCTGACGCTGTACGTATGGCGGAGTGGAGACTGTTATTCCCGGCACAAATTATCCATGAAGGCCTGGAAGCTCATTGGATTCCGGAATGCCTGTTTTTCGGGGGGTTGCCTTCCACGCAAAATACAAAGGTCGACGTAACTGCTTATGGCGAACAGGTTGTTGAAGCGAACTCAAAGTATATAAGTCAGTATAGCTCAAACTGGTTGCATTACAATGGACCGAACCCTGATGATTTACCGGGAAATGAAGGCCAAGAATATATGGAGAAAGTACGCAGCGGGGTGTATGGAGATGACGGTAAGGTGATAGAAACCTTCCGCTATTATAAAGGGCCGCCCGACGGAATTGGCCAACGTTCTGCCCGTGGAATCGAAATGGAAGAGGATGACAATTAAATATTGCTCGACCTAACTGGGAATGCAGAACACCTAAAAAGCGGCTGGCATTAGCTTGCCGCTTTTTTACTAACAACCAGATGTTTTTTAATAGTTTATTATCAAATATTGGTAACCTATATTTACTTAAGGATAGCGGCTAAGTCATAGTGTATGCTAAACAACGGCTCGAATAATAAAACGGAAGAAGATGCCAGGTTGGTTGATAGAGTTCGCAAAGGTGATGCACAGGCATTTGAAGTGCTTTTCTTCAGGTACTATGGCAAGCTTTGCGGTTTTGCTGTTAAGATTGTGAAATCACCGGATTTGGCAAAAGATTGTGTCCAGGATGTGTTCCTTAAAATATGGAGGAATCGTAAGGACTGGAGTATATATTATTCACTCTCCGTTTATCTTTACCAGGCCGTTCGAAATCAGGCGCTGAATAAACTTGAGAAGCGAAAAAATCACAGAGAGTATTCCCAGAAATATTATGAAGATGGGTTTAACGTGATTCAGGAAGGCAGAAAACTGTCAACTGAAGAAATGAGGGTGGTTGATAGGATCTGGGAAATTGTTGACCAGATGCCCCAGCGCAGGAAGATGGTGTTTGAACTGCACCGAAAACACGGGTTAAGCTACAAGGAAATAGCTCAAATAATGGATATTACCCGAAAAACGGTCGAAAATCATATGGGTAAAGCCCTCCAGGACGTTCGAGATGAGTTAAATAACGGCATTTCTTAAGATTTTTTCCAAAATGTTGGGGGGGACCCCAATCCCGTCTGTCTATTAACCGGATAACGTTTACGGAAGTGCTAATTCAAAAGAAATAATTAATTGAATACAAAATTAATTGCGCGCTTTTTGGCTGATGGCTGTAATAGCGCTGAAAAAGAAAAGGTAAGGCAGTGGATTGAAGCCGACGCTGAAAACCAGAAACTAATGGAAGAGCTAGAACAAATCTGGGAAGCGTCCTCAAAACAGAGTCAACATTTTGAGGATCTGTTTGATCCGGAAGAAGATTGGCAGCATTTCAAGGATCGTATAAAGCGAGAAAGCAAAAAGGATGCCTCTATATTTCCATTGAATTATGCAAGACAGGGAAGCAGAAACCGTTTCTCGCAGATTAGACGTATTGCTGCAATTATCGTTATAGCTGCCCTTTTGGGAATACTGGCTTATCAGGATTTATATACCGAGACCCAGGTCGCGGATCCTGTGCTTCGTGAAATTTCAATTGAGAAAGGGCACAGAGGAAATGTTACGCTTTCCGATGGCACACAAGTTCAGTTAAACGGGGATAGTAAGATCGTTTTGCCCAGCGTATTTGAAGAAGATAAGCGTGAGATCACGTTAAAAGGAGAAGCATTCTTTGATGTGACCCATAATCCGGACCGCCCATTTATTATCCATGTCGGGGAAGGTATTGTTCGAGTAGTTGGAACTAAACTCGACGTTCGATCCTATCCCGAGGATGACGGCGTGAGAGTTGTGGTTAAACAGGGGCGAGTTGAGTTAAAATCCCGAAAAGATTTTGTGAAGGGGACGGCTGTTTTAACTGCCGGTGAAATGGGAAAACTTTTTTGGAAGGATAACCAGATCAAAGAAAGAACCATCGATGACCTCGATGTTTTTATTAGCTGGACACAGGGCTATCTGAAGTTTAAGGATACGCCCATGAAAGAAGTGGCAAAGCAACTTGAACGGAAATATGATATCCGTGTAGAGTTTAGAAATCCGGAATTAAAAAAATTGCGGTTAACGGCTGAACTTAAAAGCAGAATTATCCAGCATAACATGGAGGTCATATCAACTTCATTAGACATGGGATACAATATAGATCAACAGGTGGTAACCTTTTTTAAAAAATAAGAAAAGAATCGGGACATATTACACACAGACAAATCCATAAGGAGGTACTTATGATGAGGAAAGCGACAAAAAAGATGGGGATTACAGGATTGTTATGTTTTGTAACTGCCATTTTTATTACGGGGATGACAGCGAAAGTGGATGCTCAATACTATACTACGAATGCTACCCAGGGTTATAATAATTCCTATTACCTGGTTGAAAAGTATTCGGAGCATATCTCTGAATTGAGCAAAGTTATTTCGGTTAAAGCTAAAAAAGCGCCCATCAGGGATATCCTGGAAGAGATAGCTCATAAAGCAAATCTTGGGATCGCTTACAATGCCGAACTTGGCTTTTTAGATAATCAAATTGATGTTAACCTGCACAAGACTACGGTTGGCAACACTTTGCAGAGGGTGTTGTCTAATAC
>JASFMR010000046.1:0-28634 GCA_050117475.1 Balneolaceae bacterium | reverse complement strand
ATATTGACTCCCCTTAATCCCTTTTTTTCTCCTGCTGGAACAACTTTGCCTGTTATGATTGCAGTAGCTGGATGAAGAGTGGAATCACCAATAACAACTGGGTTGGCCGCTTTGTTTGGTTGTTGGGCATAAACAAAATTGGCCTCTAAGATGAATAATAAGAGGGTGAATAGCAGTAAGCGCATACGATACAGGTTGATTTAAACCAAGCTAGTTAAATCAAATAAACCCTGCAATTCAAATAGCGATGAAATCCCCGGTTTTATTAAGGAAGGATGGAAAATCGGGACATTCGCTAAAAAAGTGGAGTACCGGTCATCTCTTCAGGTTGGTCAATCCCCATCATTTTAAGAAGGGTCGGGGCTACATCAGCCAAGATACCATCGTGTACTTTTTTAGCCCTGTCTTCATTGAGGATGAGTGCCGGGACCAGTGCTGTGGTATGGGCAGTGTGAGGACTTCCGTCTTCCTTGATCATACAATCAGCGTTCCCGTGGTCAGCGATAACAAGTATCTTGTAGCCGTGTTCGCTAGCAGTCTCTACAACCTTTTTTAATTGCTGGTCGATGGTTTCAACAGCTTTAATGGCTGCTTCCATAACGCCCGTGTGGCCGACCATATCCGGATTGGCGAAGTTTAAAATTCCCAGACTGAATTTCTCTGTCTTGAGTTGTTCGCACAATGTATCTGCCACTTCGGGGGCACTCATCTCCGGTTGCAAGTCGTAGGTGGCTACTTTGGGACTTGGGATGAGGATTCGTTCTTCGCCCTCAAAGGGTTTTTCTTCTCCTCCATTAAAGAAATAGGTTACATGGGGATACTTTTCAGTTTCAGCGATGCGCAGTTGCTTCAAATGATGCTCGCTTACAACCTCTCCCAGGGTATTCTTAAGATTCAGCGGGGGGAATGCCACATTCACCCAAGTGAAAGTTTCATCATAAGAGGTAAAGGTTGCGTAATGGAGGTCCAGATCTTTTTCAACTTCAAATTTATTAAAACCTTCTTCGGTGAGAGCCCTTGTAATTTGCCGGGCGCGGTCACCACGGATATTATAGAAAATAACCACATCCCCTTTCCGGATGCGGGAATCCTGAGAATCATCAACCAAAATGGGTTTAATAAATTCGTCGGTAACCCCTTCATTGTAGGATGCTTGCAATCCCTTTTTGGGATCTTCAAACTTATCGCCCTTGCCGTGCACAAGCAGATCATAAGCCAATTTAGTACGCTTCCAGCGGTTATCTCTGTCCATTGCGTAATAACGTCCTACAATAGATGCAATTTTCCCTACGCCAATCTCACGGACTTGTTCATTGAATTCATCAACGTATCCGATACCGCCGGTGGGAGAAGTATCACGTCCGTCAGTAAAGGCGTGAACATAAGCGTTATCGATTCCTGCTGATTTAACCAACCTCAGAAGAGCAAACAGATGATCGTTGTGGCTATGAACCCCTCCGTCTGAGAACAGTCCCATTATATGAATCCGTCCGTTCTTCTTCGCTAAATCAGCGGCACGGGTTAATACATCATTCTCATAGAAGCTACCGTCTTCGATAGCCTTGTTGATGCGGCTGAGCTCCTGGGGTACAATACGGCCCGCTCCAATGTTAAGGTGGCCGACTTCAGAATTGCCAAACTGTCCATCAGGCAACCCTACATCGCTGCCGCTGGCCGAAAGTTTAGAATGGGGATTAGCGGCAAAAAGAGAATCTATATACGGTTTATTAGCCTTGTCAATGGCACTTACCTCAGGATTTTTTGCAATCCCAAAGCCATCGAGAATAACAAGTAGCGCTTTTGAAGTCGGGTTTGCCAAACTTACAGGGGCTCAGACTAAAGATTATTCACATGCTTAGATAATTTCGCTTTCTTGCGAGCCGCGAAATTTTTATGGACCAGATCTTTAGCAGCCATTTTGTCCAGAAAAGAAGATGCTATTTTAAAAGCTTCCTCGGCCTCCTCTTTGTCCGTCGATTCAAGTACATTTTTTATCAGCGTTTTCATTCTTGAACGCTGAGACTGGTTTCGTTGACGTCGTTTTTCGTTCTGACGAACCCGCTTAATTGCAGACTTATGTTGTGGCATAAATTTTCTAAGTGTTACTTAACAGTTCTATAAATTAATTCGTATCATCTTCTGCGCCTTTCAGAAAGCTCCCAAAGTTAAAATTTCTGAAATCATTAAACAAGAAATCATTGAAAAATTAACAAATTAAAGGTAGTTTAGGAGACTTTCGCATATGATCATAGTGATCGATGGGCCTGCCGGTTCCGGAAAAAGCTCAACAGCACGGGCCGTGGCCAATAGATTGAAGATTGAATATCTCGATTCAGGGGCGCTCTATCGAACGGCAACCCTTATATATTTGGAAGTAGATCGGGATAAAAAAAAGTTCTTTCGTTTACTGAATCAGAAGGAGATCTCGTTTCGCTATAAAGACCAGACTTTCCACGTAGAAATTGACGGTCGGACAGTAACGGACGATATAAGAACCCCCAGGGTTGCTAACGCGGTAAGTGAAGTTGCTGCTATGCCCAGGGTTCGTACTTATATAAATAAGCTGATGCGTGAAGCTGTTCCCGGAGGTGTCTATATCGCTGAAGGCCGCGATTTGGGAACGGCCGTGTTTCCGAATGCGGACTTGAAGTTCTTTATGTCGGCGAATTTAGAGGAACGTGCAATGCGACGGTACAAGGAACGAAAGTCGGAAAATCCCGATTTAACATTCGAGGATGTCAAACAAAATATTCGCCTGCGAGATCAAAAAGATTCGAAACGTAAAACTGATCCTTTGAAAAAAGCGGAAGATGCAATTGAAATTGATACGACAAATTTGACATTTGAACAGCAAGTAGATCAAATTTGTTCTAAAGTGAAACAACTGTTTTAAAAACAAGTAGAACTATTTTCTAACTACAACCTTAATACTAATCCCATCACGGATAAATCCGGATGTGGTAATTTTAACCAAAATCTAATGACCGAAGAACTAAAACAAGAACAAAACCAGGAAAACCAGGAAGAAAAAGCTACAGCAACCGAAGAAGTAACTGAGAATACCCCCGAAGAAGTTACCGAGGAAACTGTTGATGAAAAGAAAGCTGACACCGAGGAGGCTACAGGTGCAGCCACCGAAGAAGCTGAAGAGGTTAAAGAAGTAGAAGTTGCTACTTTTACCGGTGAACTGGACGAAGACGAAACATATACGTACGATCAACTGGAAGCTGCATCGGAGGATTACACCGATGAAGAATTTCATAAGCTTGCAGGGATGTATGAAGACACACTAAATGAGATTGAAGAGAAAGAGATTGTAACAGGACGTGTTGTTTCTGTCGACGAAGATTATGTGGTTGTCGATATCGGATTTAAATCCGAGGGAATGGTGCAGTCAAATGAATTTCCTAATGAAGTTATTGAAAAGCTCCAGCCCGGTGATGAAGTAGATGTATTCCTTGACAAGGTTGAAGACCAGGAAGGTCAGCTGATTCTTTCCCGCAGAAAAGCGGATATATTACATGCCTGGGAGACCATTGAACGTGCTTCCGAAACGGGCGAAGTTATTGAAGGTTACATAAAACGCCGCATTAAAGGAGGGATGGTTGCCGATATCATGGGAATAGATGCATTCCTGCCTGGCTCACAAATCGACGTTCGGCCGGTTCGTGACTTTGATGCCTATGTGGGTAAGACTATGGAATTCCAGGTTGTCAAACTCAACATGCAGGCAGAAAACGTGGTTGTCTCTCACCGTGCTCTTATCGAGTCTGATCTTGAAGAGCAGCGTCAGGAAATCCTTGAGACTATCGAAGAAGGTCAAGTACTCGAAGGCATCGTCAAGAACATTACTGATTTCGGTGTGTTTATCGATCTCGGGGGCGTCGATGGACTGTTACACATTACCGACCTCTCCTGGGGACGTGTTGAGCATCCTGAAGAAATCGTATCTCTTGATCAGCGAATCAACGTGGCAGTGATTGACTTTGATGACGAGACAAAACGTGTTTCACTCGGGCTCAAACAGCTGCAGCCGCATCCGTGGGATGAAATCGATCTTAAATATCCTGAAGGCATTAAAGTGCAGGGCCGGGTTGTCTCAATTGCGGATTACGGTGCTTTTATTGAGCTTGAAAAAGGTGTTGAGGGACTCATTCACATATCTGAAATGTCATGGACACAGCATATCAAGCACCCATCACAATTGGTTAGCAAGGATGATATTATTGAATGCGTTGTTCTTAATGTGAACGAGCCGGAAAAGAAAATATCGCTTGGTGTCAAACAACTTGAGAAGGACCCTTGGGAAGATATCGAGGAGCGATATCCTGTTGGATCCAAGCATACTGGAACGGTTCGCAACCTCACCAACTTTGGCGTGTTTGTCGAACTTGAGCCCGGTATTGACGGACTGATTCATATCTCTGACTTAAGCTGGACCGAAAAGATTAACCATCCTAACGAGATCATTAACAAGGATGAGGAAATTGAAGTAGTTATTCTGGCTATAGACTTTGAGAACCGTCGAATTACGCTTGGCCATAAGCAAATTGAAGAGAATCCGTGGGAAAAATTTGCTGAAGAGTACAGCGGTACGAACCAGGTTGAAGGTGAAGTTTCCAAGACGACCGACAAGGGCGTATTTGTAAGCTTGCCTTATGGGCTCGAAGGCTTTATTCCAGCCAGCAAAACTGAAGCCGAAGGTGAGCCCTCTGAAAACTTTTCAGAAGGTGATAAGGTAGAGGCTTATGTTATTGAGCTGGATGAGACTAATAAGAATATCACCCTCAGTCAGCGCAAAAAAGACGTTAAAAAGGCCAAGTCTTCTGCTTCCAACAAGGAGAGAAACCAGGATCAGGGACCAGCCCCGCAAACTGGAACACCGACACTTGGTGAGATGTCCGGCCTGGCAGATCTCAAGAAACAGATGGTCGAGAAAGAAAAGGCCGAAGCCGCTCGTAAACTTCACGAAAAGGCGAAAGCCGAAGAAGAGGCTAATGAAGAAGCAACAGACGAGGAAGAATAATTTGCTCGTTCTTATTTTAAAAGAAAAGGCTCAGACGTTGAACTCTGAGCCTTTTTTATTTTTAAAAAAATATCCTGGCTATACTTCTTCTTTATAGAAAAAGACAACTTTATTTTTGGGGTGTTTGCTGCTTTTTATATTGTCACCGGTGTCACGATTGTGGCTATATACCACATTGCGCATTGAATTCAGTTCTGTTTTGTCCCCATATGCAACTTCTAGTGCTTTTCCACCGGGTTTTAACTTCTGAATCGCATCTAGCAGAGGCTTGTATTTGGAAGAGCTTTTCTTGGAGATCTTGATATCCGACCTTGGAACAAAATTTATTTTCATACAAAGTGGATTAATTAAATTAGTTATTACAAAGAAAGAAAGCCCCGACTAAAGTTTCAAATTAATAATTTGACAAATGAACATGCAGGGTTTTCTAATGTAAAAAGTTCCATGGAATGGATATTAAAATAGAAAACCCTGCATGTTATATTGCGCTTGGATTACGGTACCTGAACTGTAGACATTATCTTATTAATCAGGTCTTCGGAAGTTATATTTTCGGCCTCAGCCTCAAAGGTAGGGATTATTCTGTGCCGCAAAACATCCATAGCAATTATTCGCACATCCTCGGGAGTGACATAAGCACGATGTTCCATAAAGGCATGCGCCCTGGCTGCCAGGTTCAGATTGATGGAAGCACGGGGTGAGGCCCCAAAATTGATAAGTTCTGAAAGGTCCTCCATATTATAATTCTCCGGGGCTCTGGTGGCAAAAACCAGATCAATGATATATTGCTCAACCTTCTCGTCGATATAAATTTCATTGATGACTTTGCGCGCTTCCAGTACTTTGTTCACGGTAATCACCGGCTTCAACTGTTCTTTTTTACCGGTTTGCGCCATTCGCCGCATGATTTCGAGCTCTTCCTTTTCGTTAGGATAATCAATTTTGATCTTCATCATGAAACGATCAACCTGTGCTTCGGGGAGGGGATACGTACCTTCTTGCTCGACAGGGTTTTGAGTTGCAAGAGCCAGAAACGGTTCGTCTAGTGCGAAAGTCGTTTCTCCAATAGTCACTTGCTTTTCCTGCATGGCTTCAAGCAGGGCACTTTGTACCTTGGCGGGCGACCGGTTAATTTCATCCGCAAGAATGATATTAGCAAATATTGGCCCTTTTTTAACGGCGAATTCGGCTTCTTTCTGGTTATAAATCAAGGTACCTATAAGGTCAGCGGGCAACAGATCAGGGGTAAATTGTAACCGCTGGAATTTTGTGTCGATGACTTTAGCCAGTGAAGAAACGGTGAGTGTTTTAGCCAATCCGGGCACCCCCTCCAGCAAAACATGCCCGTCGGCCAAAAGCCCAACCAACAACCGGTCAATCATATAACGCTGACCGACGATAACTTTATCTAGTTCATTATAAATATCTTCAATAAAAGCGCTGGATCCTTCAATTTTCTCGCCCAGCTGTTGCATATCTACGGACGTTGAGGTAGTTGGCATAGCAAATTAATTATTGATTTAGAATTTGATTGTGTAATAACTATTTTCCTGCGGAGAAAATCCAAAAAATCTAAAGTTAATAAATGGAAATCATACATTCTTTTTTATTAGGCTTGATTCAAGGGTTGACAGAATTCTTACCTATCAGCAGTTCTGGTCACCTTGTTTTAGGCGAAGCTTTATTAGGTGGCAAAATTGATAAAAGTATTACATTTGAAGTTGTCGTCCATTTTGGAACCCTTTGCAGTATATTGGTCTACTATCGAAGGGAAATTGCCGATATTTTAAATTCACTTTGGCAACTGTCGTTACATCCGGGGGAATTCTCAACCCGGGTTACCAATGATAGTAACATCAAACTTACCGGTTTTATTTTGTTAAGCATGATCCCTGCTTTGATAGTGGGACTTACGATGAAGGATATGATTGAGGATGCGTTCCTGAATCCTTTTATGGTTTCGATCATGCTGCTGGTTACAGGTGCCATTTTATTTAGCACCCGATTTCGCGACCAATTTCCGCATAATTTAAAACCGACAAGTGCATTCGGTATTGGTGTTGCCCAGGCGTTTGCTGTTTTACCCGGCATCAGTCGTTCGGGATCTACCATTTCTCTTGGACTTTTCCTTGGTATTAAAAGAGAGGATGTAGCCAATTTTTCCTTTCTAATGGTTATACCGGTAATTGCTGGCGCCATGCTCCTGGAGACGAAATCAATGATTGAAGCCGGTATCCCTATGAGCGAGTTCTGGGACCTACTGGTGGGATTTTTGACTTCATTTATTTCCGGCTATTTTGCGCTGAAATATTTAATTATCATGTTGCGGACTAGGGGAATTTATCCATTTGCATGGTATTGCTGGGCGTTGGGCATTTTTGGAATTTTATATTTCGGGGTTTTCTAATTTTTAAGCGTAAAAACCGTAAATAGTGTTGATGCCGTTTTTAAATTTCTCTACCTTTGAAGCCACCAAAATAAATAAATTGATATGATAACTTTTTTATTCATTTTCCTGGCGGTTTTAGCTGTTGCTTCTGCACTGGCCATGGTGATTAGCAAGAATACCGTTAACAGTGCTTTATTTTTAGTTCTTAATATGGTTGCCCTGGCCGGCGTCTATTTGTTGCTTAAAGCACAATTTTTGGCAATCATCCAGGTATTGGTGTACGCAGGTGCCATAATGGTGTTGTTTTTGTTTGTGATTATGCTGTTGAATCTGGATGCCGAAGAAAGCCTCTTTGATACGATAAGGGTTAAGTATTTTGTGGCTTTTATATTGGGAGTCGGAGTTTTTTCACAAATTTTGTACAGCCTTGGAAGTTTTTCAGACACGCTGCCAACAGTTTCTCCCCAAATGACACAGGTAGGTACTGTTGAAGCTGTCGGCGATGTATTGTTTACTAAATATCTGTTGCCTTTTGAACTTACGGCTATCTTGCTGACGGCCGCTGTCGTAGGTGCGATAATCGTAGCACAACATAAAGTAAGGACGGAAACTGAAAATGATTAGTATAGACTGGTTTTTAGCACTTAGTGCTTTATTGTTTTGTATTGGGATAATTGGCGTTTTGATCCGTAAAAATGCTATTGTGATTTTTATGTGCGTTGAGTTGATGCTGAATGCTGTTAACTTGAGTCTGCTTTCTTTCAGCTCCCATTATGGCAACGTGGATGGACAGGTATTGGTATTCTTTTCGCTTGCCGTTGCCGCGGCTGAAGCAGTAGTCGGTCTGGCAATTATCATCGCTATTTTTAGAAATAATCTCTCAGTGGATATTAGTAAAATCAATCTTATGCGCTGGTAATCACTGATCAATTGAACTTTTTAGTGAGGCGGTCTCGTTCAGGGGGTCGCCTTTTTTTTGAAGATGCTCAGGCTACCATAAAAAACCTTTTTTCCAAGCATAGCCGGAATGGCAGAACAGATCTTGGCGGGGCTTCTCAGGATTTAATTGCCCGAAATGCCGATACCAGAGTAAGCTTTTATAATTTTCAGCCGATTGGGATATAAGATTGCTGATAATTCATTGTATTAGCAGAGGCTATACAAGTCATTACGGGGCTGAGAGGCGAATATCGGGCATAAAGCTATACTGAGCTTGTAATATCCTATTTCCCATGCGGCCCTCTTTTAATAGACTCTCAGAGATAGGAATACCTCTGAGAAAAAGCTCAAGAGAACAGAACGGGTCTGAACCCTTGAGCCAAAAATCATTAGTCGTTAGTAAATAACTTATATAAATAACCAGGTTACCAATAAATAGGTTGGAACCAGGATACCCACTGACCAGAGCATATATCCGCCAAAGCTGGGCATATCCACTCCGGAAGTTTCCGCTATTGACTTTACCATAAAGTTGGGGGCATTCCCTATATAAGTAATAGCACCAAAGAATACAGCTCCTGTTGAGATTGCTCGCAACGTATGCGATAGTTCCGTCATAAGAGTTGGAGCATGGCCGCCCGCAGCATTAAAGAATACCAGGTATGTCGGGGCATTATCCAGGAAAGCGGATAATGTACCGGTCATCCAGAAAAACATGTGGTTATTGGGATCTCCATTGGCATGAAAAACGGCATGACTGATGAACTGGAGTGCGCCTTCCCCTTCTTTCCCTGCCTTAAGCATGGCAATAGGAGCAATAATCGTAATAAAAATTCCTGCGAAGAGCTTGCCGACTTCCTGTATGGGGAACCAGGTAAATCCATTGGCGGCACGGCTCTCTTTTGAAGTAAAATGCCAGCTTAACCATGAGAGCACTAAAAGAGCCACATCGCGAATAAGATGTTGAATTGTAATCGGAATGCCATAAATCGTTACTTCTCCCAAGTGGTAAATACCAGAAAAAAGTACTGCAAGAGGGACACCCGCCAATAGGATAAAGTTAAATCCTCCTTCGATACCCAAGGGTATACGATCTTCCTTAGCAACTTCGGGGATATCCTCATGAGTATACAGGTATTTATCCCAGGCATAGTAGATAGAAAGCAGAATGACAACTACGAAACTCATCTCCCAAAAGATGTTTGTGGTTGTCCAGAAAAAGTGAACGCCCTGCAAGAATCCCAGAAAAAGGGGAGGGTCGCCGAGAGGGGTGAGGGAGCCTCCTACATTTGCTACCAAAAAGATGAAAAATACGACAAGGTGGACTTTCTTTTTGCGTTCTTTGTTGGCTCGCAAGAGAGGGCGGATTAAAAGCATGGCTGCCCCCGTTGTACCCATCCAACTAGCCAGGAAAGTGCCGATAATCAGGAAAAGAGTATTGACTTCCGGCGTACCTTTGAGGTATCCCTTGATTCGAATCCCTCCTGAAATCGTAAATAGTGCAAAAAGCAGGATAATAAAAGGAAGGTATTCATGAAGATAAACTTCCAAAACTTCATACAAAGTGGTTTCCAGGCCAAAGCTGGTAAACATCGGGACTATAGTTGTCAATGCCCAGAACGCCGAGACCTTTCCAAAGTGATGATGCCAGAAATCGGGCGCTAGGAGTGGGATAATTGCAATAGAAAGCAGAATGCCGGCAAATGGCAAAACCCACCAAATGCTCAGTGCCCCGCCGTCAAATTCATGAGCTGCACCCTCGGCCGCTGCATAAACAGGGGAGGAAACAAATAATAATGTAAATGAAAAAATAAAAGCCGTTACTTTTGTCAAAAACTTTTTCAACTTCACGTAAACTCCAATTAATTAGTTCCTATTCAAAAAGAAATTGAAGCTTAAAATAAAAGATGGCAGTTAGTTTTAAAATTTAATCTTAGTCTGGGCTTGTAAATTTTGTTAAAATCATCCCCGCTTTTTCTTATTGAGCAGTGTTTTGTTAAACACGAGCAATTGCCTCTCCAAAATAGCCGCTTATTTGCAATAAAACTCTTTACCTTCACTGACTTTTTTGTATCTTTGCCACGTGTGAAATTTCCCTTGGGAAAACATCGGGGATTGGCTAAATTTTGAGCCGAAATTTGTGAGGATACAAATCTGAAACAACGTTTTTAATGGATTCTGCTACTACGCTTACAAGTCTGATCATTTTACTCCCTTTTCTGGGCTTTCTTATTAATGGCCTTATTGGGTTAAGTTCCGAGTCTTTTCGTGAAAAGAAGGCGTTGATAGGAACAGTATCAAATCTGGCTGTTTTCATCCCTTTTGTTATTGCGGTTTACTTTTTTATTAATATGGGGCACGAGTCGGAAGCCATTATAGCGGATCTGTTTACCTGGATACAGGTTGGCAGTTTTCATGTGAATATTGCCTATCAGCTCGATCAGCTTTCAATAGTAATGATACTTGTAGTGACAGGGGTCGGTTTCCTAATCCATTTGTACTCCATTGGCTACATGTGGGAAGACGAGGGATATTGGAAATTTTTTGCATTCCTGAACTTATTCATTTTCGCCATGCTCAACCTGGTTATGGCCGACAACCTATTGTTGTTATTCCTTGGTTGGGAGGGAGTTGGCCTTTGTTCTTACCTGCTTATCGGATTCTGGTATACCGACATGGACAAGTCTGATGCGGCAAAAAAAGCTTTTCTTTACAATCGTGTGGGGGATTTCGCTTTTCTCGTGGCGATGTTTATGACTTTCCAATTTGTGGGAAGCCTCAGGTTTGAGGTAATTCTACATAATCTTGATGCTATCCCGGCCGATGCAAAATTTTGGATTGGCCTCTTGATGTTTATCGGAGCTACCGGCAAGAGTGCCCAGATTCCGCTTTTTGTTTGGTTGCCTGATGCTATGGCCGGACCTACCTCTGTTTCGGCACTTATTCACGCTGCAACGATGGTAACTTCGGGTATTTACTTAATATCCAGAATGTCACCTATGTTTGTTATGGCGCCCCAGGTAATGATGATTATTGCTGCCATTGGAGCCTTGACCGCGATAGTCGCAGCGACCATAGCCATGACCCAGAATGATATAAAACGGGTATTGGCCTATTCCACGGTCTCGCAGCTGGGGTACATGTTTTTGGCCCTAGGATCCGGTGCTTTTACTGCGGCAATGTTTCATGTAGTGACTCATGCTTTTTTTAAAGCATGTCTCTTCCTGGGTTCGGGTTCGGTTATCCATGCAATGGAGCATGTTGAACACGGTTTGCACGAAGAGGGTAAGCATGTACATTTTGATCCACAGGATATGCGTTTTATGGGCGGGCTGAAAAAATATATGCCCTCTACTTATAAGACATTCATGGTTGCAACAATTGCTATTTCCGGCATTCCTCCTTTAGCCGGTTTTTTTTCCAAGGATGAAATTCTAGCCTTTACATTTAATGCCGGCTTCAGTGAATATGCCGGGGCATTGTATTTTGTTCTTTGGGGTGTTGGAATGGTTACAGCTTTTCTCACGGCTTTCTATATGTTCCGTTTGACCTTCGGCACATTCAACGGTGAGTTCAAGCTCCCCGGGAAAATTACTGATGCCGCAGGTGCTGAGAAGTTTTTGCATGAAAGTCCTAAGACCATGACCATCCCGCTTTGGTCGCTGGGAGGCCTTGCTGCAATTGGAGGTCTGTTGGGAATACCGGAGTTTCTGGGATCTGTTTTTAGCCACGAAGAAGTACAAACGAATCTTTTACACGGGTGGTTGCATTCTGTTACCGCCGATTTTGAGATGACAATGGCGCATTCCACTGAATGGATCCTGATGTTTATCTCGATTATTCTAGCCGTTAGTGGGTTATATGTTGCTTACCGAATGTACGGAAGTGGATCCATCGTCGAATCCGATGCTGCATTTGCCAATCGGTTTGGCGGTCTCTACCAGACTTGGAAAGAGAAATACAACCTCGACGAGTTGTATGAAGGTGTTGTGGTTAACCCGCTGGTGAATTTTTCTGATAAGGGTCTTGCCCGTTTTGATATGAAGATAGTGGACGGAGTTGTCAACACCGTTGGCGGGGTTGTCCGGCTATTTGGTAGTGTTTTCCGATATATCCAGACTGGTGTTGCCAGCAGTTATGCACTGGCACTCGTTGTCGGGGTAATCATCGTTTTAAGTTTGTTGATTCTGTAAAATAAATCTGAACATGGAGTTACTTCTCAATATTTGTATTTATTTGCCGTTGCTTGGGATTGCCGCAATTTTAATGGCACGCAGCGAAAAAGCCACAAAATGGATAAGCTTGATTGCGACAACAGCTACGTTTGTGTTGTCGTTGCCCCTGCTTTTCAATTTTAATATTGCCGATTCCGGCTCTGTGCAATTCCTGACGGAAGGCACCCCGATAATGTCAGGTTTAGATATTAAATACCTGGTAGGGCTTGACGGGCTCAGCTTGTTGCTTTTTATGCTAACTACTCTGATGGGGCCAATCGTGATTCTTTCTTCTTGGGAATCAGTCAAAAAGCATGTTATGGGCTACTATTGTATGCTCTTACTTTTGCAAACGGCATCAATGGGTGTTTTTGCATCCCTGGATCTGGCTGTGTTCTATGTTTTCTTCGAATTATCACTGATTCCAATGTATTTTCTAATTGGAATTTGGGGAGGAGAAGGACGAATACACGCTACGATCAAGTTTTTTGTTTATACCTTGGTCGGTTCTCTCATTATGTTGGTTGGATTGATCTATGTGGGATACGATGCAGGTAGTTTTATCGAAGGATTTCGCTTTACGACCGACTGGAGATTTTTATCGAGCGGGGGGTATCAAATTGGTCTAGTTCAGCAAACTTATCTATTCCTGGCTTTCGCATTGGCTTTTTGTATCAAGGTCCCGCTTTTTCCTTTTCATACATGGTTACCCTATGCCCACACCGAAGCACCTACTGCAGGCTCGGTTGTCCTGGCTGCTATTATGTTGAAAATGGGAACGTATGGTTTGCTGCGTGTTTGCTTGCCGTTATTCCCTAATGCTTTTACCGAATTTGCTCCCTACATGGCAACCCTTGCTGTTATCGGGATTATCTACGGTGCGCTTGTAGCGATGGTACAGAAGGATGTGAAGAAACTTGTTGCTTATTCCTCGGTTAGTCACCTGGGCTTTGTTGTATTGGGGCTGTTCGCCTTTAATACTATTGCCGTGCAGGGGGCTTTAATTCAAATGATCAATCACGGTTTGTCGACAGGGGCCTTATTTCTTATTGTAGGAATGATTTATGATCGTACTCACACTCGGCAAATCAAGGATTACGGCGGAATCGCGAAAATTGTCCCGGTTTTTGCAGTTATGTTTATGATAGCGACCCTTGCTTCAATCGGCCTGCCGGGACTAAATGGTTTTATAGGTGAATTTTTGATTCTCAACGGTTCATTCAGCTCTCAAATTATTCCTCATAATGTCTTTACTGTATTTGCCGCAATGGGAGTAATACTGGCGGCCGGTTATATGCTTTGGATGTATCAGCGAGTGATGTTTGGTCCGTTGAAGCATGAAAAGAATGAAAAGCTGGTAGACCTTAATATTCGTGAGATTGGATTGTTGATTCCCTTGGTTATTTTCATGGTGTGGATTGGGATACGTCCCGTTGATTTTACTCAATATTCAGAGGTTCAGGTACAGGAATTATTGCAGTCATC
Organism: Balneolaceae bacterium; assembly: GCA_050117475.1. Taxonomy (GTDB): domain Bacteria; phylum Bacteroidota; class Rhodothermia; order Balneolales; family Balneolaceae; genus Fodinibius. The sequence goes on along the minus strand of JASFMR010000046.1, from coordinate 14,581 downwards.
CAACAAGAAACGAATGGCTGTTAGGAAAGCAGCTTCTACTGCGGAACTTCCGGGATGGGCTTCATCATTGTATGATGTTACAGATGAATTAGCCTCGAATACACAAAGCAATTAGTAGAATGACTAAACCACTGCCTAATGACAAGATTTCGAAGGAACTCGAAAAACTTCCCGGTTGGAATTATAAGGATGATAAGTTGAGCAAAGAGTTTAACTTCGATAATTTCCGTGACGCAATGAGTTTTATTAACCGAATCGCGTTTGAAGCTGAAGAACAGGTACATCACCCGGAAATTTTTAATGTTTACAATTCAGTCAAGATTTCGCTGAGCACGCATGATGCCGGCGGTAAAGTGACTGCTAAAGATACTAAGCTCGCAAAAACCATCGAGTCACTGTATAACAAATAAGTTGCATGGATTACTTAAACGATCTTAACGCTTTTTTACCCGGAGTCATCGTCGGTATTTCGGGGTTAATTGCTATTTTAATTGATTCTTATAAGAACGACCACGATGCTATTTACGGTCTCACAGTCGTTTCGCTGATCGCCGGCCTGGTATTATCGGTTATTGATTTGTTTGGGCCAACAGGAGAGGCCTTTTCGGGTATGATCACCTATGGGGGCGTTTCAGCTTTTGGAAGTGTGATTGTGTTGTTTGGTTCTCTATTCTGTGTATTAATATCACGAGAATACTTACGTGCAATTGATCATGATTATGGCGAAGTATATGCCATGCTCCTGTTCGCAACTACGGGCATGTTGGGCCTGGCCAGTGCCAATAACCTAATCATGATTTTTATCGGCCTGGAAACAATGTCAATTTGCCTTTATGTTTTGGCGGGTCTAATAAAGGAACGAAAAACCGGAGCCGAGGCCTCAATCAAGTATTTTCTGCTGGGGGCTTTTTCTACGGGATTCCTGCTTTATGGGATGGCATTGCTTTATGGAGCCACCGGCTCTCTTTACTTTCCGGAAATAGCTAAAGCAGCCAGCTCCAACTTGCTCTTTATTGCAGGAGCAGGTTTATTGCTTGTTGGATTTTTCTTTAAGATATCAGCGGTACCTTTTCATATGTGGACCCCCGACGTATACCAGGGTACACCCACAACACTAACAGCTTATTTTGCGACCGCTTCAAAATCAGCAACCTTTGTTGCTCTCGTCCTGGTACTGACAAAAATGCTTCCCGCTGGATCCGGTGACTGGGCAGAAGTTATCCAGGTAATTGCAATTATTACTATGATTCTTGGCAATGTTATCGCGCTGGTCCAGGATAATATTAAGCGGATGCTGGCTTATTCAAGCATTGCGCATGCGGGGTATCTGATGGTTGGGTTAGTCGCAGGAACACCGGAAGGGTATAGTGCTGTTCTGTTCTATCTGCTTGCCTACAGCATCATGAATATTGGGGCTTTTGGGGTTGTAGCTTATTATGAGCGTCAGCAAGGGCTCGATTTTACCGACATTAACAACTATTCCGGACTTGGTTTCAAACGTCCTCTTATGGGGGTGCTTCTCTCGTTTTTCCTATTCTCCCTAGCCGGAATACCTCCATTTGTTGGGTTCATTGGAAAATATTTGGTTTTTGCTGCAGCTGTGGATACCGGAAATATTGGATTGGCTATCATTGGTGTGCTGGCAAGTGCAGCGAGTGTTTACTATTATCTTCGTCCGATGGTTTATATGTACTTCCGGGAAGCTCATAAAGACGTCCCTCTTGTACAGTCGGGAATTTTATTTCGTTCTACCCTGATTATTCTTGCTATTATGACCGTATATTTCGGTATTGCTTTTGGGGGCCTGCATAATCTCCTTTCTTCTTTTTATGCAGGGGATTGGATGACACATATGATGGGGGGATGATTTTCGGGTAGGAAAACCCGTTGCAAATCTAATTGTAATTAAGAATAAAAAACTCTATTTTTGCGTGCCTGCTGTCGCGACAGATGTCGGGACGGCTGTTCCAAACGGAAACAACCAAAGGAAACATATCCAAATGAGTAGAAATTATTACGAGCTAACGTATATTATCTCTCCTGTTTTAGAAGAAGAACAGTATAAAGAGATTATTGAAAAATTCACCGAATTGATCAGAGATAACGGTGGAGAAATTGATGAAGTCGATGAGTGGGGCATTCGCAAGTTCGAATTCGAAATGAATGGTAAATCAAGCGGTTATTATGTGAATGCTTATTTTACTGCACCCGGCGAGCTCATCGAGAAGGTGGAACGTGCCCTCCGTATTGATGACCAAATCATGCGCTATCTCACACTTAAGTATGATGCCAAAATGATGCGTCATCGTGACCTTCAGCGTAAAAATGCCGTTCCCTCCGTCTTCGTTGAAGAACATGACGAAGAAGACGACGAAGATTAATTCATCTCTAAAATAAAAGACATTCCACTATGATTAAGAATCCATCACACCCGAAGAAAGGGCATATTAAAACCCGCGAATGTAAGTTTACAAAGGCGGGTATTGAGTATATTGATTATAAGGACACTGAGCTGCTGCAGCGATTTATGAATGATCAGGGAAAAATCCTTCCCCGTCGCGTGACCGGAACAAGTGCTAAATACCAGCGCCAATTGTCTCGTGCTATTAAACGGGCACGTTTTCTAGGCATGGTTCCATATGTAGCAGATAACCTTCGATAAAAACTTTTTTATTCCCATGGCAAATAAATACATGAAGTTAATTTTAAGAGAAGATGTCGAAAAGCTCGGTGAGTCTGGTGACATTGTTGAGGTAAAAGCAGGTTATGGCCGTAATTACCTGATTCCCCAGGGAAAGGCTATGATGGCCACCGACGGAGCTCTCAAACAGGTTGAACGAATGAGAGAAAAGGCCGAGCGAAGAGCTGAGCTGACGGTTAAAAAGGCCCAGGAAATGGCAGAACGCCTGGAAACACTTTCGGTTACAATCCCCGTATCCGTGGGTGAGGAAGACCGTATTCACGGTTCGGTAACTACCCAGGATATTGCTGATGCACTTGCAGAGCGCGATATTACTATCGATAAACGTAAGATTACACTAGACCAAGACATCAGTACGTTAGGTGAGTACACCGCTACTATTAACCTGATAAGTGAGATCAAAGCACAGATCAAGGTTTGGGTAGTAAAAGAATAAACGCCTTGGCGTTTAACCTAAAGCTCTTGGTATGAATGTTTCGATAAAAAAAATAATGGGGATCATCATAATGATGTTATCCCCATTTTTAGTACAGGGCCAGATGTTGGACCCTGTATCATATTCCATTACCAATGCTCCCAAAGAGGTTAAGGTCGGTGAAGAATTTACCATCACGATAAAGGCAACTATTGACGGCGACTGGCATTTGTATTCGGTTGCCAACGATCCTGATGCCGGACCTTACCCTACTCAGTTTAATACTGAAAATCCCGGTTTGTCGATTGCTGGTGATATTACCGAATCAGAACCGATCATAGAAATGGATCCTAATTTTAATGCCGAACTCGGTTGGCATAAGGGATCAGCTACTTTTAACATACCGCTTGTCTTTAATGACAATGCCGGCAAATCATCTATGATAGATCTGAAGGTCAGGTACCAGGTCTGCAATGATAATTCTTGTTTGCCCCCCAAAACAAAAACTATTACCGGGCCAATTATTCTTAAAGGACAGAATACAAGTTTAGGACGGGGCGAGGACTACAAATCTCAAAGCAAATCCGAATCGGCTGAAGTTATTCCAAAGGATGAACAGGATAATTCGAGCTCAGTAGTTACATCTTCAAATTATGGGGGTGCCGGTTTTTTATCATTTCTATGGATTGCCCTGACCGCGGGTTTCGCAGCTTTGCTTACACCTTGTGTGTTTCCAATGATACCTCTTACTGTGTCATTTTTTGCAAAAAAGAATGAGAGGCAGGGGAACAAAGGATTTGGACAAGCGCTTATTTTTGGGGCGGCTATTGTCCTGACATTTACTATTATAGGTGCGTTGCTCGCATTGCTGATCGGGGCTTCGGGGGCTAACAGGTTTGCTTCTAATCCCTGGGTCAACCTTTTTATTGCGATTGTTCTGATCGTGTTTTCTATAAGTTTGCTTGGGGCTTTTGAGCTGAGGTTGCCATACCAATTTACGAATTGGCTGAATCGAAAGAGCAACGAACGTTCCGGATTCCTGGGTATTTTATTTATGGCATTGACGATAAGCGCCGTCTCTTTTTCATGTACCGCGCCATTTGTCGGGGGAGTATTGGCCGCAACAGCTGGTGGGGAGTGGTTTTACCCCATTATTGGGATGGCTGCATTTTCTGCTGCCTTTGCAAGTCCCTTTGTCTTGTTTGCACTGTTCCCGGATTGGTTGCAATCTCTTCCCAAAAGCGGGTCATGGATGAATATGGTTAAAGTACTTTTGGGATTTATTGAACTGGCAGCTGCCATCAAGTTCATTTCCAATGTTGATTTGGTATGGCAATGGGGTATCGTTTCCAGACCATTCGCAATTGCCGCCTGGATTGCTATCTTCTTCTTAGCCGGCCTATATATGCTGGGTATGTATTCTATCGGCCAGGAATCAAAGCCTAAACAAATCGGGCCCCTTCGACTGTTACTAGCTCTGCCGTTTATTTTATTTTGTTTCTATTTGATACCTGGTTTGATGGGGGCATCGCTTGGGATTTGGGATTCCTGGCTTCCTCCGAAACAGGCGACAGATGTTAGTATCGTTCAAACGCTCGCACAACAAGGTGGACCGGGAACAAAATTTTACAGTTCTGTGGAGTGGTCGAACAACTATCAGGAGTCCGTTGAAAAGGCCAAACTTCAAAATAAACCTATTTTCATTGATTTCACGGGCTATACATGCACAAATTGTCGTGCGATGGAAGCCAATGTTTTCCCATTAGAATCCGTGCAAAAACGATTTGCAAAAATGGAGCAAGTGCGTTTATATACGGATGATGGAACGGAAGGTCCAAAGAATCAGAAATTTCAATTTGAGCTTACTGGAACCGTAGCATTACCAACCTACGTTATTATTGAACCGGAGAGCGGTTTGATATTAAATCAATTGGTTGGATACACCCCAGCAGAAAGATTTCAACAATTTTTAGATTCCGGACTACAACGTTTCGCCAAAAGAAATGATAAATTCCAAATTGGGATGAACTGACTGACAGGGCTTAATTATTACCAACAAAAATTAAATAAGAAATATGGTCATCCGTCTTTGACATTTTAGATAAAATGATCTATCATTTTGCATCTTTGTAAGCCCTTATTAACAGATAACTAATTTAATTTAATCGGAGTAATCGTATGACATCGTCTATAGCTCTCTTTTTCCTTCAAGCTGGAGCAAATCAGGGATTTTTTAATGTTCTTGTCGAGAAATTTAATGAAGGTAACCAAGGTGGTGGGTTCATGTGGCCTGTCCTTGTCGCTTTTATTCTTGGAATGGCTATCTTCCTGGAGCGTATTATTACGCTTAATCTAGCTGATATTGATACACGTAAATTTATTGTCGACGTTCAGGAAGCCCTTCAGGAAGGTGGCGTTGATGCTGCCCAGGAACTTTGTGCTGAGACACGGGGTCCGGTAGCTTCTGTATTTCAGGCTGGCCTGATGCGGGTCGATGAAGGTATTGATGCTGCTGAAAAAGCAATTTCTTCTTATGGATCGATCGAAATGAATTTCTTGGAACGAGGCCTCGTGTGGTTGTCGCTATTTATTGCAATTGCTCCACTGCTCGGATTCCTTGGAACGGTTGTAGGTATGATCCAGGCTTTTGATGCTATTCAGCAAGCAGGTGATATTTCACCTACCCTTGTTGCCAGTGGTATTAAGGTAGCCCTGTTAACAACAGCGTTTGGACTTATTGCAGGTATTATCTTGCAGGTTGGTTACAACTATTGTGTCTCCAAAATCGATCGACTGATTTCAGAAATGGAAGAAAGTTCTATTACCTTGATTGACTCTATTGTCATGTTAAAACAAGGTAAGGATATTGTTAATACTTCTGCTGCTGCTGAGTCCGAAGAATAAGAACACTTATATTGGTTGATAAACTTCTAGTTTTTAACGAATTCATTAAAATATTATGATCTCAACTATATCTATTGGAATAGCCGTGGGGGTTATCGGACTTGGTGTTATAGGGATACTTGTTTCCGGGATTCTAAGTTTGGTTAAAGGAAAGCAAAACCCTAAAAAAATAATCACGATGGTAGTCCCGTTTATAGTATTCGGTATTGCTTATGGAATTGCTGGTGATGTTCCAAAAGCAGGCGTGGCAACTATGTTGTTTATGATAGCAGCTATGGGCGTGTTGATCCTCGTTACTGGTACACGCAGTACTTTTAATTTTTAAGATCAGGTGAACGAACATGTTTAACAAAAACAGAGAGCGGGAAGCGCCTGAAATAAATGGGTCTTCGATGGCAGATATTGCTTTTCTTTTGCTCATTTTCTTCCTGCTTGTTACTACTATCGATGTTGATACCGGTATAGGTTTGCAGCTTCCGCCTGCTCCTGAAGAGAATCAACAACCTCCGCCCATCAAGGAGCGGAACATGTTGAAGATTCTGGTTAACTCCCAGGGAATGGTGTTGATGGATGAAGAACCTACTCCCGTTGCCAAGGTGAAACAGAAAGTTATTGATTTCGTCACAAATCGTGGAAAAGATCCCAATCTTTCTGATTCTCCGGAAAAGGCAATCGTTTCGATTAAGACAGACCGTAAGACTCCCTATAAAGTTTATATCGACATGCTCGATGAAGTAATGGGAGCCTATGCGCAAATTCGCAATGAAGCTTCTCAAGCCAGATTTGGGAAGTCTTACAGCTCTCTTGATGACGATAGCCAGGAACGGAAAGAGATTCAGGATCTGTATCCTAAGAAAATTTCAATTGCTGAGCCCAACGAACAATAACAGAATTTACCTATGGGACATTTTCAGAAGAAATCTGCAAATACAAAACAGGAAGTACCTACCTCAGCTATGCCTGATGTAGTTTTTATGTTGCTCATCTTTTTCATGGTGACTACCGTACTTCGAGAAGTTACTTTGCAGGTAAAAGTCGATTTTACTCGTGCAGAAAACATCGAAAAAATAGAGCAAAAACGCCTTGTCAGTTATATATATGTGGGTCCTAAAAAATTGCCTGGAAATAAAGTGGGTGATACTAAGATCCAGATTGATGATGCAATTGTCGAAGATAAAGGAGCCATCCGTAAGCTGATGTACGATAAGCTGAAAGAGGAGCCCAAATTAATTGTATCATTGCGTATAAATGATGACACTGAATTCGGTATTGTAACTGATATTCAGCAAGAACTCAGACAGGCGGGAACACTACGTATAAATTATTCCACAAAACAGGAGACTCCTCCCGGTGCGGGGATGTAATTTATTCCTGAATATTTAATTTTATAAAGGCAAGTGCACGATAGTGTACCTGCCTTTTTTATTGTTTATATCTACAATGGCAAACAACTCTTTTAGAACCATACAATCTGTCGGTCGCAGGCAACTTATTGATGAACTGATGGAATACTCTGTCTTCGAACATTCATCAGTAATACGGGGATTCGGAGATGATGCAGCCGTGCTAAAAAAGAAGAATGCTTATCAGCTGTTAACTTCTGAAGCCTTTATGGAAGGGGTGGACTTTGATCTTACCTATGTTCCCTTACACCACCTCGGTTATAAAATAGGTACTGCTGCAGTAAGTGATATTTATGCAATGAATGGATGCCCGGAAGTTGTCTTGGTTGATATGGCGGTACCGAACAAGATTTCGGTGGATATGTTGAAAGAGATTTATCGAGGGCTCAGTACTGCTGGCAACGATTACGGATTTCAGATCGTAGGTGGTGATCTGACGGCTTCTCACCAAACTCTCGGTATTAATATCAGCTGTTATGGTTCTGTAGAACCGGATAAAATTACTTATCGAAATGGTGCGGAAATAGGTAATGCCATTTGTGTAACAGGTGATGTTGGGGCTGCCATCGCCGGGCTCAGAATTCTGATGAGGGAAAAAGAATTCTGGGAAGAACAAGATCAACAGCAAGCCTTTCAACCTGATTTAGAAGAGTATTCTTATGTCGTTAAACGCCAACTCGTCCCATCAGCCCGTAAAGATTTTATCGAGAAGCTGGCTAATTTGGATATCCTGCCAACGGCAATGATTGATATCACGCAGGGACTGGTAAATGAACTTCAACAACTTGCGAAGGCCTCGTCGGTTGGAGCTTATGTTTACCAGGCAGCATTTCCCATCGCTTTAGAAACACGAAAAGTAGCTGATGAAATGAAAGAAGACGTGGATAAATATGCGCTATACGGAGGAGAGGATTTTGAAATCATGTTTACCCTTCCGGAAGAATATGTTGAAAAATTAGCTGACGCTTTCGAGGGCTTTACCGTGATTGGAAAAATAACTGACGAAGAAGAAGGCATTCGAATGCAGCAGGCTGAAGGCGGTGTCGTTGTCTTTGACGAAAGCCCATCCGATAATTCTCAATCCAATAAATGACGAATTCACTACGTTACTATTTTTCTCTTGAAGTAACGATAAAGATAATTAGGCGGTAAATTACGCAGAGAAATAATATTTCCCGTATATTAAAGAGATAAGATCGAATTGTTAAAATTTTCTACATGTCCGATAATAAGAAGTCATCAGATAAAAGAGATTCAAATCTCAAAAATAATTTAAAGGGGAATGGTAATTCGCCCAAATTTCCCATTTGGATTTATGTTGTATTACTACTAGCACTGCTGGGAATCCAGGTTTATTTTATGAACCCTGACAGCGGTAAAAAAATTAAATACAGCACCTTCCTTGAATATGTCCAGAAAGGATATGTCAAGGAAATTACTATCAAAAATGGGCAGTATATTAATGGCCAATATACTCAAAAAGCTATCAAAGACGGTATTGTTAAACCCCCGGCTAAATCGGAAGAACCATGGTCTTTTTCTAGTAGCGGACAGGGGAATACCTTCAGTACGACTATGCTCCAGGGAGATGATATTCGCTCAATGCTGGATAAAAATGATGTAGTTTATGATGTGCAGATTGAAGAGGATTGGTTCAGTGGGATTCTAATATGGTTGATACCCATTGGATTGGCTATAGCTTTTTGGATATTCATTTTCCGACGTATGAACCCAGGCCAGCAGGTCTTGAATATCGGTAAGAATAAAGCATCACTGTACGATAAACAGGCTGAAAACCAGGTATCATTTAAAGACGTAGCAGGCCTTCAAGAAGCTAAGGCAGAAGTTGAAGAGGTTGTTGAATTTTTAAAGAACCCCCAGAAGTTTACTAAACTGGGAGGGACCCTGCCCAAAGGTGTATTGTTGGTGGGCCCTCCGGGTACGGGTAAAACATTACTGGCCAAGGCAACCGCGGGAGAAGCAGACGTCCCATTTTTCAGTCTCAGTGGGTCTGATTTCGTGGAAATGTTTGTTGGTGTTGGGGCTGCTCGAGTACGCGATCTTTTTAAACAAGCTAAAGAAAAAGCTCCTTGCATTATTTTCATTGATGAAATCGATGCTATCGGACGCAGTCGGGGCAGGGGGATGATGATGGGCTCAAACGATGAGCGCGAAAATACCCTGAACCAGTTACTAAGTGAAATGGACGGGTTCAATACGGATAAAGGTGTCATTATTATGGCAGCAACAAACCGCCCGGATGTCCTTGATACGGCTTTGTTACGTCCGGGACGATTTGATCGCCAGATCCTGATTGATAAGCCTGACCTTCGCGGACGTGTTGAGGTTTTGAAAGTCCATACGCGTAATTTAAAGTTGTCCGATAAAATTGATTTGAAACTGTTGGCTTCCCAGACTCCCGGATTTGCCGGAGCTGAATTAGCGAATCTCTGTAATGAAGCGGCTTTACTCGCAGCCCGCCGGGGCAAAGAAGAGGTTGAAATGGAAGATTTTCAGGATTCAATCGAGCGGGTGATAGCCGGACTTGAAAAGAAAAACAAACTTATCAGTCCTCATGAGAGAGAGATTGTAGCCTATCATGAATCGGGGCATGCTATTGTCGGTTGGTATCTTAAGCATACCGATCCTGTGTTGAAAGTCAGCATTGTACCGAGAGGTCTGGCGGCCTTGGGCTATACATTGCAGACACCTCTGGAAGATCGGTTTCTGATGACGACTGAAGAACTGAATGACAAAATTTGTGCTCTTCTGGGGGGGCGTATTGCAGAGGAAATTATCTTTGGACGGATTTCCACCGGTGCTCAAAATGACCTTGAACGTATTACCAATATGGCTTTTGCCATGGTTGCCGAATATGGAATGAGTGATGAATTGGGATATATTTCTTTGAAGGATTCACAGAATCCGGAAAACAGTTATGGCTTCAACAAAAAGTATTCCGAGTATACGGCCGAACGTATAGATAATGCCGTGAATGAAATAATAAAAAAGAATTATGAGCGGACGAAGAAGTTGCTGACGGAGCACAAAGATCAGCTCGAGAAGATGGCCAAGACTCTTCTGGACAAAGAGGTGCTTGATCATAATGACCTTAAGGCGTTGCTTGGAGATCATCCGGAGGGAAAATACCCTGAGGGGATTTTCGCTAATGAGAAGGAAAGTGTCAATGGCCAGAAAAAAGAGATTTCTGAAGCTGAAGTTGTTGAAGAGCAAAAAGAAGAAAATAGCGAGTCCTCTGTTTCAAAGGAGGAAGAAACTAAAGATTAGTTTTCAGAACAGCTTTTCACAGAGATATGAAAAACCCGATCCTATAAACCTCCTTTATTGGTATTGAACGGCTGTGTTAACATTTCCTTAAAATTAGAATAACACAGCCATAACTGTCTCATAATACTCTTACAACCTAAGTGTGCTATCCTTGAGATCTAATGTTTCAAGGACACAGAAATAACAAAAAAATCAGCACACTTATCGTGGAATATTTAAACTTCTTTAAACAAATACGAGTATTTCCTCTTCTGTTTATTGCACTATCACTGACAATGATAGGTCGAGCCCAGCCTAATCCCAGCCAGAATACGGGAAAAATTGCAGGACAGGTTGTTGACGCTAAAACGGGGGAAACTGTTATTGGGGCAAACGTGGCAATAACAGGGACAACCAAAGGGGCCGCTACTGATCTCGATGGTAAATTTTCTATTCGCGGTTTAAAACCGGGTATTTATTCCATCACCGTTTCTTATATCTCTTATGCCAAGAAAAAAATTACCGGGATAGAAGTGAATCCGGGAAGGGCAGCTATGGTTAATATTTCTTTAGAACCTAAAACCGTGGGATTAGACGAAGTTACGGTTACGGCACAGGCAAACAGCAGTAGTGAAGCCGGACTTCTGTCTATACAGAGAAAATCGGTACCCATGCAGGATGGCATTGCCTCCGAACAGATTTCTAAGATTGGTGATAGCAATGTTGGCGAAGCCATGAAGCGTGTTACCGGAGTTACAGTTGAGAATGGAAAAGATATTTATGTACGGGGATTGGGAAATCGCTACAGTAATATCCAGCTCAATGGAGCGCAGATGCCTTCCACCGATCCCAACAAAAAAGAGGTTCCAACCGATTTACTGGGCACGGGATTAGTGAATGATATTATGGTTCAAAAGACATATACCGTTGACCAGATGGCTGAATTTTCGGGCGGATCCGTAAAGATCAAAACCAAGGAATTTCCTTACGATCGCAATTTTACAGTAAGTTACTCCAGCAGTTACAATACTGTTTCAACTCTTGGCAGTACATTATCCAGTGTAGGAAGTTCCACTGATTTTATTGGCTACGACAATGGTATGCGTAGTTTACCATCAGTTTTAAAAAATCAGCGGATAGGTACCGATAATGCGGCCACATTTGAAAATGCCTTAAGTAATAACTGGAATTTAAATAGGAACCGGCATGCTCTTCCATCCCAAAATATCAGTTTAAGTTATGCTAACCAGTTAAATCAAGACAAAATGCCCATTGGGGTGGTCGGTAATTTTTCTTATAAGTACAACAGAAAAGAAGAGCCCAATAAGATAGAACGGTTTATGCAGGGCTATAACAGTGACCAAAGCCCAGATAAGCAAAACTTTCTTACAAACTATACCAAAAACAGCGGGGTAGAAGTAGCTGATGTAAGCGGGATGGTAAATGTGTTTGTTAAACCATCTCCTGTAACCAAATTTGGAATTAAAAATTTATATTCAAATTCACTGAATAACACTGCCACGATTGTTCAGGGGCAATATCAAAATGGCGTCACCCGACAAACGGTATCAGATTTCGATCGAAGAAGTATTATTTCTTCAACATTGGAAGGGGATACCTATTTTGAAAACTTTCTTTCCTCAAAACTTTTCGGTCACTTGAGCTACAATCGCGCTGTTCATGATCGTCCCGATCGGCGTACTACCCGCTATAACAAGGTAAGAAACTCCGGGCCTCAACAATACCGCTTCCAGCAATTTGGGGATAACAATGGCCACTTCTTCTCTACCCAGAAGGATAACAACTATTCGGGAGAAATTAAGTATGAGATGAAGCCATTTAATTTCCTCAATGTTGCAGTAGGTGGAAATGCCATGATAAAGGATCGGCATTTTAAAGCACGACGTATTTCGTATCGTGACCAGACATCTCCTTTTTTGCCAAACGATTTAGTCTTTAAATCACCCGATGTCATATTACGAGCTCAAAATATTGAAGGTGTAGGTCCGGATAGCACGGGCTATCTTGAGTTGACGGAGAAAACACAGTTTAACCAGGATTTTTATAACGGGCACCAAAATATTTATGCCGGTTACATCAACATGGATTGGAAACCAATCGATAGATTAACGATCGGTTTGGGATTGCGTTTGGAACAGTCTAATCAAAAGGTGGAGGTCCCGGACTCTTTAAATGGGGCTTATCACCAAGTATCAAAAGTAGATAGCACAGACTTACTCCCTGCTGTCAATGTTACTTACGCACTTAATTCGAGGACAAATATTCGTGCTGCATATTCCCAGACACTTGCCAGACCTTCATTTCGCGAAATATCAAACTTTAGTTTTGCCGATTACCAGGGGGGGCGGCGTGTGTACGGTAATCCAGATCTGACTCAGACCAATATTACCAATTATGATCTTCGTTTTGAGACCTATCCTCAAGGTGGACAGCTGTTCTCTGTTGGACTATTCTACAAACATTTTAAGCAGCCTATCGAATTATTTTATCGGATAGTAGATGCCAATGAAGTCTTCTATCAAAATGCACCGGAGGCCAATTTATATGGCGTTGAAGTGGAAGGCAGAAAAAATATTACCGACCGTCTGAAGCTGATTGCAAATGGCACCTACATTTATTCGCAAACGAGGATGGATAGCAGTTCCGTTAGTCGCGTTGCCCATTTGGAGCGCCCTATGATAGGGCAATCGCCATATGTAGTCAATCTTTCTGCTTTCTATACAGTCCCGGACTGGCATATGAACTTTTCATTGAGTTTCAACACCTATGGCAAACGTATAGTCACTGTTGGTAAAAAACAGCAGCAGTTCGACGAATACGAACAGCCATTTCAAAAGCTTGGTGCTAAAATTGATTACACGATGGGAAGATACTATCTGAGCCTGGAAGTAGACAATCTTTTGAACGATGTCCACGAGTATAAAATGGGTCCTGTTACAACTTACAAATATAAACCTGGCATGATATTCAATCTTGGCCTGACGATGCGTCTCTAGGCCAGAGTTTAATTATTTACTCATCCCAAGTTAACGGTTTATTAAAGAGCAGCTTTTATAATCAACCTTAATCAGAATCAACGCTCACAACTCAAAAAAAACCAATCATGAAATCTAACTTTACAAGAATAGCAGGTCTATTTGTACTTGCATTTTCAATTGCACTAGCAGGATGTAAGGATCATAGTACCGGTCCTAATAATGGTGGGAATGGTGGAAATGGTGGACCTCCCTCTATTTCTTCATTTAGCCCTGATGCTGGGCCTGCAGGTACTGAAGTTACAATCAAAGGAGAAAATTTCTCTTCCACGGCAAGCGAGAATACCGTTATATTTGGCGGTAACAATGAAGCTACCGTGAATTCCGCTTCTGCATCTGAATTAAAAGTAACGGTTCCGGATGGAGCAACTACTGGTAAGATTAAAGTCACTGTAGGTACGGAATCTGTTGAATCAGGAGCTAAATTTGCAGTGGCACCACAGATTTATGCCGATTTGCCCGGTAATAAAACCCTCATCACAGAAGATGAAACATGGGCTAATGACACAACGATCGCCGGTCCACATTACGTATTGCCTGGTGTAACGTTGACTGTAAAAGAAGGCGTTACGGTTAAATTCAAGTATCACAATCAGGATGCCAATCAGGTAGGTACGATCATTACAATGCCCGGTACTTGGGATAATTTTAGCGATGGCTTCCGACCTTCAGGTCGTTTAGTTGCTAAAGGAACAGCTACTAATCCTATTATTTTCACGTCAGCCAAAGGTACTCCCGAAGTCGGCGACTGGGGTGGTATTATTCTTGCTGGAAATGCGGTTAATAGCTGGCCCGGTGGTCAAGGAGAAATTGAAGGTCTTAGCCAAGGAGTTCA
>JASFMR010000045.1:0-29087 GCA_050117475.1 Balneolaceae bacterium | reverse complement strand
CAATGAGCAGGGAATAGTCGAAGACATTCAACATGGATTGAAATTTAATATTAAGCCTATACAATATGTAGAAACTCGAGACACTTCTTCTGTAACTACCCGTCAAATTAGATACATAAGAAGTTCCGAAGGCTATTATTACATCACAGCTCCCAATTATAAAAATGTTTATGTGATGGCTCCCGATAAAAATAAACTCATACTTAAAAAGAAAATCTGGATTTCTGAGGATGGCGTATCAAAGCCTGCGTTCAATCAGCGTATTTCATATATCCAGTTACTGGACAGAACATCCGGCGCAAGCTGGAAATTGAAGGCTGAAGGAATTCAGAAGGAAGAATCGCAAATGGCTAAAAATGAGGTACAATAAATTATGAGAAGACGGATATCAATACCTTTATTTAGTGTACTGTTTTTATTTTTATCTACTTCGGTATTTGCACAAAAGGTGCGTTCTGATTACGAGGTTCAGAAATCGTTTAAACAACAATATCATCGATATCAAAACGAGATTGACATGATCTCATCTCAGGATAGTGCTATGGCATTGATTGATTCTATCAAAACATTTGATAAGAATTATCGGGAATACTCCGATCTGCTTAACAAGGCACTTTATCCCGATACCTATGACCAGAAAATGGATGAGCTGAGACAGTCTTCGGTTCAAACATTGAATAGGTTACGTACCATCACCCGACAGACCGAACAGTTAGACAAGCTTGAAACGGAACTCACCAGTTACCAGCAAAGTCTGCAGGAGCTTAATCAGCATGCCGACTCTCTGGAGCAAGCTATGATAAAGTCTGTACAAAGTGAAAAGCATTTGTCGGATATGGTTCGAAACTACAGAAAGAGCCTTGAAAAGAGGGATGACCTAATCCTGGCATTCATTGACTCAATGGTTGTGGCATACCAGAAGATGGATCTGACTGAAATACAGGACCTTGAGAATATTGAAAATAAGTCACGCTTGGAAACCGATGGTAATGCCTTGAAAATGATTCACGAAATCACGCAGGAAAATTTGCAAATTCTTAATAAGAATAGCGAAAATTTACGCCTGCAGGATTATATGCGGATGAGTGAAGTACAATACCAATTCCAGAACATGTGGAAGCGGCTGGGAAATAAAATAAAGGAAGTATATAACGGCGATGATGCGGAAAAACTGGCTTCCGATATTGACAACAACATCACCGAGTGGAATAAACTACTTAAATCTCAAACTTTTGCCGTACTTAATGATACGCTTAGTGAAGAAGGTATTACTCTGGGTGAATTCAATAGTTCGGAAAGCCTTAATTCCTCGCTTAATGCATACCTGGATCAAAAAATTAAACAAAGCAAAAAGGATCATTCAGAATCTGCCTATCAGGATTTCAAACGCTTTCAGGGTTTTTGGAATAAGGTTGAAATTCAATGGTCCAGCAACTTTGTTGATGCCGGTTTAATAACACAAAGTCAAATGGCTACCATTAATGAAAAGGTTGACATGTGGGCTGAAAATGCGGCACCACCAAAATCCAACGATATTTTAGTTTATCTCCTGGGAGCAAGCGTATTACTTGCCATTGCACTTGGTGTATTGCTGATCAGGGAAAAGAAATCCAAAAGTAAAGGGTAGTAATTTAGTTAATTATTGATCTTAGGCGCTCCATAGTCGGAGTGCCTTTTTTATATGAGGAGGGATCACCTCATACAAATTTCTAATTGTGGACCACAGCCAGGCGCTTGCTGTATTGCCAGAGAATGACGATAAAACCGGCAATCATGATTTGGGCAGTAAGAGTAAAAAGGGTGGGATATAATCCCAGCAATGGCACGTTCGGCAGGGTCGGAAGGCTGTAAATCCCGAGGTACCCGGCTTCCTGGAACTCATGAATGCCTTTACCCACAAGAATAACGGCTAATACTGCCATTATGAAAGCTGAATACCTGAATACCGTCTTGACAGGCAGGCGCTTAGAAAACCTGATTATAAGAATCGCCATCACAAATACAAGGACAAGTGCACTGACGGCACCGGCAAGAATACCGGAATCACCGGCTGTGGAAGATTTAATACTAATGGAAGAAAGGAAGATCACCGATTCAAAAGCTTCACGGAATACGACGACAAAAGCCAATAGAGCCAATCCCCATTGATTTTTTTCATCCACCAGTCGGCCGATTTTTTCTTTTACGAACTTAGTCCACTGGGCGGCATGGGTTTTGTTGTGCAGCCAAAAACCAATATACAGCAACATTCCAACAGCTATGAGGGATCCGATCCCTTCCATCATCTCTCGCTGGAGAGAACCCATTTGTATAACCGTTTCTGCAAAGATCCAACTGATAATACCCAGGACAAGGGCGCTTAACCAACCGGTGTGAACAAATTTTAAAGACCGGTCGGCCCCCATCGATTTCAGTACGCTTATGATTACCAATATTATCAAAACGGCTTCCAGGCCTTCACGGAGAAGAATAGAAGCAGCCATCATGAATGTAAACCAAAAGGAGTAGTCCTGATTGTCAAGAAGGTTTTGAGCCTGTTGAATGGCCATTGAAGCCACCTCAATTTTTTGTTCAAGAACATCAGGTGATTTCTGCTGCTTGATTACCGACCGCACGTCTATCATCTTATTTTCAAGCTCAGGTACCAATGATGGATTTGAGGCCTTAATCTGATTCTCCATGGGTTCTATTCCATGCAGATAGGCATTCAATGCCAACGTTTGTGCCTGTTCCCGTTGCCCGTTACTGTAAGCTTCTTTAGACATTTGTAGCAATTCAATCGCATGAGCCAACGTATTTTTTTGCCGGGGCCTATCAGACTTATTTAATGAACGAAGGACCGAAAGTCCGGCTTCAGGCGCAATGTTCTTTTTACGAAAATAGGCTTGCCACCGTTCATTCTTCCAGGTGGCAAGCCTTCTGAGCGAAAGAGTATCCTCTAGCTCTTTCCTTATGTTTTGTGCTTTGGCGCTGGACACTTGCTCACTATAGTTGAGTTGATTGATATAAAAAGCCACATCCCAGGCTTCTTTGTCAGATAATTCACGGAAGGCACGCATCCCGGTGCCCTCAATTCCAAGTCGAATGGTATTGTAAGCCTGTAAAGGCGAGAGCTTAGCGGCAAGTTTAGAGTCGTGAAAATTTGCCGGTACAGGATCAAGTTGTTTTGCCAGGGGGCCATCGCCAAAGCCGTTCTTACCATGGCACGATTGACAGGACTGTCCAAAAATATCTTTGCCGTGCTGGGGATCTGGCCAAGAGGAGGGGCTAATCTCGATTAGATTCAAAGCGAGGATTTGTTGCTGAATGTCAGAGGATAGGCGGGCAATCTGATCAGCTGATGCCTTGTGAGCTACTGCTTCGCTTAGCCGTTCAACAGAACTATCTAAGGATGTCAATTTTTTGTTATTGATCTTTTGACTGACTTGATGATGCAGCGATTTAATTTGGCTGCTGAATTCGGTCATTTCCCGGAATTCATTCTTACTGATTATCTTTCCATCCCGCACGGCATTAGGATAATCTTTGCCAATATAATCCAACAAATTAACAAGCGTTCGCAACTGGGTATTACTTGCAGTATCCTGACCTGTTGCCGGGTTGCCGCTGCAAATGATTCCGACCATTAATAACAATAAAAATTTTAACCTCATGAACGCATCGGGCTACTTATTTAGATTAAATCTAAAAATAATAATTTTCTTATAATTGATCTAAATAAAATTTATTTAAAACTCTGACAAGATTTAGGTGTTCATCTTATGCCAAAAACAAGCACTCAGTTCAAGTCTGCGTCTCCTTCCGGAGTAAGAGTCACACCTAAACTTATCCCAAAGTAAGGATGAAACCCGGACTTATTTATAATAGGAGTGAAAGCTGCCTTGAAAGTAAATTTACTTGGATCAGCAGGGTAGTATCGATAGCCCAGTGTGAAGGTGATCCCCGGAGGTTCAATGCTATCCCATTTTTGTGGATCGTAGATAGTCCCAAACAGAATACCGGCCCCTGTTTCCAGTTGGTTTGGAGCATTTCCAAACAAACGCTGTCCCATAATCAAACCAAAGAAAGCAGTAGATCCAACGGTTGAAGTATAGAATACTCCGTCATTGGCAGCGGCGGGATAAAAAGCTCCTCCCAGCCTGAATCCCCAATCATTGTGGAAGACAACATCATAGTTCATAGAGTAAATGACGGCGTTACCCCCGAATTCCACATATACACTTTGGCGAGGAATTTCATTGGTAGCAGGCCGCCCCATCAACTGCGCTTTCGATGGTCTAACATTGCTTAACACAAGGACCATGACTGTGCTTGCTATGGTTATATGTTTCATCTTCCAAAAAGATTCTTTTAATTTCTTTTGGTATCGAGCTTTACCTTTTTAACGCTGTCGATCTGACTTTCTGATAACCTATTATTGAAATCATATAAAGCAGACTGCCAGGAGCCGTAAACGGGATTGGGAAGCACATACCATTGGCGTCCCCATTTGTTCTTATTTTCTTGGATGAGTACATGACGTTTTTCCTCCGGGATGCCTTTTGCCGATATAAAATCATTTAAATCATCCCCGAAAAACATCAGGATCCGGTATTTGGAACCGATATAAGCACGGCGATCAACTTTGGAGGAAGTCCAATTCGGCTTTTCACCCTTACTAAGAACCCGATCACCGTCATCAGAGAGTGGAAATCCCAGCTTTTTGAGATTTTTCCGAGTGCCGTCCTCCACACTCGCCTTCCGATTGGTGACATAAAAAATGGCAACGCCTTTTGCTGCTGCTTTTCGGGTAAATTCTAGTGCACCGGGTATTGCTTCAGCCTTAGCTTCCAAAACCCATTCATCCCATTGTTTGGGATCAAAACTGCTTTTTTGTTTGATCATACGAGCCTGGAAGGGCGAATTGTCAAGTACTGTCTCATCGACATCCAGTACAATCGCCGGTGGCAGTTTCCTCAGTGTCTGATTTTTTTGTTCAGGGTATGCTGTCCAGTAGGAATCTTCAAGTGCAAGCCCAAGGTTTGAAAGGGCCGTTTGATAAACGGAAGTAGTAAGTGCTTCATATTCTGCTGAATTCTGGGTCCAAAGTGTAGCACTCGTTGTAGAATTATTCAGTATGGAAGAAGATCCGCAAGCTGAAAAAAGAAAGGTAAATAACGTAATTAGTGGTATCTTTATGGCGAAATTACTCAAGCAGCGAAACATGGTTTAAAGTGTTATCAGGTTTAATGGTTTTCGTTGCAAAGATATCAAAATATTAGCAAGTATTTTTGGTTGGCTCTGCCAAAAATACAATCAGTCCCGGATCTATCTTTTCACCTGATAGAAACGAGAATAAACCTTATACTTAGGCACTTTGTAATACATCGGAAATGTGTGGAATGTCAAAAAAGCAACAAACTCTTAAGATTATTGGAAGGGTTGAGGGTATTGATTTTCCGGAATGGGATCTGCAAGACATTGATGCCAAAGTGGATACCGGTGCTTATACTTCAAGCCTGCATTGCCATCACATTAAATCTTACCGGGAAAATGGCAAGGAATATGTGAAGTTTAACCTGCTCGATCCATCTCATGATACTTACAATGACAAACTTTTCAAATGGCCGGTGTATAGGAAAAAAACCATAAAGAGTTCTAACGGTTCCCGGGAGGAGCGATTTATCGTAAAAACAAAAGTGAAAATATTTGAGAGCATTTTTACGGCCGAACTTTCGCTGACAGATCGTTCTGAAATGCGTTATCCCATATTGCTTGGCCGTAAATTGCTAAATAACCGTTTCCTTGTTGATGTATCCAAGAAATATATCTCGAAAATGACTGCCCCAAAAAACAGCAAATAACTTACATGCATATAGTTGTCCTGTCTCGTAATTCAAAATTATACTCTACATCCCGATTAGTTGAAGCCATTGAGGAAGCCGGCAACAAGGCTACTGTTTTGGATCACCTTAAATGCGATATCGTTAGCGAAAAGGATAACCCCTGTATTTATTACCGGGGAACAAAAGTGGAGGGGGTGGACGCTGTAATTCCCAGGATTGGAGCCTCTGTCACGTTTTATGGATCTGCTGTCGTCCGCCAGTTTGAGATGATGAAGATTTTTACCGCGGTTGAATCACAGGCTCTGGTGCGCTCCCGGGATAAATTACGAAGCCTACAAATCATGGCTCGTGCCGGGGTTGGAATGCCAAAAACCGTTTTCACAAATTATTCAACAGAAGTGCGTAAAATTATCGAATCGGTAGGCGGACCGCCTTTGATCGTGAAACTGTTGGAAGGAACACAGGGAGTTGGAGTAGTGCTTGCACCAACATTTAAAGCTGCCGAGTCTATTATTCAGGCCTTTCACAGTATGAAGGCAAGGGTGATTGTCCAAGAGTTTATTAAAGAGGCCAAGGGCGAAGATATCCGTGCTTTTGTTGTGGATGGTAAAGTCGTCGGTGCAATGAAGCGTAAAGGTGTTGAGGGAGAATTTCGATCCAATATCCACCGCGGTGGGAGTGGAGAACTGATTAAACTCAGTAAAGAAGAACGCCGGGTGGCCCTGGTTGCTACTCGTGCTATGGGGTTATCCGTGGCAGGGGTAGACATGCTGCAGTCAAATCGGGGACCGCTGGTTCTTGAAGTTAATTCTTCACCGGGGCTTGAAGGCATTGAAACTGCCACCGGGAAGGATATCGCCGGAAAAATTATCTCTTTCGTTGAACGTAAAGCTATCGAAACAAAAAACAATCCTCGCAAACGGCATAATTTGATGAGAAATGCCTGATACGATTACGATCAACAAGCACAAAATCGGTCTTGGGGAACAGCGAGAGATTCAACTAAATATTGCAAGGCTGCCGACTTATACTAGCATCGATTTGCCGGTTCATGTTTTTAGGGCAAAAGAAGATGGTCCGGTATTGCTTTTAACAGGGGGCTTGCACGGTGATGAGCTGAATGGCATAGAGATTATCAGAAGGATGATCTTTAAAAACAAGCTAATGCCGGAAAAGGGAAGCGTCATCGCCCTTCCTCTCGTCAATGTCTATGGATTTATACAAAACGTCAGGGGGCTGCCCGACGGGAAAGACATTAACCGAAGTTTCCCCGGAATCAAAGGAGGTTCATTAGCGCGTTTACTGGCTTATACACTCATGAATCAAATTATCCCGCAGATTGATTATGGCATTGATTTCCATACCGGGGGGGCGGCCCGTTCCAATTATCCACAAATTCGATGTACCTTTGATGTAAAGGACAATCTGGAATTGGCTCAAGCCTTTGCACCTCCGCTGGTGTTGAATTCCTCATTAATTAATAAATCATTCCGAAAATCTGCCCATAAAAAGGGAAAACAAATCCTGGTTTTTGAAACAGGGGAATCTACCCGGTTTGACGAAGAAGGTATCAAAGAGGGAATAGACGGGACCTTGCGCCTGATGAAATACCTGGAGATGAGGGAAGAGGCTCCTGAGGCTGATTACGAAACAGAAATTTATAAGAAAAGCACCTGGATACGAGCCAAATATGCCGGCCTATTTCAGCCCAGGATTGCATTGGGCGAAAAAGTTAACAAAAGACAAGTACTGGGACATATCACCGATCCTTATGGCAAAGAGTGGTTCAAGGCCATCTGCCCACATGACGGGCGTGTTATAGGATTAAACTACGCGCCGGTTGTTCATAAAGGGGATGCCTTATTGCATTTAGCTTACTAATAGTTAAGAAATAGAAAATGTTGATTTATGCGTGACGATATATTGTTTCATATTACTACCAAAGATGACTGGAAAAAACATCAAAAACAAGGGAAGTATGAACCGGAATCCCTTGAAACCGATGGATTTATACATTGTTCCCGGGGAGGACAACTCGAAGAAACAGCTAATAGACTTTTTTCCGGATTAGATCATTTATTATTATTGGTAATCGATGTTTCGACGCTTGGAGAAGACATTAAATATGAAAAGGACGAAAAAACCGGGGAAAAATTTCCTCATATTTATGGCCCTTTGCCAACCAACGCTATTATTGATAAAATAGCTATACGACCCGAAAAAGATGGGACGTTTAAAATCTCATTTAGTTCCGAAAACTGATTAAATGATAAAACGAGCCCTTTACCATATTCGGCAAACAGCTCACGTTCCTTCATTCAGTTCTTATGAGGAACGGTTACACCCTTATATACGTGCGGTATTCAATACTATTCCAAAATATCGTGAGATCAGTGTCGATGGAAATAACCTCATATTTCAAGGAGGCAATGCAGCAGATCACCCCACCATTGCTTTGACAGCCCATCTTGATAAGATCAATCATTACGGTGCATCACCCGATCTGCTACCTGTCGATGTTACAGATGAATATATTGAGGGGGCTATGGACGATTGTGCGGGTTTGGGCATCCTTTTAACATTGGCCGAGCTGTCGACAGAGAATGACTGGCCCAATTTGTTATTCTTTTTTTCAGAAATGGAAGAAAGCAAGGGCCTGAAGAAACATCCCGAACGCCTTAAAAATAGAGGAGAAGGTTATAGACATGGAATGGGAGCCCGACGCATAAGTAACCGGTGTATTAGCCTCAATATTATACCGGGGCAAATCATTACCGTCGATACTACGCCGCTATTCAAAGGTAAGCCGGGAATAGCTATCTATTCCAAACATTGGGAATTAAACGCCTTGAAGCCAACCGAACAACTCATCCACCAGACAAAGAAGGTTGTTAAACGCTTTAAAGGCATTGATTCTTCAATTAAGAAAGCCAACAATACGAATGATTACCTGCTTTATGGGGAAGAGTTCAATCAAAAAACGGATAGAACCATAGTTTCAGTAGCCTTGGAACCTGCTATCTATCCTTATCACCAGAAGGGAGAAAAAGTGTTCGTGGATGATATCCGTCGTACGCTTGAAATACTTGCAACCTATATTAGTGGTTGTTGATAGTGAAACATTATGCCTTTATATATAATCCGGCAGCCAGGGGACGTAAAATAGAATCTAAGATCAAGGTACTCTCAAAGTACATTGATGAGCAATTGCCGGAATCTGAGTTATTCTATTCAGATTCCCGGGAACACATATCTGAGCTGGTTCAACAAGTTAAGAACGATTTTGAGGTGATTGTCGCCTGCGGCGGGGATGGCACTGTTAGAGAGGTGGCAGCTCAACTAGTCGGCACCGAATTAACAATGGGGATCATCCCACTGGGTACCGGCAACGACCTGTGCAAATCTCTTGCCATACCAAATGATTTCGAAAAAGCACTGCAGTTGCTCTTGGAAGATAGCCGGGTTAAGATAGATGTGGGGTATTGCAACGATTTTATCTTTCTGAATACCCTGGGCTTTGGTTTTGACGGACTGACAAATTCCTATGCTCACAGAATTGAAAATTTGCCGTCAATCTTACGATATGGTGCAGCCGCTCTGAAAGCCAATTTTCATCATGAGCCATTTTCCGTGAGAATAGAAACTAAAAGTGGATCTACATGTAAGAGATTAATCATGGCAACGGTGGCAAATGGCCGGGTAGAAGGAGGGGCTTTCTGGATTGCACCTGAGGCCTCGGTAACCGACGGAAAACTAAACTTAGTCACGATAAAGCCTCTAAGTAAATGGCTAGTGCCCCTATTGTTACCGCTATTCCTAATTAAAAAAGCAAACTGGGTCTCTTACGTATCATCTTATGAAGTAGAAGCATTGAGCTTTTATTTCGAAAACGAAGTAGTTATTCATGCTGACGGAGAAATTATTAAAAATAATGTAAGTAAATATTTTATTAGATTGGCTCCCAACGATTTAGAAGTTATTTGCGGATTATAAATTACTTTATCACACCATCTATCACGTGAATAACACCATTGTCGGCTCTAATATTGGCATATATGATTTTAAAAGAATCGACCGATATAGGGTTACCGTTATCGTTTTTAAGTTTTATTGTCTTGCCACTTAAGCACGTGATATCTGCCATTGCTTTTAAACTTCTCTCGGTAGCCAAACCTGTAAAAATATGATTAAGCAGTAACTGGTTATTATGTTTTTGGGAAGCGCTGAGCTTGTCAAAAGCCTCATTGGATGGAGCAAAAAGGGTAAAAGGCCCCGATTTGCCAAGCTTGGTGTTTAGATGTGCCTCTTCAAGTGCCTGGGCAAAATGCGTTGTTTCTCTATTGGACTTCAACGTTTCCATAATAGATTGACTGCGGGCAATGTTGAATGATAAAACAAAAACGGTGAACAGCAACAATCCCGGGGCTTTTTCCTTATGTAAAATCATAAATCTCCCGATTTGGTTTCAATTTATCCTGCCAGATGATTTATAAAATTTTAACTCTTGATGTTTCCGTTAGTATAATGTGTTTTAGCTTAGATTCAAATTAATAGGAATATTATTAATTCTTGAGGCAATGCTTTCAAAGAACTGAGAAATGAACAGTCCCAATTACATACCCGCCAAATATTTGTTCCTCAGGAGCAAATACCATGAAAAGTGGCAGAAATATGCCAATTTAGCCATATCAGCACATTAAGATTTAGTTTAAGCCGCTTAGAAGCAAAATTTAACAAAATCCCTCTAGATAAGCTCTAAACGATGATTTTTTGGATTTAAATAGTTTTAATCAAAAAATATAAAGTGAAATTGGAATAGCAGGAGAATTTAAAAGCGAAAAGTAATATCAATTTATTACAGTAAAGAATAGCTTTTGATGAAGTTAGACACTTAGAGTCTTGTTGTATTATTATGTTTTAAAAATAATTTCTGTAAGGCATCCATTTAACAGGGTTATATATGGTAGGTAAGATTGTTAAATAGGAAAACAAATAAAGCAAGTGAATAATCAAAGCTTGCCGGATTGCAGCTTTGTCAAGGTCTTTATCTCAGACAGAATTTACAGTAGTAAAATTACCTGCAGTATTATATGAAGATCAAAGGTTTAGTATTCGATCACTTATTTGTCGTATAATTTATATTATGTAAAATAAAGATAATTGACACTGTTGGATTATTTGTTAGGGGTTCTTTGGCAGACCCAGCCGGTTCTGAATTTTTGCATAAAATGATGCCCTGCCCTTGTCCGGTCACGAGTCATTGTTCGTGATATTTAGAAGGAGAAATCCAAGTTGATTTCCATTGATCCTTTTTAAACCAAAGAGACATAATTTTACTATATTTATATTGTTTTCCTATTTCAATGGTTTCAATGGACCTTTTATTTTGGATCCACTCAAACAGCATATAACTACGTTTACTATTGCAGTTCTGCCTTTCGAAAACCTTTCAATAGGAAATGAATCAGAATTATTATGCAAATCATTTAGTCTAGATCTCATTACAGAGCTCTCTCGCTTTAAACAGTTTCAAATCATTTCTTTTGATTCCGTAAAACATCTCCAAGCAGGCACTATCAGTAATGGCGAAATGCTCGAAAACCTCATGACCAATTATTTTATTAGAGGTTCATTCAGAGCTAGAAATGATTGTATCCGTATCAATATCCAGCTCTTTGATAGTGTAACCCATCATTTGATCTGGGCAGATCGTTTTGAAGGAGACCGAAAAGAGCTGCTTGAATTACAAGAAAATATCCTGAAAGAAGTAGTTTCCTCGCTACAGCAACAACTCAACTACAATTTACTGAACAAGATCAGAAGAAAGCCCAAAACAAGCCTTAAAGCTTATGAGTGCTGGCTATACGGTTATAATGAGTTGAAAAAAGGATCCCTGGAAAGTGATTTAAAAGCTCGTGACTATTTTGAGCAAGCTATAAAAATAGACCCCGGTTATTCCCTTGCCTATTCAGGCATGTCTCTTACCTTCTTTAATGAATGGAGTTGCCAGTTATGGGATCGGTGGGAAGTCAGCCAGAATGGAGCATATGAATGGGCTCAAAAAGCGTTAGAGCTGGATGAGCAAAATTATGTTGCTTCATATATCCTGGGACGGATTTTATTGTATAAGGCTGCTTATAGTACCGCAGAGTATTTCCTTCGAAAATCTCTTCGGCTAAATGCTAATGATCCCGACAGTCTTATCCAAATAGCTTTATGTTTTAATTATCTCGGCTACCAGGAAGAGGCCTATACACTTTACGAAAAGTCTTTGCGCTTAAACCCCGCTGTAAAAGAAGCGTATTATCCTATTGGGGCAATTATTCTTTTTGAATTGGGGCAGTTCAGTAAATCTTTGGAGTTGTTCCGATCCGTTGCCAAAGCCCCCTATGTTGATTTAGATCTATTTAAAGCCGCCGTACTACATGAGATTGGCGATGAAGAACAGATGACAATCTGTTTGGACAGGTTTATAACATCATACAACAAAATGATATGTCGAGAAAAGGAAGGAACCATAAGTGATGCGGTACATTGGGTGATTAAGATTAATCCTTACAAAGATGGCAGTAGAATTGAGGGGTTTCTTTGGCATATTACTCAGGGGGATTATGACCCAAAACTATCGGAAGCTCTTTTATCTTCAGATGTAGAACGCCAAGCGTGTAGCTTTTTGAAAGAAGATGAATTTTGGAAGTTTTCTTACCTTGGCCAAAGCGCTCGCTTAAAAGAGCGAAAAGGATTTATTGATATTCAAAAACTTTTACAGGATGCAGGAACCCCCGTTCATTGCACGGAATTGATGGGCATCCCCGTTTTATATGAGGGTGAACAGGTGTTTGATCAGAAGGCCAAGCGTAACTATCAAAAAAAGATACGGTCGCTGCAAAATGATATCGCATTGGCAGAACGACGCCAGGATTTTGAGAAAGCCGGTCAACTGCAAGAGGAATACGAACAAATACTTGAACATCTGACCAACTCTTTGGGGTTGCAAGGCAAAATCAGAAATACCGGGGGTTCTATTGAAAGAGCCCGCTCGGCCGTCACCTGGCGCATCCGAAGTGCCATCTCTAAAATAGAAGAAGTACTTCCGGCACTTGGAAAACACTTATCGAACTCTGTTCAAACGGGTACCTTCTGCTCTTATGAGCCTGAGAAACCCGTTGACTGGAATTTCTAGCTCCTCCCTCCTCCCATTTCTATTTGACTTACAATGTAAGTTCTAAACTTACGCCTTATTGAGTGAAAGCAATCATTCGAATCTCAATAAGAAAAGTTATATGGAAATTATGTCTGCTATACCCGAGCTTGAATATTCCGAGGCTAAGTGCTGGAAGAGTGTATATCAGCATTCAAAAGTTGATATACGGAGAAAGCTGAAGCTTGCTGCCACTGAAATTGCCGGCGCTACCTGTTTAGCAGCCGGAGGAATTGATACCCTGGGCTTCAATAGGGTCGTTGGCCTGGGCATTGCCTCTGCCATTAATGGTCCGGTCCTTGATTCTGTAATACATTTTTACGAGCAAAGTGAAACGTCACGCTTTTTTGTACAGTTCCCTCCTTTTCAATTGTCGCCCGATATCAGACAACTACTGGAAACAAAGGGCTTTAGATACTATAACAACTGGAGCAAGTATTTTCTGGACTTACGTAACCTTGGAATCGTAGCTCCGCATTCTACTGAATTCAAGGTTGCCCCTGTTAAGCCGGACCAACTCAGCTTATTCGGTGATATTATTTGCCGATCGTTTGAGTTTGATCCTTCCCTCCGGGAGTACGTAACAGCTACATACGGCGCTCCCGGCTGGAAATATTATTTTGCACTGGACGAGGGAAAGCCTGTTGCCGCTGCAAGTTTGTATTTTATGGATCGACATGCGAAGCTGGTAATGGGAGCAACGCTCCCTGAAGCTCGCAATTCGGGTGCTCAGAGTCTTTTAATTACCCAACGCATCGAAGATGCCGTATCTCATAAGTGCCAGACAATTTCAACAGAAACGTCCCAGGATCTGCCTGAAAGACCCTCTCATTCTGCCAGGAATATGCAGAAATTTGGGTTCCGGCTGGGGTACCATCGGGCCAATTATATCTATGAATTTTAAACCTAAATAGTGCGAGAATAAGAACATGAAAAATGAGAATCGTAAAAATCAAATTTCTGAACAGAATCGTGATCCTTTTAGGAGAAATTTTTACTTGACTGACGGAGGGTTCGAAACAACGCTCGTTTTCAAAGAAGGTATTACCTTAAATCATTTTGCAGCCTTTGAGTTAATCACCTCTGATACAGGCAGGGATTTACTAAAACACTATTTTACCCCCTATCTGGATTTAGCGGTGAAATTTGGTCTGCCTTTTATAGCCGATACACCTACCTGGAGAGCCAATCCGGACTGGGCCTATAAACTGGGATACTCTAATGCTGAACTGGATGCAATAAATAAGAATTCAGTGAAGCTGATTCGGTCTATTACTGAAGAGCATGATATTGCCCCGGTTGACATCTTGATAAGCGGTACATTGGGTCCCAGAGGTGATGGTTACCTGCCGGGGCAAACAATGACCGTTACCGAGGCAGAATCCTACCATTTCAACCAAATAATGTCACTTGCAGTGGCTGATGCCGATTTCGTTACCGCCTTTACGATTAATTATTCCGAGGAGGCTATCGGCATTGTCAGGGCTGCTAAAACCCTTCGAATCCCGGTTATCATTTCCTTTACTCTGGAAACAGACGGCAATCTGCCAAGTGGTGAAAGTTTAGGATCGGCTATAACAAAAGTCGATGAGGTAACCGATGGCTATGCAGCACATTTTATGATCAACTGTGCACATCCCAAACATTTTACCAAGACGCTTCAGAAAGCCGGTAACTGGAAAAATCGGCTTCAGGCAATCCGAGCTAATGCTTCTGCCAAAAGCCATGCGGAATTGGACCAGTCTCTTACCTTGGATTCCGGCGATAAATGCATGTTGGCTAACGAGTATTTAGAGATCGAAAGGATACTCCCCAACCTCAAGGTCGCTGGCGGCTGCTGCGGAACCGACCACAATCATATAGCAAAAATCTGTGAGGTTTTATCAAATAAAGAGCCATTAAACTGTAATGAATAGCCTGACCAAATCATGCTAAAAACTAAGGACAGAATTCGAAATACAATTAACATATTTGCAAATTCTTTTGACTTAAAGGATTGGGATGCGCTTAAATCTGTATTGGCCGCCTCTGTTTACAGTGACTATAGGGACCTAAGGGGAACGGCTGAGGTTGTGACACGCTCCGACTACGTTTCCGGAAGAATTAAAGCGCTGGCAGATTTACAAACACACCACCTTTTTTCCAATTACCAGGTAAGTATTGAGAATCAACAGGCCGAGTGTATTCTTTCTTCTGTAATTTGGCGGCAAAACGGGAACTCAACATTTACTACACACGCCATCTATAATTTCAAATTAAAAAGCTCGGAAGGCAATTGGCGCATCCATGCCATAAAACAAAACGTCCTGTGGAATGAGGGAGATTCCTCAATCCATTCAGCCGTGGTCATAGAACCCAAAAACTAAAGTCTGCAATCATGACAACTTCCAAATCAATGAAACGCCCATCAGTTTTATTCTATTCCGGAATCTGTTATATCCTGGGACTGGCCACTATTGGCTACTATATAGGCTTTTTAGCCGGTGCCGGGGTACCTAAAGACATTAACAACGGTCCTGTTTCGGGCTTTACTTTCTCTTTGATTACAAACGTGAGTTTGCTTCTCGTTTTTGGGTTGCAGCATAGTGGTATGGCTCGAAAAGGATTTAAAACCTGGTTTAGGTCCTACCTGCCGGAATCGATGGTTCGAAGTACCTATATCTTATTGTCGTCTCTCACCCTGGGATTGGTGATCTGGTTTTGGCAACCTATGCCTCATGTACTCATTGAATTCGGGGAGCCCTGGCAGCAAATAGCCCTATATTCACTGTATGGTTTAGGGTGGTTTGTTGGCATTTTCAGCACCTTCCTGATAGATCATTTTGATTTGTTCGGTCTTAAACAGGCATGGATTTACTGGAAAGGAAATACTGCCTTTCAATATCGGTTCAAAACGCCCCTACTCTATAAATTGGTTCGGCATCCAATCTATCTGGGATGGTTAATGATTCACTGGTTCACGCCCGTCCTGACAATAGGACACTTACTGTTTGCACTTGTTATTACCATCTACATCTATATAGCAATTTATTACGAAGAACAGGACCTGGTTGATCAGTTTGGGGATAAATACCAAGACTACAAAAAATCAACACCGAAGCTTATTCCATTTGGAGGGAAATGATTGGAGCTTGCCAATATTAAAGTGGTTATTTTCTTACTAATTCAATTTAGCAAGCACCTGTTGCAGAGATTTAAAATCAGGCAATTCCCCGGAATCATCCAAAACCTCTTTATATCTGATAATCCCCACCCTGTCAATGATAAAAGCAGAACGTTTGGACACCCCTTTCATCCCATAATAATCAGAATATAAAACATCGTATTTTTTAGATACTTCTTTATTGAAATCGCTAAGCAGCGTGAAATTCAGATTTTGTGCTTTTTTAAATTCCTTTAGTACAAAGAAACTGTCAACACTAATTCCCAGTACTTCGGCATTCATTGAATTATAAAGCTTCATGTTATCCCTTGTAGTACAGAGCTCCTCAGTACACGTGCCAGTAAATGCCAGCGGGAAAAAAAGTAATACTACATTTTTGTCATTTCTGTAATCGGAAAGGGAAATTTTATTACCCTTTGTATTTTGAAGTGTGAAATCAGGCGCTTTAGAATCCAAGTTTGCCGACATATGATTATATTTCTTCTTCCGGAACTATTGGCCCAGCCTCTAATTCTGTTTTTTCATAACCGATGACTGTGACAAGTACCCCTTCTGCTATTAATAGTTTCCAAATCCATGCATAATTTTCTTTCAACCCGGGCACATACCAAAAAAGTAAGTAAGCAAGTAAAAAGGAACAAACGCCCGAAAGTACAAGAGCATATTCACTCTTCCGATAAGTATAGATGGCATACATCAATAATGATATCGTAATAGCTCCCCCCTGGTAAATGGTTAATAGCCAATTTTTAAGTGCATAGGTATCTTTTACCAGGAAATACGAGATAACAATGAATAACGGAAGTGTTGTATAGAGCATGGGAAACTGGGCAAAGACCGGTTTAGATTCCCTTATAAAAACGGCCAAAGAGCTTAATACAAAAGCTAGGCATATAATCTGTCCCCACTCGACAATGATGCCCGTGATAACGGATAAATCAGGATTGTTCACCAACAGGTTCGCAAAAATAGCCGATTGCATTACAAAAAAAATCGACGAAGCAATGGTAAGCCCTAAAAATTTTAGCCTGCCTCGGCGTTGGGTAAGCCGAAGCAGTTTAAGGGCAGCATAACCACTTACTATTGTTAATATAAAAGCTACCCAGAGCATCAAATAAAATTATGAATTTTCAGTAGGTTGGGTGTTTTCCCTTTGAGATCGGCGATGTTCCATTTCGCGATTCTTTTCCTTTTCCTTGTTATAAATCAGAACTTGGTCGGCGATGTCTTTTAATATCCCCCTTTCGAAACGAATCATCTCCTTTATAAAATCATACAATAATATTTGTTGTTCATTACGATATACTACTGTCTCCCAGTCAATTAAAGAGATATTTTTTATTGCATTAACGACTCCCGCCCGGTGCTTTGCTATCTTACGAAGCACTTTTTGTATGTCCTTCATTTTTTCTTCGTCAGGATCAAAACTTTCGCGATAGTGTGTATAATCCTCGAGATGCGTAGGACGAGGGTTCTCTATGGTCTCTTCCATAATAGGACGATAATACGAAAGTTGTGCATGATCGATAAGCAGTAACATTTCCGCGATAGATCTGCCTTCCGGGGGACGCTCGTTGTAAGGCACATTATCGATCACGTACTGCATAGCTTCTGCTTCATCCTGCAAATAGGAAGCATCGTCAACCAGATTGTCCAACTCTTCTTGCGTAATTTCCCGATCAGCCATCATCGATTTACCGTACCCATTCTGATTCAGCTTTCACATTGTCGTTATGCCGTTGTTGTTCCAACATCTCAACAAGCGAAAGCCCTGAATTGAATTCACGGTCTCGGTCACGCACAGAGTGGATATTATTTTCCTCCTGAAAATCCCAGAACTGGCCAAATTGATGGTTCTTATATTCCCTGAGGAAATCAAGGCGTTCTTTTAAGTCTTCTTTAGGGACAAGCAAACGCTGCTTGTCATAAATAGCCTCTTCCCTGGACTCGAAAACGATATCATAATCTTTACTCATTACAATTGCCTCTTCGGGACAGACTTCCTCACAGTATCCGCAGTAAATACAACGCAGCATATTTATTTCAAAAAAATCCGGATACCGTTCTTTGGGATCATCGGAGTCCTCATTAGCCTGCATGCTGATAGCTAACGGTGGACAAGCCCGGGCACACAAGCCGCACGCAACGCACCGCTCTCTCCCATTATCCTCCACCAAGACTGGCCGCCCACGAAATATCGAAGGCGGATCCCATTTCTCTTCGGGGTACTCAAGCGTTACGGTCGGTTGAAAAATTTGCTTAAAGCTGTACCAAAGTGCCTTGAAAATTTCAGGCAGGTAGATATTCTCTAAAAAGGAGAAATTGCGCTCTCGCTCAAAATCCTTATTGAGCGCATTGGCATGTGGTTGCTCTAAATTTTGCGGTGTTGGCATGTGTCTTTATTTAATATGATGATTGCTCAACGTAGTATCTGTGGAAAAATAACTGATTCAACGATTCACGTCAAAACTAATTATTTATTTTTGTTTAAAAGTCATCGTTATAGGCACTCCTTTAAATCCGTATTCCTTCCTGATTTTATTTTCGATAAACCGCCTATAATTAGCAGGCAGTTCTTCAGGGATATTCATAAAGAATTTAAAAACCGGCGGATTGGATTTCACCTGGGTCGCATACTTTATTTTAAGGGGGACTCCTCTTCGAATGGGCAGTGGTTTTTCTTTTAAAATGCGCGCCATAAAATTATTGAAATCAGGCGTACTTATGGTCTTCTTTCGCTCCTCAAGTACTTCATTGGCCACATCGATAACCTTATGAATGCGTTTACGGTTCAAGGCTGAAATAGAAATAATGGGAACATAATTCATCATAGGCACCCGGCTATACACATATTCTTCAAACTCTTTGTGCACATGGGTATCTTTATCCGGGACCAGGTCCCATTTGTTGAGAACCAAGACAATTCCCTTATTGTATTTTTCAGCCTCCCTCAATATTCTTTTATCCTGTTCCTCGAAGCCCCTCATAGCATCAAGCATCAGAACCGCTACATCGCATTCCTTCAAGGCACGGTCGGTGCGAACCGTGCTGTAAAATTCAACATTCTCTTTTACTTTGGCCTTTTTTCGCAATCCGGCGGTGTCAATCAATATGTACTCCCGGCCGTTATAAATCAACTTGCTGTTAATTGAGTCGCGCGTAGTTCCCGGAATATCGGTTACGATACATCGTTCGTCATTAAGCAAAGCATTTACGAAACTGCTCTTTCCGACATTCGGCCTTCCTACTACAGCCAGCTTGGGGATACTCGCTTTTTTCTCATCCTTTTTCTCGGGCAATAACTCTACAATACGGTCGAGCAAGTCGCCGGTGCCGCGACCGCTAAGAGCCGATATAGTATATAATTCTTCAAATCCCAGCGCATAAAACTCATTGGCGTCGAGTTCACGTTTTTCATTATCAGCTTTATTCGCTACCAGTAGCACGGGAGTTTCCTTTTGGCGAAGAAGTTTTGCCACGGCATCGTCAAGACTCGTTATGCCCGCCTCTGAATCAACCACAAATAAAATGACGTCAGACTCCTCGATAGCGATATGCACTTGCTCACGAATACCGGAGATCATGACATCGGTTTCGTCCGGAAGATAACCGCCGGTATCGATTACATTAAATTCACGACCATTCCAAAAGGATTCGCCATAATGACGATCCCGGGTAACGCCGTATTGATCATCGACAATAGCTTTTCGGCTGCCAATCAGGCGGTTAAAGATGGTAGATTTGCCGACGTTGGGACGCCCTACGATAGAAACTACGGGGAGCATGTGGGGTATTAATGGTTTTTATTTATATTATGAGCCATAATTAGCGTCAAAGATAATGAATTAGCTGTTCAAAGTAGAAAAGAAAGTATATGCTTCAAACCTTTTACGACGATTTGGGGTTCCTCGGTTCCCTCTCCCTGGCCTTCATTATTTTTATCTTATTTATATTCTGGATGGCCGGTGTTGCTGGGCTTTCCCAATTGCCGGAATCAAGAAATAAAAATATTAAGCTGGCCGCTTCCGTAATTTTTCCTCCCTATCCTATTCTGTGGGTTTTGGTTGACATTTATCGACAACGCCAGCTCATGAAGGAGACGGAAATCGAGTAATGAGTTTCGAATTACCACCTAAGTCATTTGCGCGACGCCGGCAGACAGAAATATTTCTCGGAAATATAAGGGGACGAAAACGCCATATTCCGGTTTCTTTTGAAAAACTGAAAGAAAAAGCCCGCCGGGTTATGACCAAAGAAGCTTTTTCCTATGTGGCCGGTTCGGCTGGGATGGAATCGACCAAGGAATCTAATCGAATTGGTTTCAATCAGTGGAAAATCATTCCTAGGATGCTACGGGATGTTTCCTCATGCGATACCTCAATCCATTTATTTGGAAAGGACTTCCCTGCCCCTTTTTTATTAGCACCTATTGGAGTGTTGGAAATGGTTCATGAGAAAGCAGACCTCGCAGTAGCCCGCGCAGCATCTTCTGAAAACATCCCTTTTATCTTTTCAAATCAGGCTTCATTTTCCATGGAGCGATGCAGCTCGGTCATGGGTCGATCTCCTCGTTGGTTTCAGCTCTATTGGAGTACGAATAATGATTTGGTTAAAAGTTTCGTCGCTAGGGCCGAAAAATGCGGCTGTGATGCCATTGTTCTCACACTCGATACTACAAGACTGGGGTGGCGCCCACGCGATCTGGACATGGATTATTTGCCGTTTCTGCGGGGCAAGGGAATTGCGCAGTATACCAGTGATCCTGTCTTTAACCATATGATGGAATCCCTGCCCGCAGGCAATCGGGATGCCCGCGGGGTTACACTCAATTCTCTGAAGGTGTTGTTCCAAATGAGTAAAAATTATCCGGGTAGTTTCTGGAAGAATTTATTTTCAGATAAACCCCGAAAGGCTGTTAAAACGTTCATTGAGACGTATTCCCGCCCCTCTTTGACTTGGAAAGACCTTTCCTTTCTGCGATCGTTAACGGATTTACCCATTATCCTAAAGGGGATTTTGGATAAACATGACGCTCAAAAAGCAATTCAAACCAATATGGATGGAATTATCGTTTCTAATCATGGCGGTCGGCAGGTTGACGGCTGCATTAGCTCCATTGAGGCCCTACCGGGAATCACAGAGGCAGTACAAGGCCGAATCCCCATTCTGTTAGACAGCGGTATACGCGGAGGCAGTGATATGTTTAAAGCACTGGCCTTGGGAGCAGATGCCGTTTTAATAGGGCGTCCCTATGTCTATGCACTTGCACTGGCGGGAGAAGCCGGCGTCCGTGAAATTATTCAAAACCTACGGGCGGATTTTGAACTGACAATGGGATTATCAGGTTTAAAATCAGTTAAGGATATCCATAATAACTGTTTAGTACACAGTTAATTGCGGGCAATAAGAAATCAAAATTCCCGGCTGCCTGTATCTACAAGAGGATCTGAATAAAATATCATCTCCTTTCCTGATTTTAAGGCTTTGAGACTGTCACAATTTGTTCTTTCCGCTACCCATTCGTGTTCAGGTGTTACTCTTGGGTAAATACTGGAATTCATCTTTTTATTTTAAAGCTCACACAGATATATTCCATGCTTTAACCAGCACTAAAGAATACTCATTTACAGATCGCATGCTAAACGAACCGTCATTTGTCCCGCAACAAGTTGGATGGATTGAAGTTGTGTGTGGTGGTATGTTCAGCGGTAAAACGGAAGAACTCATCCGCAGAGCCAAAAGAGCGCATATTGCGGGACAAAAAGTGGTTGTTGTAAAACCCAAGGTCGACAATCGATATCATGAAGAAGATATTGTGTCTCATAATGAAAACGCTTTGCCCGGCTTGGTAGTAGATACTGCCGATCAAATAGTGTTACTGACGGGAGAAGCACAAGTCGTATGTATTGATGAAGCCCAATTTTTTGACAATCAACTCATCAACGTGGCCAATACACTTGCCAACGACGGTAAAAGGGTTATCATAGCCGGCTTGGATATGGACTTTGAAGGAAGGCCTTTTGAGCCGATGCCTCAGTTGCTTGCAATAGCAGAATATATTACCAAACTACATGCAATTTGCGCTGAAAGTGGCACGATGGCCCATTACTCACAACGTGTTGTCGATAGCAAAGATCGTGTTCTTGTTGGGGAAGCTGACGCATATGAGCCACGTGCAAGACATTGCTACCGCCCTCCCGTAGACCGGCGCCGCGGCACTCCTATCCCTCCTATAAGAGCACAAAATAATCACAAAAAAGAAAAAGAATAAAATGGCAGGCATACTTCGAGGTATCGTTGGCATGGCGGCAATTGTCGGCATTGCTTACGCTTTTAGTCAAAATAAAAAAGCCATTAACTGGCGACTGGTCGGAATAGGATTGGGTATTCAGTTTGTATTGGCAATTTTTATCCTCAAAGGCCGCCTGATGGCGAATTATTGGGGACCCCTGGGCTGGCCTAAACAGTTTTTTAGCTGGGTGTCCTCATTTTTTGTCATTGTCTTGAATTTTACGACCGAGGGAGCAAAATTTATTTTTGGAGATTTAGCCAAAAGCCCGGGTACCGAAAATAGCATGGGAAGTTTTTTTGCATTCCAGGTTCTTCCAACCATCATTTTCTTTGCCTCTCTTACTTCGCTTTTATATCACTATGGAATTATGCAACGTGTCGTCAAGTTTATGGCGAAAGGGATGCAGAAACTTATGGGTACTTCCGGTGCAGAGTCGCTTTCTGTAATTTCAAATATTTTTGTGGGCCAGACCGAGGCCCCACTGGTTATAGAGCCTTATATAAAAAAGATGACCAAATCTGAGCTCTTGGCGGTGATGACCGGTGGAATGGCTACTATTGCGGGAGGGGTCATGGCTGCCTATGTGCAAATGCTCGGCAACTCCTATGCCCAGGCCCATCACGTTGCCCTGGATGTTGGGCGATTAATGTTTGCGGAACAGCTTTTAGGTGCCAGTTTAATGGCGGCACCGGCAGCCTTGGTTATTGCTAAGATTCTATATCCGGAAGTTGAGGAACCGGTTACAAAAGGCGATGTTAATATTCAGGTAGAACAACAGGATGCCAATGGTATTGATGCAGCGGCAAGTGGTGCTGGAACGGGATTGAAATTAGCTGCAAATGTCGGTGCTATGTTGCTGGCATTCATTGCCTTACTGGCAATGGGAAATTATTTTCTAGAAACTATTGGAAATATTACCGGGATCAATGCTATGATTCCGAACGGTAGTTTACGAATCGAACAGTTGTTGGGCTGGGCTTTGTCCCCGATTGCCTGGATTGTTGGTGTCCCATGGAAAGATGCTGTAAATTTGGGTTCCCTCTTGGGTACCAAAGTGGTACTAAATGAGTTTGTAGCATATACAAAACTGTCTGCAATGGTGAGTAAATCGGTTATATCAGCCAAGACCATACGGATGGCTACCTTTGCCCTTTGTGGATTCGCAAACTTTTCATCCATAGCCATTCAGATTGGCGGAATAGGAGGATTAGCGCCCAGCCGTAAATCAGAGTTGGCAAAATTTGGTTTGAGGGCTGTCTTAGCCGGTACGCTGGCTAACTTGATGACTGCAACAATCGCCGGGATGTTATTTTAATATATTATGAAACGCTTATTCCATATTTTTTTCCTTTTATCTACCGTCATTACAGGTTTTTTATTATTCTCCTGTAACAAAACCCATCCCGGACATGCCGACAATACGCTTGCACGTGTCGGTAATCAATATTTATACCTCCGAGAGGCCAAAAAAGCTATACCTGATTTTATCTTTAAACAGGATAGTATTGAAGCCTTGAGGCGATATCGCGATGAATGGATACAAAATAGAATCATCCTTCAGGAAGCTAACAGGCTCGGACTTAGCCAGAAGAAGTCCGTTCGTGAAAAACTCCAAAAAGCCCGGGAAGAAGTATTGAGAGAGGTATTGAAAGATTATATTGTTGCATCCAGGAAAGAAGACACCACTATTTCTGACGAAGAGGCCCGTTCCTATTTTCAGGCCCATAAAGATCAATTTGCACTTGACGAAGAGTTTGTAAGATTCAGGCATGTTCGAACAAGAACTATTAAAGACGCTCGTGCAGCTCGGCAAGCCCTGTTAGACGGTGTATCATGGCCCGAGGTGGCACGCCAATATTGTCTCGATCCTGATGCAGCAATTCACGAATCCAAACAATATTGGCCTATTTCAATGGCTGCCAACAATATTGACATTATGCACCGTTATCTAACAATCATTGGACAAACAGAGATATCCCCGATTCAGCGAGTCAATGGAATCTATCACTTTGTACAATTAATGGACTCGCGGGCCAAAGGCGAGCAGCCTGACTTGGATTGGTTGATTGAACAAATTAAAAACTGGATGCTCTTAAATAAAAGACGCCGAAATTTCAGTTCCTATGTAAAGAATCTTTATCTTAAAGCTAAGTCGAATAATGAAGTAGAGATATTTAACGTTTTAAATACGAAATCGAATCCTAATCATACTCAAGCCGATACCCTTGAAAGTAACCCAACAGATGAATAAAGCTTATTTACCACTGCTTTTTATTGTTTCATTTTTTTTAATGCCACTTGCTTCTCATGCACAAATTACGAAGAATGATAAAACACTCGACCAAATTGTAGCCGTTGTTAATGATCATATCGTTTTAAAATCTGAAGTGGACCAGCAGGTCCAGCAATATATGATGCAGATGCAGCGTCAGCAAAATCAAAAAATTCCTTTTGGCAAAGACATTTGGTATTCCGTGTTGCAGAATATCGTTGATCGATATGTCATGCTGGACAAAGCAAAGTTAGACTCAGTTACAGTCTCTGATGATATGGTAGACCAGCAAATTGACCAGAGGATAAATAGTTATATTCAACAGGTAGGAAGTGAGAAAGCATTGGAAGATCAGCTCGGCAAGAGTATTGTTCAGATAAAAGCTGATTTGCGGGATGATTACCGCGAGCAGATGATTGTACAAACCTTTCAACAGCAAAAACGGGAAGAAATTACAATAACCCGTCCAGAAGTAAAGGATTACTTCAACAGTATCCCCAAAGATTCACTCCCCACTATCCCCGAGGAAGTATCCCTATCCCAAATTGTAGCAATTCCTCCCGCCACTAAAGATGCCAGGGAGAAAGCCTATAAATTGGCTGAGCAACTTAGGGATTCTGTTGTTAATCACGGCAAGACTATCGAAGAAATGGCCAAGAAATACAGCGATGGACCTTCTGCCTCTAACGGCGGTAAAATTCCACTTATTTCTATTGATGATTTGGTTCCGGAATATTCAGCTGCTGCAACGTCTCTGCAGCCGGGAGAAATTTCCCAGGTCGTCGAAACCTCTTTTGGATTTCATGTAATCCGGCTGAATAAACGGGTGGGCGACAAGATTGATACGAATCATATCCTTATCAAGATTGACGAAAATAGTTATGACGACGATGCGGCAATCAATAAGTTAGAACAAATTAAAGACAGCGTATTGACAAACAAGGATATTACGTTTGCAGAGATGGCTCGTAAACACTCGGAGGATCCAAATACTGCACCGGAAGGCGGTCGCATTTTAAATCCCCAGAACGGTGATCGCCTGATTGCGTTGAATCAGCTCGATCCGGCCCTTTATCGCATCGTGTTACTGTTGGATGATGAAGGTGATATATCGGAGCCCAAAAAATTTACCCTTGGGAATAAAGATAATTCAAAACGGGCATATCGTATTGTCCGGCTGGACAAGCATGTTCCTGAACATGTGGCTAACCTGAAACAGGATTATCAGCGAATCAAAAATGTAGCGTTGCAGGAAAAGCAAGGCCGGGTTATGAGAGAACTGATTTCTAACCTTCGTAAAGACATGTATGTAGAATACAAAATTCCTATACCTGATAAATATAAAAACACTTAAATCAGAGTATGAGCAATATCCCTCATGATTCCATTGAAGCGGTAGACTTTTTTCAGGATGCCATCGACAAGATCCGCCGAGAGGTGGGAAAAGTTATAGTTGGCCAAAGGGACATTCTTGACCAACTATTGATTTGTCTTTTTTCGCGGGGCCACTGTGTTCTGATCGGTGTGCCGGGGCTTGCAAAGACGCTCCTTATTCGTACGGTATCCCAGACACTAAACCTGAGTTTTAGCAGGATTCAATTTACCCCGGACTTGATGCCGGGCGATATTACCGGGACCGAAGTGATTGAGGATGACCGGGAAACCGGACATAAAGCTTTTAAATTTGTGAAGGGACCTATCTTTGCAAATATTGTTTTAGCCGACGAAATCAATCGTACCCCACCCAAAACGCAGGCTGCCCTGCTAGAAGGCATGCAAGAATTTCATGTAACCGCTGCTGGAAATACCTATACCCTGGAGCCCCCATTTTTTGTTTTGGCAACCCAGAATCCCATTGAACAGGAGGGCACTTATCCCCTGCCAGAAGCACAACTCGACCGTTTTATGTTTAACCTCTGGCTTGATTATCCTTCTTTGAAAGAAGAAAAAGATATTGTCAGCCAGACGACTTCGAAACGTGATACCAGCATTGATGCTGTGTTGAATGCATCGCAAATTGTCGAGATGCAGGACCTTGTTAGGGAAGTTCCGGTACCTGAAGGGGTATTGGATACTGCGGTAAACCTAGTCAATAAAACTCGTCCCCAATCGGATATAGCACCTGATTTCATTAAAAAATACATGAGTTGGGGCGCCGGACCCCGGGCATCCCAATACTTAATCCTCGGGGGGAAAGCACGGGCATTAACCCGGGGCCGATATAATGTTTCAGAAGAAGATATACGTGCACTCGCAAAACCGGTATTAAGACATCGAATCGTGAATAATTATGCCGCCGAAGCCGAAGGGTTGACTCCCGATAGACTCATCGAGAAGCTGTTAGACGAAATGTAATTACGGACCACTGTGGATTTTATCTTTCAAGGATTTGATTCAGCGTTTCCCCTGTGGGTTTACCTGCTTATTTTTGCGGGAGTATCATTTCTTTCGTGGTGGTCTTATAACAGTATAACAGGCATCCGTAAGATCTATCGATACCTTCTTATCATTCTTCGAACACTGGCTTTTTTTATCCTACTGGTCTTGCTCGTTAACCCTTTCTTTAAAAAAGAAACGAATTATTCTCAAAAGCCCAGTATACTTGTAATGCTGGATAATTCTGCCAGCACCGGCCTTGAAAAGGAAAACTATAAAGGCATCCCCAGCTATAAACAAGTACTTGAAGAACTGAATCTTACCGACTCTTCTGAAGTTCGTTATCAATTTTACTCGATCGGGAATGAAGTTCGCAGGTCTACCCCGAAACTGATGTCTTTTGATGCAGATCAAACGAACCTTTCTGAGGCGACTCGAGCTATTGAAGAGAATCAAGCGAACGCCAGTGCCGCTGTCCTTATTAGTGATGGCGTATTTACTAAGGGACAAAACCCTACTTTTGAAACCGGGAAAATCGATATACCCATCTTTACGGTGGGTTTAGGTGATACCACCTTCCAAAAAGATGTGCTCGTTAATTCGGTTACGACAAATTCAACGGGATATCTGCATTCTAAGCAGACAGTTACGGCCACAATATCCAGTAATGGATTTAGAAATAAGTCGTTCCCGGTAATACTCCAAAAGGGAACACAATCTATTGCTACACAAACTGTTACACCAACCATTAACAATAGCTCCCAAGAAGTTACCTTTGAATTACC
Source organism: Balneolaceae bacterium (assembly GCA_050117475.1). GTDB lineage: Bacteria > Bacteroidota > Rhodothermia > Balneolales > Balneolaceae > Fodinibius. The sequence continues at coordinate 1,173 of JASFMR010000045.1, read as the reverse complement.
ATTAGAAGAGGTAGGCCTGCAGCAGTTCATGATATCGATACCGAAAATGAACGAAGAATGGACAGGAGCCAACAATACTCAACTTTTTTCTGTGGATGTCCTGGACGCTAAACAAAAAATTTTATCCCTGGCTTTTGAAATTCATCCCGACGTCAGGTTTGTACGTTCCCTCTTGCTGAAAGACAAAAATATCCAGCTAACAAGTCGGACCTGGCTTAATGGGAATCGTTTTGTTGAAGGTACGCTGAATGTAGATCCTGATACCCTTGACCTGGTCATTATCCATGGATACCCGAAGACGGGTTTAGGCGAAGCCCTGAAGCAACAGCTTTCGACTATTGCTCAAAAAGTGCCGCTTATCGTGGCAGCAACCCCACTTTTCGGACCTCAAAGATTTGAACAGGAGATTATCCCTCTCCCGGTTAACGTTACCGGGTCATGGAGTTATTCCAATGTATTGATACACCCGGAGCTGGAACCCAATGCCCATCCGATAATGGAACTTCCGACTGTAACGTATGACCGGATACCTATGATTTCCGCTCCCCTTACCAACCTGGATAACACTCCGGGGCCAACCAAACTTTTCAGCAGCAATTATCAGGGACGGGATACTCAAAAACCGGTTTTGGTCGTACAGGAATTGGGAAATAAACGATTTTCACTGTTTACCGGCTTTGGATGGTTTCGACTCGAACAAAGCACCAATCCACAGGTTCGTGATTTTGTTGAAAAACTGTGGATTAATACGGTAAGCTGGTCGGCTACGGATCCCGAAAATAAAAAACTTAAAGTCCAGCCCTCTCAGCAATCTTTTACAGGCTCAGAACCTGTAGTTATCAATGCTTTCCTGAATAATGAACGCGGAGAAGTGGAATCAGATGCTTCGGTTGATATTTCTGTCTCGTCCGACTCCGTTGAAGCTCGGTTCTATTCAATGGACAATAAAGGAGCCGGCAGATATCAACTCAACCTGGGGGCTATGCCTGAAGGCATCTACTCTTATGAGGCGACAGCAAAAAAGGGAAGTCGGGAAATTGACACCCAAAAAGGTGAATTTGCAGTGGCTCATTCCAACGCAGAATTCATAAACACTATTCGTAATGCTCGCCTCCTCAAACAGCTCTCCGAACGCACGGGCGGCACATACGTACCTTTTGATTCGGTTTCCGG
>JASFMR010000044.1:0-29421 GCA_050117475.1 Balneolaceae bacterium | reverse complement strand
GATTCATGAGAATAGAGCATAGGCAAGGAAAGCTCGTCGGGCTCATATCCGCCGGCTGGCGGACGCAGGTTCGAATCCTGCCCCCGCCACTACTCAAAGCGGCTTTCTGGAATCAGGCAAGCCGCTTTTTTTATTTAAGAGAGGCACTAAACAATGTATACTGTCTACGCACTTTACTCCCCAAATTACGATAAAATTTATATTGGGTACACCACAAACCTGGAACAGCGTCTATTGTCGCACAACGATCTGGGCACCAAAGGGTGGACTATAGCATACCGGCCTTGGGAACTGGTCTATAGCGAGGAGCATGAAAGTAAAGCCGAAGCCATGAAGCGGGAGAAGCAACTCAAAAGTGCCAAGGGGCGGCAGTTTGTGTGGGATCTGATTCATGAGAATAGAGCATAGGCAAGGAAAGCTCGTCGGGCTCATATCCGCCGGCTGGCGGACGCAGGTTCGAATCCTGCCCCCGCCACTACTCAAAGCGGCTTTCTGGAATCAGGCAAGCCGCTTAATTTCTAAGATTGTTCCTCCATAACTCAATTGCTCCATTTGTCGGGGAATCATTATTCCAGTTGGCACCAACAATGTCCATGTCACCGTCATTGTCGATATCAGCTATTCTCAAGTTGTGCGAACCGGTTGTGGCGACAATCAGCGGTTCCCAGTTCAAGGAGTTTCCCGCGTTCAGGTAGACTGATACTCTACGAGTTTCAGATTGGTGCATCTCTGCGGTAATAATGTCAATATCCCCATCCAGGTCCATGTCGGCTACTTTAAAGGTATGGATATAGGAAACAGTGGAATCGATGGTATGTGCTACCCATTGGTCCTCATTGGTTGGATCGGCAGGGGCTTCATACCAAATTAACTGTCCCTCGCTTTCTGAGGGTGCAATGATAATATCGGGTCGATTGTCATTGTTCAGATCAGCCGGTGTAACACCAACGTCTTTGCCCTCCCAACCATCAGCGAACTTATGTCTCTCCCATTCACCCTGGATAAGATCAATGGGGGCTTCCAGCCAATAACCGTCTAGTATGATGTCAATACGTCCGTCTCCATTGATATCTTCAAGAGAGCTACCGGTATGACCGCCTGTATTTATAGGTATATTTATCCATGAGTCGTTCAACCCTTGGAGCAGAACCGACACGTTACCAAGGCGTATCACGACATCTAACATGCCGTCTCGATTCATATCTGCTAATTCTACATCATGGGCACCGGCATCAATAATTTTGTGTTCAATCCAGGGATCCTCACTTGGCATTCCGTTGGGGCGGGGATTCTCGTACCACCAGACTGTGTTACTTGGGTCTGCGCCTTTTGGAATTATAACATCGAGATCACCATCGTTGTCAATGTCACCCACCTGCATATCCGTAGTGAACGATCCTCCAGAAATTTTATATTTCGTCCAATTCGGATATTCATACCAAAAAAGTCCGGTCGTATCTCCCTGATCACTTGCTGCGAGAATGTCGGGCAAATCGTCACCATTAATATCACCCACCGTCTTGCAGTGAGGATTGGGAGGGTTGTTTGAGTCTATGATGACATGCTCAAAAGAGAGCTTAGGATTTCCGTTAGCTTCTTGAGTTTCTTGCGAACGACATGAGGCCAAGGTTATCAGTAGCAAATAGCAGTAACTCAAGTATTTAATCGTTTTATTTTTTGCGCCCATATCTTACTCTCTTTTCCAGTTTAAGTAAACTATTAGTTTATACAGGCCAAAAAGAAAAAGGTTCTTGGTTAAAACCATAAAAATTATGGTAGACTACATCCCATTATTCAAATTCTAGCAATTAATCCGGCAGATTAATAATACTTACCCCTATATAAAAGAAAGGGGAGGTATTATGAAAACAGTTCATGCCCCGGATCGGAAAGCAAAGTAATTAAAACACCGCAATGAGTTAGCCGCTCTTCAAAGCATTTTACCAAGATTGGGCCATCTCTATAAATGCTATGTAGCACTTGGTATTAGCCTCATGATTCTTTTCCCGGTATTTGTCTATTAAGGCATTGTATTGGCATTGGCTACGGCGGGATTAGGACTTTTTTTGCCTATTGCCTATATCATGGTTGTTGGATGGCATGCATATATTATAGGAGATCACAGAAAACATCGTATGGGATTGCTTGGCTAACGCTTTTGTGTAATAATTATATTCTGCAAGATTTTCTATGGTTTAAACTAGTCTATGTGAAGTAGGTATTTCCTTTTTTCTGAATTTCTAGCAGCCGAAAGTGGTGCTCGGATTCGCTCACATTCAAGAAAAAAGCCGAATCCATACCCTATTGCAATGTTTTGGATCCTAAAATATATTTCATTTAAAGATCTGATTTTGGAAGTTATTAATGTTATAACAATCCGTAAACTACCACTCGGCCGGAGAAGGTAGGTAGATAAACATGGCCATTTGCTATGGTTGGTGATGAAAATTTGGCGTAATTGCCAGCGCCATCACGGTCAAAATTTTGATGATTATTCCAGAGCTCTTTTGAAATATCACTGGCATCAAAAGCTCGCAGAATTCCAGGACTAACCTCATGCTCTGCATTTCCGCTTGAAGCATAGGAAGCCCAAAGGATTCCAGTTCCATCTTTCGATGCATTAGATGAGACAGATAGAACCGCACCGCTCTCTCCTGTTGGTCCATTGGCTTTGGAAGTGATTTGGTTACCTTCGTCTAACAAATTACTAGTACGGTTAAAAGGATATGCTCTCAATGGTTCATTTTCGGACCAAACGTATACATATTCTTTTGAGCTGCCTTTATAGTAAGCAGCCTGGCAGTGCATTTTTGCTTCGGAGCTTAACTTGATAGTTTGCTGCACCTGATTTGAAGAAGGCTGGTATCCACCCATATTATCCTTGTCTAATAAATAAATATTCCCACCTTTACCGCCGGTGACATAGTAGTTGGAATTAGGGATTATTAAAGCTCCCAAGCTACCGTAATCCAAATCATAATTATTGAGATTTTGGTAATCATAGGGAGTAAAAAAGCTTTCTATTTCAAGTGTTGAACCCGAGGGCGTAAGTTTCATGGAACTTTCACCTCTGTTTATCAGGTTCGTGGGATCGCCGTTGTTTCCAACTGTCCCATTCCCGGCAACAACGTACAGATTTCCTTGTTCATCGGCAGCCATTCCAGCGCCGCTTTCCCACATGCCGCCGGCATATCCGTCAGGAGTATCGTTAAAAACGATTTGTTGTTGCAAAGATGCAGCATCATATCCAAGAATCCACCCGTGATACGGGCCCCAATCGCAATGTGATGAAAATGTAATGTATACCGTTCCATTCAGCAGGGTCAAGGCTTGGCGTTGGTTTTGTCTTTGCGCATCAAACGTAATGGTACCATTGACACTGCCAGATCCGCTTCCCTTAGTTGAAGCAGTGATTTTTTGGGGACTGCCCGCTGTTTCACTTCCGTTAACAATGCTAACTGCATGCAGATACTGGACAAAATTATTATTTGAAGCACTTCGTGCTACGAAATAAAGCGTTTGTGAGGATTCATCAATTACGGGGGTGCCTACTATACCCATATTTCCGCTAAAATCGTGGTAATTGCCACCGCAGGCTTCAGTCATGTCAGTATTTTTGGGCGGACGCATACCTGGAGCGGTAAAGTTATTTTTCCAATATAAATCACCCGTATCGCCGTCATAGGCATAGATCGTATTGTTGACGGTAGCAACATAGACCACATTATGCAGGCTATTATTGATGAAAAGATTGCCAACTACAAGGGGCTGTGCGTAAACCTGGTCATCAACGGGAAGAGTGAAGAGTTTCCCAAATTGCTCGGCATTTACATTTTCGGTTGTCAATTTGGTTTCCTGATCATTCCAGCCTGATCTCGAATTATTATTGTGTTGTGTAAGCACAGAAACATGCTGCGGATTTGACGTGTCATCAGTCGTATTCTTTTTTTTACAAGCGACAACTAATAGCAGTAAAACCGCTGGCAGTATTTTGCTATGCATAAATTCAGTAATCTATTTGAACATTAGATTACCAAGCTATTTAAAATATTATTATAAATCGAATAGCTAGAAATAAAATACCCTGGCGTTTGTCAGAACCCGGATATATAACTTACAATGGACAATAATTAACTACTGTAACTTTTCCCACCGTTTTTCAATATCGGCTAACACTTTGGTGTAATGATTATAAACAGCCCATTGCCCTTGATTGGGAGCGGCATCAGCCGCTTGAATTTTTCCGGATAAGCTTTCCAGTACCCCGTTGATTGTTCCGAGATTAACGCCATCCCCGTGCTCAATCTGTGTTAGGGCATCAACACGTTTTTGAGATGCATTTCTTATCTTAGCTTCTTTCAGAGCCTCATCTACGTTGCGATACAGCTGCGCCGCTTCTTCCAGCTTGGCATTTACCTTTAATGCCATAGACAATTGGTCGCTCAGCGCCTCTGCAGTGACATTTACTCGCGGATCAAGCTTTATTGTTAGTGGTTGTGTGTATGTTTTCCCATTGGCCGACAGGGTAACGGAATATTGCCCGGGAAGGCTAAGCGGGCCGTCGGGTGTGACCGGTGTTCCGTCATGCCAAACTGCTGCAATGCTATAGCTATAGTTCAGGGCATCCGGACGGGGGTATCTCAAATCCCATACAAATCGATGCATTCCTGCTTTTGTTGACAGGGAGGAGTCAGGTTTAATCCATGTTTCCGGGAAATAGCGGTTAGCATTCAAATTTTTTGGATGATTATCGCTTGAAAAAGAATTAACAACCTTACCTTCAGTATCTTTGATAGTAATAGTAACAGGTCCTTGCGCATCGGATTTGAGCCAATAATCAATGACGGCCCCGGTAGGTGGATTAACCCCCAGTGCTGTTTCTTTGGGCGGTGGGGTATCGTGGTTTTCGCTTGCACGCAGACGCCATGCCTGTTCGGGCATGAATAGATGAGCTGAATGCTCAGTGATGTGCCCTGCAGCCAGCTCACGCAACGGTTCTACATCATCCAATACCCAAATCCCTCGTCCCTGGGTGCCGGCGATTAGATCCCCGTTATGCACTTTTAAGTCTCGTACCCAGGTTGTAGGAAAATTCTGTGTCAAAGGTTCCCAATTACTGCCGTCATTAAACGAAACATAAACAGTCCGGTTGGTGCCGGCATAGAGTAAGCCTGTCTGTTGGGGATCACTTCGGATGACAGTAGTATATTCATTATTGGGAATACCTGTTGAGATTTCCGTCCAATGTTGCCCGTCGTCGGTAGTTTTAAGCAGCATGGGCTCAAAGCGGTCGATTCTATGCAAATCGATTGCTGCATAAGCAGTGTGCGGGTCTTGGTGAGAAGGGGATATGGCAGTAACGCGTCCCCATTCAGGAATTTGAGGTGGAGTAACATTAGACCAGTTCTTGCCCCCGTCAGTGGTGAGTTGTATCAAACCATCATCGGTTCCAATCCAGATACGGTTTTCTTCGATTGAAGATGGCGCAATGGAATAGATGACTCCAAAACCCAGTGCTTTTGCTTCTTTATAATCGGGATCATGTCCTGGTGTACCGTTTTTTCTTTTTCCTGAAAGGTCGGGGCTAATGATATCCCAGTGATCTCCGTCATCATCCGACTTAAACAAAACCTGTGCCCCCATATACATGGTATGTTTACCGATGGGAGAGAAAACCAGGGGGGCAATCCATGTGTAGCGGTATTTTACTTTCGTGGGATTGGCCCCGTAACTTGACACCGGCCAGGGCGATACGCTGGCTGACTGGCGTGTACTTTCATGAAAGCGTGAGACGTGTCCCCCGAGGCCGCTGCCGAATACAATATCGGGGTTATCGGGCTTGGGAACCATGTAATCTCGCTCATCACCGCCTACAGGGTGCCAGTCACGTTCTTCGATGACCCCATACGGACCCCGGTTTTTAATTTCAACCGTACCGTTATCCTGTTGACCACTATAAATGTGATATGGAAATTGGTCGTCAACGGCGATATGATAAAATTGCCCGGTGGGTTGATTGTACCAACTCGACCATGTAGCGCCGCCATCTACTGAAACAGCGGCTCCCTGGTCTGCACCTGAGATCATATAACTGGGATGCTTAGGATTGATCCAGAGGTAGTGGTAATCATCTCCGCCCGGGGAGCCCTTGACAATCTTGAAATGCTTTCCACCGTCTTCCGATTTGTGCATAGAGCGAGCCATAACCCACACTTCTTCCGGATCATCTGGAGATACAGTTACACGACAAAAGTAGTCGTTAGGTAACTCAGGGTCGTTATTGACCAGCTTCCAGGAATCGCCCCCGTCATCAGAACGGTAAAATCCCCCCTTATCATCTGATGTAGCCGCGACTGCGTAGATCGTTTTTCCGTTACTCCCTACAGGCACGCCAAGACCTATGCGTCCGAGACTTGCTCCGGAAGGAAAACCTTTGCCGGGTACTTGAGTCCAGTGCGATCCTCCATCGGTACTTTTGTAGATCCCGGAGCCGGGTCCAACCTGGGGTTGGAAATAGTCAAGCCAGGGGTGCATTCGCATCTGCCAGAGTGCGGCATATACGATTCTGGGATTTTTGGGATCGGCGGCGATATCAATAGCCCCCGTATTATTATTTAGGTACAGTACTTTATTCCAGTGGTTGCCTCCGTCGGTGGTTTGATAGACGCCGCGTTCAGGGTTGGGGCCGAACATGTGTCCCATTGCTGCGACAAGTACATGGTTGGCATTATTTGGATCAACAAATACTTTTCCAATACTGTGAGTCTCTTTGAGGCCTACATTTTTCCAGGTTTGCCCGCCGTCGGTGGATTTATAAATTCCGTCGCCAGCCATATCATCGTAGCGAATAGTCACTTGGCCGGTTCCGGCATATATGATATTCGGGTTGGAAGGTGCAACCGCCAAACCCCCGATAGCGGAAGATTGCTTGTGTTGCATAAGTGCTTGCCACGTCCGCCCGGCATTGGTTGTTTTCCATACGCCGCCGCCCGCACCACCAAAATAGAAAATGTTAGGTTGATCGGGAACACCGGAGGTTACCGTTGCCCATCCCGCCCGGAAAGGGCCCGCTACCCGCCATTGCATGCCGGCATAGGCCGAATGAGGAGTTTGAGCATAATTTTCGCCTGAGATCGCCAGGAGAAATAAAATGGGGAGGAGAAACCTGGTCATAAATGATTTGGGGCTTATGACTGCGGCGGGATATACAATTTTCATAGCGTTGGTTTTTTAGTCAGGAAGTAAGTGTCACCTCATCTTCAATCGAAGATGGTTATGTCGAATAGAATATGAGAAAACACCGAAAGGTGGGGATTCACAATATAAAATGAAAGCAAAAATTTTAAATTTGCAACGCTGGAAAAATACTTAAAACCCCTCCCCAAAAAGGGAGGGGAAATCAAGTATTGGTATGGATACTAAACAGTTATTTTTTCATATGCCTTAATGGTTTTTTTAATAATCGATATACAATCGTAAAGTTGCTTTTCGGTCATTACGAGGGGAGGTGCAAATCGGATGATATTACCGTGGGTAGGCTTGGCCAGCAGCCCGTTTTCTTTGAGTTTAAGGCAAATATTCCAGGCGGTATCGCTATCCTCAGAATCATTAATGACAATGGCGTTTAGCAGTCCCTTACCTCGGACAAGTTTCACGAGATTTGTCTCTTCAATAAATTTGTTCATCTCTTTACGAAAGATATTGCCCAGATGGTCCGCATTTTCAGCTAACTTTTCATCTTGGATCACTTTGAGCGCTTCCATTGCTACAGCGCAGGCCAGTGGATTTCCACCATAGGTAGATCCGTGCTCACCGGGCCGCAGGCATTCCATAATCTCGTCATCGGCCAATACAGCTGAAACAGGATACGCTCCACCCGAAAGAGCTTTCCCAAGAATTATGATATCTGGCCGAACTTTCTCATGATCAACGCAAAGCATCTTTCCCGTTCGGGCAATGCCGGTCTGGATCTCATCAGCAATAAAAAGGGTATCATATTTCTTGCATAGTGCTGCAGCCTGTTTCAGGTACCCGTCGCTCGGTACGTTAACTCCCGCTTCTCCCTGAATGGGTTCCACTAGGAATCCGGCTACATCTTTTTCTTTGAGGGCCTTTTCAAGCGCTTCCAAATTATCATAAGGGATGGAAACAAATCCGGGCGTGTAGGGGCCAAAGTTTTTTCGGGCAACCGGATCGTTTGAAAAGGAGATGATACTGGTTGTACGGCCGTGGAAGTTACCTTTTGCGACAATGATTGTAGCTTTCTCAGGTGTTAGTCCCTTTTTTTCGTAGGACCATTTTCGACACAGTTTAATAGCCGTTTCTACACCTTCAGCACCGGTATTCATAGGGAGCAACTTGTCATATCCAAACAGCTGATGCATGAATTCTTCATAAGCACCCAGCTGATCACTGTAAAAGGCACGCGATACCAGGGTCAGTTTTTCGGCTTGTTCGTTAAGCTTACCGATAATTCGGGGATGGCAGTGTCCCTGATTAACAGCTGAATAAGCCGAAAGAAAGTCATAATACCTTTTTCCTTCAGGATCCCATACAAATACACCCTTCCCTTTGGACAATACGACGGGCAGGGGGTGGTAGTTATGGGCTCCAAATTGATCCTCGAGTTGTATGGCGTCTTGTGTGGAATTCATAAAGGGGAATTTTAAATTTGATCTTTTATCGGAAGATATGATCTTAAAGGTGGAAGAAAAATCGATTTTTTAGAAAATAAAGGTTTCACATTACAGTTGTTAACAGGGGATCAAAGAAGTTCGACTAATTAAGATGAAGACTAACCATACGTTTTTTGACAAGGATACGACTGTCGAGGGGGAGCTGGAAACGACAGATCTTATCCTTGGGGGATCATTCAAAGGGAAAATTAAGGCAAAGAAGAAAATACTGGTAAAAAACTCTGCCAGAATTAACGCAGATATTGAGGCCGGGAAATTGCTGATCGAGGAGGGGGCTTCTTTAAACGGTAAAATAACATTGACAGGAGCATCTGATTGAGATAACTCCAGTAAAATTTGGTATTTCTGCATCGTAAAGCCTATATTAAACGTTATGAAAATAAACCCTTGGGTCGATACTCAAGGGTTTTTTTATTAGATGGAAGTCCAATTTTAGACCAGAATATTTATACGATTTATGCATTGGATTGACCTGACGATTTTTGCAGGCTACATGTTAACGATGCTCGGTATTGGGTTTTTCTTTTTGAATAAAAATGAAGGGGCGGACGATTATTACGTAGGTGGCCGCGAAATGAGCAGCTTACACGTCGGTCTCTCGGTTGTAGCAACCGATGTCGGTGGGGGTTTTTCTATCGGTCTTGGTGGGCTTGGATTTGTTATGGGCCTTTCAGGTTCCTGGATGCTCTTTACCGGCTTGTTGGGGGCTTGGCTTGCTTCAGTTTTCTTAATCCCAAAAGTTAAGCAAAATCCCGTATTCGATACCGCTTATACGTTTCCGGACGTTTTCGGTCATTATTTCAATCCCCAAGTCGCCCTCATAGCGGGTATTATATCGGCTATAGGTTACGCCGGGTTTACAAGTTCTCAAATTTTAGCCGGTGCAAAATTGGCTAAAGGTACTTTTGCTCACCTGGATTTGGAAACTGCGCTCATTATTATGGGTTCAGTTGCAGTGCTCTATACGGTAATGGGGGGATTAAAGGCCGTAATCTATACGGATACCGTTCAGTGGGCTGTGTTGATGTTTGGACTTGTATTTGTTGGTATCCCGGTCTCATACCATGCAGTTGGGGGATGGGAAGCGATAACAAATACCGTTGATCCCGATTTGCTTTCAATGACCAATGTGAGTTGGCAACGGGTAGTCTATTGGGGGGTTACTATTTTACCTATTTGGTTTGTTGGGATGACACTTTACCAACGTATTTATGCCTGCAATGATGAGGAGACGGCCAAAAAGGCGTGGTATCTGGCAGGCATATTTGAGTGGCCAATAATGGCTTTTATGGGAATTTCATTAGGATTGTTTGCTAAAGTGGCCGCAGATCAAGGGATGTTTGATTATCTTGGAGCGAGTAATATTGCTCAAACAGACCCCGAAACCGGTTTGCCCATGTTGCTTCGTACGGTGCTTCCTGTAGGTCTGATGGGCATTATGATGAGTGCTTATTTTTCTGCCATACTTTCCACAGCAGACAGTTGTCTGATGGCGGCATCCGGAAATGTGGTTTCGGATATTATCGCCTATTTTAAAGATATCGATTATGAAAGCGACTCGTTTCTTCGTTTATCTCAAATTACCACCCTGGCTATAGGGGTCGGCGCATTGCTAATGGCCAGTTTTATGACAAATGTGCTTCAGCTGATGCTTTATTCGTACGCCTTTATGGTATCAGGGCTTTTTGTTCCAATTATTGGAGCATTTTATTGGGATAAAAGCAGTAGTGCCGGCGCGATGGCGGCAATGATCGTTGGTGGGGGGACAACGGTGTCTCTGGAAATATTTGCAAATCATCTCCCGGCCGGACTCGATGCTAATGTGTTTGGAATTACGGCATCGGCTATTGCGTTTGTGGCTCTCTCATTATTGTTTCCTGATGCCGAAGAAGCAACTCAACAAGATTCCCCGAAACTTGAAACGGTTAATACAGTTAGTAACTAGCAATGAAATACGATATTATACAATCAGATATTGAAAATCCTACATCCTTTAGCCGGGATGATATTGCTGATTTTCTTTACCAGCATCTAGACGAATATGGAGATGAGAAGAAGCACATCCTGTCTTCCATAGGGTATGCATATGGTGACCATGAAGGGCAAGACGGATTTATACTTGTAGCTTATGAAGACGACCAAATCGTGGGAGCGGTTATTATTAACCACACCAACATGGGCGGGTATATTCCCGAACATATGTTGGTTTATGTAGCTGTTCATGCCGATTACCGCGGGCAGGGGCTTGGTAAAGCACTTATTGAGCGGATTATAGAAGCTACTCCCGGGGATATTGCTTTGCATGTTGAACCCGATAACCCGGCAAAATATCTGTATGAGAAATACGGGTTTACAAACAAATATTTAGAAATGAGACTTAAGAAATAGGGAATGGCCTATTTAAAACTCTATCGCGAAAAACTGCGTGATAATTACAATTACCTGGATCACCTATTCAAAAAGAACGATATCAAGTGGGGCATTACCACCAAGCTGCTTTGCGGGCATGAAGAGTATCTTAAAGAAGTAGCGGATCTCGGCATAGGAGATATGTTGGATTCAAGGATCAGTAACCTAAAAAAAATTAAGGAAATTGATCCCGATACGCTGACGACCTATATCAAACCGCCTCCCAAGGATATCATCGAAGCGGTGGTAGAGTATGCCGACATAAGCCTTAATACCGAGCTTTCAACATTGCATGCCTTGTCTGAAGAGGCCCGAAAGCAAGAGAAGGTACATAAGGTAATCATCATGATCGAGATGGGGGATCTACGGGAAGGCGTGATCCGGGAAAATTTGATAGACTTTTACGAAAAGGTATTTAAACTGCCCAATATTGAGGTCATTGGGATCGGAACGAATCTTAACTGTATGCATGGCGTGCTTCCTGACGAAGATAAACTGATACAGCTGTCGCTTTACAAGCAGATAATAGAGCTTCAATTCGATAAAACCATTCCCCTGGTTTCGGGAGGGACTACTGTTACCATTCCCTTATTATTGCGAAATCAGTTGCCCAGCGGCATTAATCATTTCCGCGTGGGCGAAGCCCTGTTTTTCGGTAAAAATTTGTTTACCGACGGAACAATAGAAGGGATGCATAACGATGTTTTGGAGCTGTACTCCCAAGTTATTGAGATAGCCGAAAAACCCAAGGTGCCAAGCGGTGAGTTGGGCGCCAATCCCCAAGGGAAAGTAGCCAAGATTGATGAGGATGAATATGGTGAAACATCCTATCGTGCCATACTGGATATCGGATATCTGGATATCAATCCCGATCACTTGATAAATGTGCAGGACGATGTGCAAATCGTGGATGCCAGCTCTGATATGTTAATTCTTGATGTTGGAGATAATAAAAACGGCTATGAAGTAGGTGATTTTATCCGTTTCCGGATGAAATATATGGGAGCTCTTGGGATTATGAATTCTGATTATATTGATAAAATTGTCGAATAAAATACCCTTTTCCCTGAATTTTAAATCTAACTTTTTGCCGGTCTGCCAATGAATAGACATAATTTCTCCGGATACGACTTTGCCAAGGTTATGCATTACCCGAATGCTTTATATATTTTTGATCTTTCTGAAGGTTACGACCCGGAGTTTATCCGTCAAAAGGGATGGGGGGTTGGGAAGTATAATGAAAAACGGCCTGGCATGTACGATACTTCCTTGTTTGATGACGGGCGCGATATCCACATGGCGATAGATATTTGGGCCAATGCAGGGGAGCCGGTGTTCTCTTTTGCACACGGCAAAGTTGTCTACAGGAGAGACAATGATTCGGAAGGCAATTATGGCCCAACTATCGTGGTGAAATATAAGCTGGATCAAACGGATTTTTTTGCTTTATATGGTCATCTTTCCCGCGAATCGCTTAGAATGATCTCGATAGGCCAGGAGGTTCAAAAAGGACAAAAGATAGCTGACCTGGGTGATGATAGTGTTAATGGGGGATGGGTACCACATCTTCATTTTCAGCTTTCGATTGAGGATCCCGGGGAAGCCGATATGCCCGGGGTTGTAACTGAGGCGCAAAGAGAAGAAGCTCTAAAAACCTATCCCGATCCCAGATTGGTGTTGGGTGATTTATATTGATTATTTCTGCTTTTGATTACTCGAGAGGGCATTATCGAAAGGCTGTGGCAATCCAACTATGGGGCTAATGGTGTGGTGGAGTTGAACTTCTGGGCGACAAAATTGGGAATTCTGCTTGAAAATACACTAATTGTCCATGCACGAATGTATCATTTAGGATATTTTTGAATGCCTTTCAATAAGCAGAAACATTTTGAAGAATTAGTAGAATTACGTCATTATCTCCATTCGATAGCTGAGGTTTCAGGTTCAGAAAAAAATACATCGGATACCATTGCCGATTTCCTGGAAAAAACTTCACCCGAATATCTGCAAACCAATGTTGCCGGTAATGGGATTATTGCAACCTATGAAGGGCAGGGTGAGGGTCCGCATATTCTCATACGGTGCGAACTGGATGCACTCCCCATCCCGGATGTAAATGATGTGAAATATAGATCAAAAACGGAAGGGATAGGCCATAAATGCGGGCACGACGGACATATGGCTATACTTTGCGGGCTGGGTGTGGAACTTGGTGAGGAAGCTCCGGATATCGGCAAAGTGTCTTTGCTGTTTCAGCCGGCGGAGGAGACCGGAAAAGGGGCCAAACAGGTTTTAAAGGATCAGAAGTTTCGGAAGTTGAATCCAGACTTTTGCTTTGCTCTTCATAATTTACCGGGTTTCAAAAAGCATCAGATTATTGTAAGGGACAACGTATTTGCAGCAGCATCAGTAGGATTATCGGCCAAGTTGAAGGGGCACAGTGCTCACGCCGCTCATCCAGAGCAAGGCGTTAGCCCGGCATTGGCGGTAGCACATTTGATTCAATCCTTTTCCTCTATTCCCCAGTTCTATAGTTCTTTGGAGCAAGCAGTAAAAGTGACAATTGTAGGGGTAAGGATGGGAGAGCCGGCTTTTGGTATTTCTCCATCCCAGGCCGAGCTAATGGCAACGCTTAGGACGTACGATGAGGATGTTCTTGCTACCATAAAAGATAAATGCATGCAAGTGCTCGAAGGTACAACCGAAACATATGGCTTGCGGATGGATTCAGAGTGGGTAGAACCGTTCCCTGTAACAATTAATACTTTAGACTGTTCTGAAATTGTTAAATCGGCAGCCCATAACCTGGATCTCGAAATTTACGAGAAACCCAGTCCATTTGGCTGGTCAGAAGATTTTGGGCATTACACCCGTGAGATAAAGGGTGCAATGTTTGGACTGGGAATAGGGGAAGAGCATCCCGCCCTGCATGCTGAAGATTATGATTTCGAGGATGAGGTCATCCCCACCGCAATTTCAATGTTCATGGAAATTATTAATGAAGTAATTGGCCGACAATAAATGCAAGACAAACTGTTTCCCTCTCATATCGAATTGAGCAAATCCTCATTCGAAGAGAATATCAATTTTCTTAGGGATTATATTGGACGGGATGTAATATTTAGCTCAGTAATTAAGGGGAATGCCTATGGCCACGGCATTGCCGAGTTTGTTCCAATGGCAGAAGAATGTGGTTTGAGACACTTTTCGGTGTTTAGTTCAGATGAGGCTAGGAATGCGCTTCGAGCCAGCAAAGAGGATGAAAGTCACGTCATGGTTATGGGAATGATCAGAAACCAGGCATTAGGATGGGCGATTGAAAATGAGGTATCATTCTTTGTCTTTGAGATTGATCGACTGCAGTTTGCCGCCAAAGAAGCCAAAAGGATCGGGAAACCCGCCCGAATACATTTGCACCTGGAAACCGGTATGAATCGGACTGGTCTGGATGAAGGGGAGTTCGAGCAGACGGTAAAAATTCTCAAAGAACATAGTGATTGCCTGCAAGTAGACGGGATTAGCACACACTATGCCGGAGCCGAGAGTGTTGGAAACTATGTGCGAATACAGGAGCAGATAGAAAATTTTAAGGAGTATTATTCCTGGTTTACAAGTCGCGGAATCGAGCCGAAATATAGGCATACGGCCTGTTCGGCAGCTTCATTGAATTATCCTGAAACTATTATGGATATGGTTCGCATTGGGATCGCCCAGTACGGTTTCTGGCCCAATCGTGAGACATATATGAATTTTGTAAAAAAACATCCCGATATCAGTAAAAAGCATAGAGATCCTCTGCAGCGAATCATGACTTGGAAGAGTGTGGTGATGAGCACAAAAAAGGTTCCCGCCGGTGAATTTATAGGCTATGGAAATACATACCTAACCAGTCGGGACCAGCAAATTGCTACCGTACCGATCGGTTATTCCCATGGCTTCGGTCGTAATCTAACCAATGTAGGTATTGTGTTGATTAATGGAGAACGGGCACCTGTAGCAGGCTTGGTCAATATGAATTTACTAACCGTCGATATTACCGATATACCGAATGTGGAAAAGGGAGATGAGGTAGTAATCATTGGAAAGCAGGGCAACAAAGAGATGACTGTGGCATCGTTCAGCGAGATGAGAAATTTCCTCAATTACGAGGTTTTGGTACAAATTCCTTCTGCCCTTCCTCGATATGTTGTATGACCTGGCAGTAAATTTTCAGGTATCCTTTTTATTCTCACGCAGGTTCGTATGGAAAATGTAAATTTCTTTATTTATAACAAATACGGTATAATAAATTAATGGTAATTTGGTGATTCGAAAGAGGGAGGGTTATGATTAGTAGCAAGTCTTATAGGATTATTTATTTTCTGTTTTTTAGTTGCCCCCTTATCCTGTTTTATTCCTGTTCTTCCATAAAACCTAACTCTATTAAAAGAAATACCAGTTTCACCTATCAGCCTGGTCGTCCACATATTAGCATGAGTGCCACCGGGATGTATGGCCAAAATAATGATGCAATTATCAACATCTATTCAGAATTACTGACACAAAGTCTGGTATCCTATACCGAAGATACCCTGAGAGAAGGTCAAAAAAAGGTTTCATTTCGCATCCTTTACGAAATTTATTCCCAATCAGATTCTTCCGATAGTTGGCAGTCCACCGAGAAAAAGACGGTGTTGTTTAGCGAGGGCAGCCAAGATACTGATCACCAAAAGATCAATATGGCGCATACTTTTAATGTTCCAGGCCCCGGTAAATACCGGGCGGTAGTCATTGTTCAGGATTCAAAATCGAGGAAGGCAGCCAAAGCCGAAACCGAGGTGGTGATTCCCAGGAAATTGCCAAATACCTTCGGAATATCAGGCATTACCTTTACAGCGTTGGACAGTGCACAGTTAGAACAAGGATACAAGCCGGTGACTACTTATGAGGTGACTCGAGATTTCGAAGCCCTACGTTTCGAGTGTCAGGTTACAGATGGAATGCTAAACGATTCGTTATCGATTGATGTGATTGTCAAGCGTTTTAGGTCAGATGTGGAACCCGCCCTTCGGTTGAGTGCTTCCGCCTTTAGAGTCGGAGTAGTCGAAAGGGAAGGTATTGTTTATAATGATTATGAGACGGTGTATAGTCAGCATCGAACGATACAACCGGGTGAAAAAATATTTACTTATAAAGTAGGAATGGATACTCCCTCGATTGGTAATTATAGATTTGAAATAACAATCTACAATGGCAATGGGGAGTCTTTTACCCGTGCTTTCGATTTTGGGATTAAACGGGCCGGTTTCCCGTTCGTTGAAACTCCGAGACAATTTGCCCAACCGCTCTATTACTTGATGGACAAAAAAGATTATGAGAAACTGATGAGTATCAAGAACTCCGATTCTCTGAAACGGGCTGTGGATGAGTTCTGGATTTCTAATTTACACGATTTGTCCGTCACCCGCCGGGTGATCAGTCTTTATTATTCCTATGTTGAAGATGCCAATAAATATTTTTCTAACTATAAAGAAGGTTGGAAAACTGATATGGGGATGATCTATATCTTGATGGGGCCACCTATGCATTCTCGCAATTTCTCAAAAAGTATTCGCTGGGCTTATTCAACCGATGAATATGACCCGCGTACTACATTCGTCTTTAAGCAAGAAAGAATAAAATCAGGGGTTTTCCCTTTTGATGTTTATCTTCTGGACCGACGTGGCATATTGGCTGTAGATAATGAGTATTATATTATCAATGAATGGTTAAATGGTGATATCCTGCGATAAACTGTTGGATTTTCTTGTAAAATAATTTCGAGGTAGTTGCGAATATTTATGAAGATATTGAATGTTGCAATATTGGGGGCTGTTATTTTAATCGCATCATGCGGTAGCGGTTTGCATCCCCAAACTTACAGTGGGCATGTTGTTCAAATCAGTTACAGTTCTACTGATACCCTGAAAAACGGTGAATGGATACAAATAGACCGCTGGAAATTTCCCCATATTGGAAATCGGTTGGAGGCCAGAAACGTTAATTTTTCTTTGCCTACGACGTCCGTTATTTTTGATACGCTGGATAATAGGCGTAAGGTTAAAACAAAGGTATCTCCTTATGCAATGGGGCTTCATATTGCTCGATATCTGGACATCATCAATCGAGATAGTCTTAGGGGCCGCCCTTTATACCTTATCCCTGATATTGCTTCACTGTCGGTAAGGGGTACTTTTCGTTTGCTAAAATCTGACTCCAGCATGATCACCGTTAAAACATCCCCGCATTATCCGGCCCAAATATCAGTCATCCAGTAGTAGGGGAGGTAACCCAGACTGTTCAAAATAAAAAGGCCCGCATCGTGGGATGCGAGCCTTTGGAAAATAGCGAATTAACCCTGTTAGTTTCGGTTTCTTCTGTACTTTCCGCCTTGCAAGCTGTTATTGAGATTTAGTTGCTCGGGGGTAAGTGTTTTGGAATGATAACCGGCGTCATAGGTTGTCTTGTTCTTTGATTTCGCCGGAGCAAAGGTTTTCCAAGAATTGCTGCCCGAGGCAGTGCCTGGATCGCTGGAATACCCCATTCCGCCGAAGGAGTAGTATTCGCGGCCCGTAATTTCAAGCTCAGATCCGGGGATCGCATACTCTAAGGCCGTACCTTCCTGAAGCAGATCATGCCGACGCATAAAGAACCATTGCAGTCCGATGCCGTCGATCAGGTCTAACTCTACAGAGTATTCACGATGTAGGGCGCGCACAAATGCTGCATCGGAATCTGTGCCGTTAATGCTGTTTCCGCCCGACATCCCGTCTTCGCCAAGATATCCCAGCTGAACAGAGGGCATATCTGGTGTTACATCCGTCTGCCCATTTCC
The DNA here is from genome assembly GCA_050117475.1 of Balneolaceae bacterium. Taxonomy (GTDB): domain Bacteria; phylum Bacteroidota; class Rhodothermia; order Balneolales; family Balneolaceae; genus Fodinibius. Next base: position 11,463 of record JASFMR010000044.1, on the reverse strand, counting down.
ATAGGGACTAGCCATAAGGAATTGTGCAGCCATTGGCTTGTTACCTTTCATAAGATAGGCCTCGGCCAGGATGTACTGGGTTTCGGCTTTGATGAAGAAAGTCATCGGATAGCCATCGGTATTGTACATCTGGTTTTCAGAGAACAAGCGCAGGTTCAGGTAGTTGCTGAACAGGTTGCGGTTACGGGATGCACTAAGGTAACCGAAGTTAGGAGTATAATTGTAGTAGCCAATTCGCGGGTCGTTAGTGTTGACGTCGGTACTGTCTAACACAGTCGGTGCATCAGGGTATACTACCGGGTAGCTGTTATCAAGCATATGAATGATCTTGATATCACTAGGCAGGTATCCCGAACCATCACCCAGCATGTAGCAAGACCAGTCGGCTAAGTTGTTATAGAATTGGTTGGCTATACTCACGGCAGAGAAATCTTCCATAGCGGCCGCAGCATTTGGCCCGCCCACGCCTTTTTCGGCGTAGCTGATGACCCGATCCCAATCCCAACTATTAGCTTCAGAGGCTGTACGCGGGGTGCTGGCAAGTATGCGTGCGGCAAAAGAGTTGACTACAGTTTTAAATTGTGCCAAACTTAAATTGACGCCAGAACCTGATGGCAGTAAATTCCATGCGAAATTGGACCCTACAGCATCTGCGGTTTGGATCGCCTTATCCATATCCTCTACGGCTGCATTTGCCAGATCGGTATATGGAACCGGATCAAGGGTTTGACTGACATCGGTGTCGTAGTTGACTATATAGCCTTGGTCATAGATCATTGCAATATAACCACGGGAGAATCCACGGATAAAATAGGCAGAAGCCAGCATTTTCTGGGTAACATCAGTCCCATTCTCCAAAACGATGGATTTTCCGTCCCCTTCAACGATTCCAATGATCTGGTTTGCAGAAGATATTGATGCGTTGAATGTACTCCAGGGACTGTCAAAGATGTCCGCATCGGCATAGGTCGTTTTATTATTCAGTCGCAGACGCGGCTCTTCTGTAAAATCCCAGAAGCTTAAATATTTATTGGTGGAAGTCATCTGATCGGATAATCCGTTCATATGAACACCCCACAGGTCCAGGGATGCCTGGAAGGCATCTGTTGTAGCCCCTTGAAGGAGGCTCACTAGGTCAGCCGGATTTGAGAGGGCTCGCTCCCTGTCCGGTGCGTTTGGATTTTCTACGCTGAGATCAGCACAACTGTTGAAGGCTACGAGTAGCCCAACAAGGAGTACGGTCAGCTTCAGTTTTTTTGTAATATTCATAGCTAATATTTTTTTATAGCTTATAAATTCGTTTAGAAACGGACTTGGATAGAACCGGTAAAGGTTCTGAAGTTAGGATAAGAGTATTCATCCAAGCGGAAGTTGGTTGCATTCGTACGCAGCCCCACTTCTGGATCCCAACCCGAATAGTCCGTAAACGTAAACAGGTTACGCCCAGAGATGGAAAGCTTAACCTGATCCAGGTAATTGCCAAGAGAACCAAGAGTTTTCTTGGACAATGTATAAGAGAGTGAAATTTCACGAACTTTCAAGTAGCTGGCGTCTTCCACAAAGTAGGAAGTGGCTTGAGCTCCGTTATAGATCTGGGAAGACCCATCTGAATAAGCAACGTTATAACCTTCGGCCGCGAAATCTTGCAGATCTTTGTGCCGGCTATTGAAATAAAGTAATTGCTTTGTATAGTTATATACATCTCCGCCTTGATTCCAGTCGAGCAATACGTAAAGACCAATACCCTTGTAGTTGAAGGTGTTGGCAAGTCCCATCTGGAAGTCGGGGTTCGTATCCCCAATTTTAACCGTTGCTTTTTCACCTTTTTCATTGACACGGTAAACGACCTGCTCATTTTTGGTGCCGTGTGTTCCTTTCGGAACTACATAACCTTGGTCATTTATTTCGTAATCGGCCGTCGTCAATTTTCCGTCGTTATTAACGTCCATTCCGGCATTCATTACTTCACCGTTTACTACGGTCAGCTGGTCCAGTGAAGTAAGCACTTCATTACCGTACATGGTCCCGTATGAAACGCCTTCCTCAACTCGGAATAGTGGCAATGCCGTACCATTAATCTGACGAGTAAAGGGAGGTACCGCTCCCAGATCAGTGATTTTCTGGTTGGTCTTGGACCAGGTCAAATTAGCCTCCCAGCTAAGATCGCGCTTGTCGAGGATGCGACCCGAAAGCATGGCTTCAAAGGATTCGCTTTCAATTTTACCAACATTTTGCCATTGCGTATTATATCCGGCTACACTTGAAAGCGGAACTTCCAGGTAGTCGTTTTTGACATGTGTCTGAGCAAAGTTGGCCTCAAAATTAAATCGATCGAAGAATGTAATGTTAGTACCGAGTTCCAGTTCCGCAACCGTAGAGGGTTTTATATCTTTGTTACCCAATACATCAGGGGAAATACCCGTTGCAGTGGCATTATAGGTTTCATACTGTGCCTGGAAGGGAGGGCGGTTACCCGCTGTTCCGTATGAAGCCCGTATTTTCCATTCCTGGATGTTTGGCAGGTCCATATCCTCAGTGATTCGATATGCAAGTGAACCACGATAGTATGTATTCCATCGAGCCTGTGAACCAAAAAGTGAAGAACCGTCGCGACGTACCATTCCGCTGGCGATGATCTTGCTCTGATAATCCAGGTTTACGTTCAGAAGATAATTTTCTGCCCGTATTGTGGATTGATTGGAGTCTATATCGTAGGTACTTGAGTTGAGGCTGGAAAGGTCGCGAATACCTTTGACGATATAATCACTTCCTTGGGCCTCGAACCATTCATAATCTCGATTCTCATAAAGATATTTTGCGGTTGCTTTCACATTGAAATCACCGAACTCCCGGTTGAATTGACCCCATAATTCCGTGACGGCCGTCGAATTTTTAATTGATCGTCTATAATCAGAGCCGTTGTTATTGGCCGAGGGGGTTGGGGTTTGATATCCCACAGGATAATAGGTTTTCCAAAGCTGGTAAGACTTGTCCAGCGATTGTCGGGCATGTACTGAAAAATAATCGGTGAGGTTGTATTCCAGTGTTACCCCGGCAATTACACGGTCACGATCGAAATTACGCTCCCGGTTCTGGGCCGTATATAAGGGGTTTTGCCAGTTCGAAGATTGTATTGCATAGCCGGTAGGTTTATTGGAATAGGTCCCGTCGGTATTCTTCTGGGTAAGATCCATAAACGGCTGTGCAGTTAAGACAGAATAGAAATAGTTGTCGCCCTGGCCCTGTTCACTGATACGCGGCGATTTGACCGTGATATAGGATGAACTGAATTTGGCCGCAAACTTATCGTTGGGCGTATAGTCCGCATTCAATCGGAAAGTGTTACGATTGTAATTGTCAATTGGTTCTAATACGCCTCCTTGAGTCATATTCTCAAATGAAGCCTTATAGTTATACTTTTCGCCGGAATTGGCTAATGAAAAGTAATTGGTATTGAATGGCTTGTCTTTAAACACCTTGTCCTGGTTGTCATAGATAACAGGGTAGTCATTATCAAACAGGCTGTCAGCGTCATAGGTATCAAAACCCGGCCATTGGGTAATGTGTCCCGATCCATCCGTTTGTATATTATCGGTAGGATAGGGGTGCTTGGTAGCCAGGGGATATTCCTTAGTAAGATCAGAAAAGCCATATTCGCTGCGAATGGTGAATTGTGGCTCACCTGCCTTGTCGGCATTTCGCTTGGTGATAATCTGAATGACTCCATTTCCGGCTAAAGAGCCATACATTGATGCTGCAGCTGCACCTTTAACAACCTCGATGGATTTAACATCTTCCATATTAATATCCCGAAGGTTGCCGTCAGTGATTACGCCATCAACAATTATAAGAGGATCTTGGTCCGCGGCGGTCGAAATGGCCGTTGATCCCCGAAGGCGAATATCGGGCCCTGCTGATGGATCCCCGGAAGCTTGCACAACGGTAACACCTGCCACTTTTCCGCGCAAAGCATTGCCCGGATCGGTAGCCGGCACCTCTTGCAATTGTTTTTCATCGATTTTTCCAACCGAAAAGCCAAGCTTAGTGGTCTGGGTTCCTTGTCCGACACCTGTGACCACGACCTCTTCAAGTCCGAAATAATCAGGTTTAAGATTGATATCGACAGTTGTTGCACCGCTAACCTGTACAGTCGTCTGGTATTTTTTGTAACCAACAAATGTTGCCACCAGGGTGTAACTCCCATTGGGGACATTGTCAATTGTATAGTTACCGTCCGTGTCTGTAGCTGATCCACGTTGCAACTCTTGTAATACAACGTTCGTACCCGGCAGGGTTTCTCCCGTTGATTGATCTATCACGGTACCCGTGACCGATCCGCTCTGAGCCATAATGACCGCAGGAAAGAGCAACATAGCGAGGGCTACAGAAAGTAACTTTCTAAGCATAGATAACCTCGTGTTTTGTTATTGTTTGTGACCGCAACAGCTAAGTTCGGATTAGCCCATTACCCCGGTCTTGGAGAAAGCATTAAAGAAGTGGAGTGTAAGGTTGTCCTAACAAGCCGCTGCTTAAAGAACACCCTAAGTTATTACCAATGATTTACTGGTAAAATCCATATAAGTAGTATGTTTTGTGAATCATTTGTACTTGCATCCCTTTTACAAGTTATCAAATGAGTAGTTAAAGAGCCCTAAAAATGATATTCTATCTCGTAATAATTATACCCAACTATAATTTTTATGAATGACAAAGGCAAATCTAATGATGCAGCCTAATTAACAGATAAAGGTATTACATTTGAATTATGATCTAGAAACAGCGGTATAGAAAGATAGGGAAGTATCTGAGTTCTAAATACAATAACGTTTTGTATGACAATTAAATCTGTCGCCTGAGGATTTGACCGGTGAGCCAAAGCTGACGTTGTTGGTATTCTACCGTATAATAATAGTTGCTTCTCTGCAGCAAATAATGGAAAAACGGGTAATACCTGTTTTTGAGTTTAGGTTGATAAAATTGATAACTGTAATCGGGATCTTCGCGATTATAGGAATAGTACCAATCCAGTTCTTTTAAATGATTTTCGGTATACCAGGGCGGGCCGAAAAGTATATATACCATTCCCAAGTCAGTTTTCCAGCCTTCTTTGAAATTGGAAAACTGTTTGTTGGCTTCTTCCACTCTTTCATAATACATCTGGATGACATCCCTGGCCCTGGCCGCATTACCGATATGCTTTAACCAAAATCGATCCATCTCTCTTTTTAAGGAGTCGGGATCGGTGATAGCCATCAGATCTTTATAATCGCCTTCACCCATCAGGTAGATCAAGGGACGAGCCATTTCTCGAGCACTGGCAATAGCAGGATAGTTTTTGCTTTTAACTCCAAAAGCCCGTGCCTTGTAAACTTCATCGGTATTTTCCTTTTGAGCAGTTACTTCAAAGCGGTAGTTTCCACGTTCCTGGTTTGCAAACTTGTATTCAATGAAGACACTGCTGTAGTCCGTCAGGATACGCTGGTTTGATTGCAGTTCTGTGTCACGATCATAGTCAATACCCTTGTATTCAATAGAAGAGGGGCTATAATTGGAATAGTGCATGGGACGTGTATAGCTTGTATCCGACTCAAATCGCAACAATCGTGCATTAAGCCTCATCTGTTGATCCGTTCTTTCACTTATTACCTGGAAGACAAACCGGAGCGAGTCTATTTTACCTTTTACATCATAGGTATTAATCGGATTCCACTCTTGCCCGTTTATTTTGCCGTACATTTGTACTTTTGAAAGTGTGTACGCTCCTGTTTCAGTTTCGGGAATGTACGTTTCGATCGTCTGGGTTACATTCTTGTCAGAATTTAAATCTTTTACATTTATCACAACCCGGTATCTGCTGGGTTTTACCTGTAACGTATGTTCAATATTCAGCGGATCGCGGGTAGATTTGATCGTTTGATCCATGCTGGTGATGTGTCTTTCAATGTGTGTTGAGTTAATCACATTTCCGGGATCATCCAAATCCTGGATCTGGATATCTACAGCTACATCAGCAGAAAGGGTGTCGTGTTTGCTTTTATAGATAAGACTGCCTTTCACAATTTCGGCGGTAATCTGTAATGTAGGGCCATTTTTTTCGTCAATGAATCCAAAAGCTGAAGTGCGGAATTCCGGTTTTCCGGCCTCAAAATTATATCCTGTTCCCCTTTCAATATTGACGTTCCTGGATGATTTACATGAAACTGCCACCAAGGAAGTACTTATTACTACGAAAAGAAGATGAAATAGAAAATGACGTCGGGAATCAATCATGACTTTATAGTTACCTTTCATTTATGGCAGCTACACTCAACAATTCAAGTTATGAACCAGAAGAATAATAGCAAATTATTTATTTGGGTTTGGTTAATCAATTGTTAAGAGGATTATCGATGAATAGTTAAGGTCTTAATATATATTGGTAAGAAAATTATTGTAAGAACCAAATAACATTTTTATGTTAGTCGTGGCTATGGGCGTATTTTTAAAATTTAAAGAGAAACAATTCTAAAGAGTAAAGAAGCTCTCTAAATTTGCACAACCTTTCTAGAGATACTTCAATAAGGTGAGCTATTCAACTCACCATATTCATTCAACAATAGATATCACACAACCTTGGGCTTTTGTCTATTAAAGTCGCAGGAGGGGGTATTTGTTGTTTTCAATTTCTAATCTAAATCATTCATGCTATGAAGTTAAAGGTACTATCTTTGCTAATAAGTGCTTTTGGTTTCGTGTTTGTTTCGTCTGCTATGGCCCAGCAATTTACTGTTTCTGGGACGGTTACAGCTTCAGACGATGGAAATCCGTTGCCAAATGTTACAGTAATTTATCAAGGAACCAATATAGGGACTGCTACCGACGTGAAGGGCCATTACGAACTGGACGTACCGTCCGGTAATGGCACGTTGGTTTTTTCATCTATTGGTTTTAAAAAGAAAGAAGTTCCAATCAATGGAAGACATGCCATTGATGTCGAGCTTTCAACTGATGTAGCCAAACTTAATGATGTGGTAGTCGTTGGTTATGGTACACAGGTAAGAAGAGATATTGTTGGTTCTGTATCATCGGTTCCGTCAGAGTCGTTAACGGAATTACATACTACGACCATTGACAAGGCCCTGCAAGGCAAGACGGCTGGTGTTCAGGTTACATCGACCTCAGGAGTGTTAGGTGCACCCGTAAGTGTACGTGTCAGAGGCACGACTTCTATTAACGCCAGTAGTCAACCGTTGTATGTTATTGATGGTGTTCCGGTAGTAAGTAATGAAATTGGTGCTACCATGGGAGTCGGTGGAGAAGGTGGTATTAACCCTCTCATCAACCTAGACACCGATGATATTAAATCAATAGAGGTGTTAAAGGATGCCTCAGCAGCCGCAATATATGGTTCTCGCGGTGCAAATGGAGTAGTCCTTATCACTACTAAGGATGGAACTCCGGGACATACAGAAATAAATGTCGGATTTTCAACAGGTTATAGTGAACCGACTAAAAAATATGATCTGCTCACCGGCCCTGAATATTTAGATATGTATAACTACAAAACCGGTGGGAATTTAAGTACTGATACTTTTGGTGCGAGTACAGATTGGGCTGATTTAGTAACTCAAAATGGGTCTGTCCAAAATTATAGAGCCAATGTATCGGGCGGAACAGAGCAAACACAATTTTATATTTCCAGTTCATATCAAAACGAGGAAGGCTTTGCCCGGCCAAATGAACTGGAGAAGTTTAATGCTCGTGCAAAAGTGAATCACAGCTTTAATGATAAGCTGGATGTAGGGCTATCGGTTGCACCTTCCAGAAGTGTTAATAACCGAATTGCTACGAGTAATCAGGTTGCGGCTCCCTATACCTTTGCCGCACTGGAGCCTCCCATTATACCTCAATTTTACCCCAATGGGGATATTAATGATGCAAGGGATCCCTCACGAGCTCCGGGTAATGCATTTGCTGCATTTGGCGGAACCCCCTATTCCAATATCAGCGGTAATGTGACGAAATCAATAACTACGCAGTTGATTGCTCAGGGTAACGTGTCTTATGATTTTATTCCCGCCTTAACATTAAAGACTGATTTGAGCGTTCAGTATTTGCAGAACCTGGAAAAGGGGCGTTCTCTGACGTATAGTACAGATGGCTATCCCAATGGATCGGGTAGCGCACGAAATGAACAATTCTTGAATTATAGTTGGAGAAATACGCTCAAATATACCAATGATTGGGGAAACCACTCTATTACAGCATTGGTTGGGGCGGCCTTCCAGAAAAATGAGGATACCTTCATTAATGTGTTTGGTGATACATTTTTATCAAACCAATTACTGAATTTAAATTCTGCTGCTAACATTACCGGCGGCGGAGGTTTTGGAACGTCTTATGCTTTCCAGAATAACTTGGCTCGCGTCTCTTATTCATTCAAAGATCGCTATTTAATTACCTTGACGGGTAGTTATAACGGATCTTCCAGGTTTGGTAAGGACGAGCGTTATGGATTCTTCCCGGCTGCTGCTTTGGGTTGGATTATATCTGATGAACCGTTCACCTCTGATATGGATTGGTTGAGCTTTCTTAAGCTTAGGGGAAGTTATGGTGTTACCGGCAATGCTAATATCGATAACTTTGCTCAGCTGGCTCTGTTACAGGGTGGTCAAAACTATGCCGGGAATCCCGGGGTAGCTATTAATCAGCTTGCTAGCCCTAAATTACGCTGGGAAAAAACTGCACAGCTCGATTTAGGTTTGGAATATGGTTTTTTTAACAATCGGTTACGGGGCTCTTTCGGGTATTACCGAAAAAGAACAACAAATCTTTTGTTAGACGTGCCCGTTTCTAATACCAATGGGTTCACTGACTTCACAAAAAATACCGGAGAAGTCCTCAACAGAGGCTTCGAATTTGAAGTTAATGCTAATATCCTGAGTGGGGACGTAAATTGGAGTGTACACGGCAATATTTCAACGCTGCATAATGAGGTCATCGATCTGCCCGCCGGGGAATTCAATATTAGCGAAAACCTGGTAAGAGAGGGAGAGCCTATAGGCGCTTTTTATGTAGTTGAATATAAAGGTGTTGATCCCAATAACGGTGATGCCCTATTCGCTGATGGAAACGGGGGTACTACCAATAACTACAATGCCGCCCCCAGAAAAGTGTTGGGAAGCCCATATCCTGATTATTTTGGCGGCTTTGGTTCCAGTTTCGCATATAAGGGTATTGATGCTTCATTTAACTTTCAATTCACTTCTGGTAATAAAGTATACTGGAGCGACGGTACATTCCTGGCAACCAATTTAAGTTCTATCTGGAATCAACAACGCTCTCAGCTCGATTACTGGACGCCCAGTAACACCGATGCAACAGTCCCTGAGCCACGCCCGACACCCAACGGTGGTCAAAACTCAAGCCGGTATTTGGAAGATGCCTCTTATTTAAGACTAAAAAATGCTTCGATAGGATACACGCTTCCAAGGAATCTGGTGGGTGACTATGATGTGCGTATTTATGCACAAGGTACCAACCTTTTAACCTTTACTGACTATCAGGGACTTGATCCTGAGGTTACACCTACTGCAGGTGCGAATGTAACCCAGGGTAATGTGTTCTTTCAATTACCGCAGGCACGCACATTGTTGTTTGGTGTCGAATTAGGACTTTAAAATATTAAGCGATTTCAATTATGAATAATTTAAAAGTACTATTAGTATTTTTGGTGATCATTGGGCTTAGTGCCTGTGATTTGCTAAAAAATCAGAAACCTCAACAGAGTTTACCTGTTGAAGGTGGTTTGGATAGTGTACCTGAGCTTCAAAATGCTCTAACGGGCGCTTACAATGATTTGCAGGAGTGGCCCAATGGGGATAGTTTTGCACAAGTGTTGTTTGCTCAGGACATTATCGCAGATGATGCATATTGGACCGGTTCTTATCCTAGCTATATAGAAATTGCCCAACAGGCAATGTCTAAAACGAATGGCAGTATAGAAGGCCAGTGGAATGGACAATATGAGGCTATAAATGATGCAAACATTATTTTAGCTAAGCTTGATGAGCTGGATAATACTTCCTCCCAGTCCGAAATAGACAACATTCGGGGACAGGCTCTCTTCATCAGAGCTCTTGAATATTATTATTTAGTGCAAGAGTTTGCTCTGCCTTGGAATGCTACGCCAGATCATTCACACATGGGCGTACCTTTACAACTGGCTCCTGTTACCAGCTCGGAAGATTTCAAAAAGCCTGCCAGAGCATCAGTTAAGGAAGTGTATGATCAGATTATTTCTGATTTAAAAAGTGCAGAAGGCTTGATTTCAAACACAATCCCCAACCGGGCTACTGCAGATGCTGCTACAGCACTTCGGGCCAGAATTGCTCTAATTCAACAGCGATGGTCAGATGCAGCTAGCTTAGCAGGACAGGTCATTCCTGACTTCACCTTACAGTCTGATGTAGCGACTTATTTTAGAAGTGAACTCTCGGACGAGTCAATATTTGAAATAGAGAATACAGTCCAGGACAATCCTGGTGCAAGCAATACCTCTATTACAGCTGTGTACAATAAAGACTCTCGAGATGATATTCAGATCTCCGATGCTTATAAATCAGCAGTAGATCAGATCATCACTAGCGATCAACAGGCTGCGCTTAACGCTGCCGGTGCGACAGCGACGGACACGAGGGTGTCCGAACTACTCACAGGGTTGGATAGCCCGGCGGATGTTAGCCAAGCTACAAATGCAAGCAATACAACAAAGTATGAGTCGATTCCTAATGAGGAAGATAACTTGCCTGTTTTACGAATGTCTGAAATGATTTTAACGAGAGCCGAGGCTTTAGTTGAGGATGCAGCTAATTATGCAGCAGTCCCTCAAGAAGCTTTCGACCTTCTTAATCAGATTAGAGACAGGGCAATTACTGTAAGTAACGGTAACCAGGCTCTGATTGAATATGATCAGACCGACTTTACCAGCAAGCAGGAAATGATTAATGCAATACTCCTGGAACGTCGGGTTGAATTGGCATTTGAAGGACATCGGTTAACAGATTTACAGAGAAGAGAGCTTGATGTTAGGGGGAGTGCATGGAATGCAGATATCCTGACATTTCCTATTCCACAATCTCAAATCGATGCGAATGAAAACATCGAACAAAATCCTGCTTATAAATAAATAGGCACGAGTCTATAGAATCAATGAAAGCCGCCCCGATTTCCGGGGCGGCTTTTTTATTGTGTTATTGAACCTGCGGTAAAAGCCAGATTGTAAAATTAATCTCATGTAAGAGGGTAGGCTGTAGGTTTTTTTAAATTTAATTAGATAATAATTTTCCCAAACTTCGGCAATACAATCGGTGTAAGGTGACCCCTGCCTGTCATTACAGGGAATCCCTTATATTCATAATGGGAAGTTTACCAATGAAGTAAAGCTAATGTGATGCTAATCTGATAGAGCCCAACGAAATGAAT
>JASFMR010000043.1:0-29968 GCA_050117475.1 Balneolaceae bacterium | reverse complement strand
TCAAAGTGATTAATTTGGCCCAGCTCATTAGTTGATTTTTTCCCAGTTTTAATGAAAATATTAATAGATACTCCTTGCTGAATATCAAATACATTTTCGTCTTTTCCATCATCAGGCGTTGTCTCATTTCTCTTAGAGTTACCATGCAAATCAATGGTATAAATTTTGTCATAGGTTTTCAGTAAATGCCACCTGACTCCTCTGAAGGTAGGATTATCTAAAAAACCATGAGGATTAATAAAGGCTAAGATTCCCTCTCCATTTTCTTCTATAAAATGTTGTCCATAGCGCATGAATTTCACATAATCATCATTGATCCATTTTGGATTGCGTTCTTGTAGTTTTTTCTTGCCACCGGGTTCCTTTTTGTAATCCTCCATAAGTTCCATGATCCAGTCTCCTTTATTTTTGCTTTCTCCGGAATATGGCGGATTCCCCATTACCACCATCACTGGTGTATCCCGTTTTACATGGTTGGCCTGGTTGGCTTCTTCGCTAAGCCAGTTGGCAAAGAGGGTACCGGTATCGGGGTGATGCTCTTCTAAGGAGTTGGTCAGGTACACCCGAAATCGTTGGTTAGCTTCACGGGTATAACCGGTTTCGCGCAGCAGCATATCCAGCTTCAGGTGCGCCATCGCATAGCTGGCCATCAGCAGCTCAAAACCATTGAGCCTGGGTATCAGGTGATTTTCCACATAACTGGGCCAGATGCCTTTCTGTCCTTCAAATTTATCATAAATCTGGTTGATCACTTCGGCCAAAAAGGTGCCGGTCCCGGCCGCCGGATCTAAAATTTGCACCTTGTGCACTTCCCGCTCTTCTTCCACCATATTGTTCTTGTGGCGGTTATCGTGGGTGGGCACTTTCACTTTGATTTTGGTTTTGGAAGTGTCGGCCAGTCCGTCGGGCAAATCAAATTCCTCTTTCAGAATATCATCGACCGCCCGGACGATAAAATTCACCACCGGTTCCGGCGTGTACCAGACGCCCCGGCTTTTGCGGAGGTCGGGATCAAACTCGGCCAGGAAGGTTTCGTAGAAATGAATAATCGGATCATTTTGCTGCGTAGCCTTGCCAAAATCTTTCAAGAGGGCTGCTACATCGGTAGCGCGGAATATGTCGGCCAGGGCATCCACGATCCAGTCGATACGTTCATCAAGATCATAGCCGGCTATATATTGAAAGAGCTTTCGGAGAAAGGGATTAGTCTTTGGGATCAGTTGAGCCGCTTCCTGCCTGGAAAATGAATCTAATGTTGGATCATGAAGTCGGGCCGCAAACATGCCGTACGCAATCGTTTGAGCATAGATGTCCGCAAACTCTTTGGCATCAATATCATGAATGAGCACATTTTTAAAGGCATCCAGTTGTTCCCTTAAAGTGTTGTTGGCGGCTTCATTAACCCGGTTGTCCTCTGCATCACTATTCAGGGCATTTTCAATGATGGTAGAAAGCAGTCGGGCTTTGCCGGCCATCATCTTTGAGAGTTTAGATGATGAGGTAATTGTTTGGGCCGTATGGGTGGCAAAGTCATTAATCAGGTCCTTGAACTGATCAAAGGTGCTGGCATTAGGCTGGATAGTACCATTGTCTGTATCAGCAATCCGAATAGAAGTAATAAATTCGCCTTCCCGGTACAGGTGAAAGTCCAGGTAGTCGGTAATGATCAGATTGGGAAGGGAATCCTTGTAGCGATCGAACTGTTCTTTATGCTTCTTGCCTTTCAGCGGTTCTCCTATATCCTTGGCTTCTATGTACCCCACAGGAATACCTTTATTCGTCAGGATATAGTCAGGGGCGCCACATTCAATTCGTGCCGGTTCGTTGGTAACCAGCACATTATCCAACAGCGATTCTAATAATGTTTGAAGATCGCCCCTGTAACTGTGTTCTCTTGATATGCCCGTCTTAAATCGTTCGTTAATTTTCGCAATGTACTCCGAAAGCGTCATTTACTCAATCTTAATTAATTTTACGGTTATAGGAATGTAAAAAAATAACAGAGATTAGAAAGGTGCCAATAAATGAAACCCATTCCTGTATTTAGGGGGGGATCGAATAACATAAAGAAGGCTCCACACTTTCACATGTGGAGCCCTGACTATTCATCAAGAGAGACGCTACTTGAAACTCTTCTTTTAAAAAAAGAGTTAAGGCGTTTTAGAGGAGATAATTTAATGGGGATATAGCCATCCTAACATCAAATTCTTTCTTTTATGTTGAATCTTTCCAGGCAATATCTTGAATTATCGGCGGTAATTTTATCGTGTTACACAGCGGCGGTTAACGCTACTGCACATTATACCTTTCCGTGACTACGAATGAATGACGTCAAAAGCCTATTTTTAGAAATAGGTATTTTCCACAAGAATAAGCTTTTTCACCTAGTATTTTTTGGCATTGGTCATCTTAGATTCGTACAAATGATTCACCTTGATTCGTCGAAATAATGGCTTCGATGATCTCACTGTCGTTCGTATCCTGAGTGAGGTAGCCATTTGCGCCGGCATCAAGAATAAGTTTGGCCAGTCTCCAGCTAGACAACGTATGTATCGCAATGATAGATTTAAATATTGTGAAATCTTTTAGATACTTAATTAATGTCACCGGATTTTGGGTATATGATTTTAGATCAACAATCAAAACGTCAATAGAACCGGGCAAGACAGACTTTCTATATTTTTCCAGGGATTCTACCGGCCAGTGTTGAATTTGGATGTTTTCGTCATCCGATAAAAACTCAAGTATAGTTTTATTAATTACATTCAACCGACCCAGCAAAACAGTATTAATCATGTTTCTTACTTATGTAGCTAGCAATTGAGAATGGGTATAATGCTAGAGTAAGAATAAACATTTATGAATCAGGGTGTAATAGCAGTAAACACTAAATTTTAATAGGTATTTCGGCCTAGGCGATTATTTTAGGATAAGATTATTCTGCAATGCATATTTAACCAATCCGGCCGTGTTTCGGGCCCCTGTTTTTTGCAACAGATTTCTACGGTGGGCGTCAACTGTTCGGACACTGATAAATAGTTTGTCCGCAATCTCTTTATTGGTAAGTTCCTGGCATATCAGCCCAAGGATTTCAAGCTCTCGGTCTGTCAATTCTTCGGATCCCAAAGATTTATGTTTCCCACCGGATTCTACCAGATCTTTCATAATTACTTTTGTCGCATCTTTACTAAAATAATGCTCTCCTTTCATTATGGTGCGAATCGCCTTTTCCAGTTCTTCACTACCTGAGCTTTTTAAAATATAACCCGAAGCACCAACCTTAATCATCTGGCGAATATGTTTATCCTGGTTCATCATGGTAAGAGTGAGTACCTGTATGTCAGGGAATTGTTCTTTTACAAGTTTGGTCAATTCAATGCCATTGAGTTCGGGCATATTAATATCCATGATGATTAAATCGACGGGAACAGAACGGCAAAGTTCCAAAACCTTTTTTCCGTTGTCTGCTTCTGCCACAATTTTGAAGTCATTTTTGCCATCCAGCATAGACTTAATTCCATCTCTGATTATCTTGTGGTCGTCGGCTAGTAAAATTTTTATTTGTTCCATAGTCAGCCCATGTTACTTTTGTTAAGTGGTATATCAAAGGTAATTTTCATACCCTTTTGGGGTCGGCTGTCAAAATTTATGGTTCCTAACATCGAATGTACCCTGAATCTCATACTTTGCAGTCCCAGGCCCTTTTCCAGTTCCGGGTCATCCAAATTCATTCCAATCCCGTCGTCTTTAATAGTGCAAGCGATTTTATCTTCTTCTTGATGTAGGGTGATGGTAATGTTTGAACTTTGCCCATGCATAACGGCATTGTTAGTTGCCTCCTGGATAATCCTGTAAAGATTGATGCAAGTCTGCTTATCCAGGGAGGATTCATCAACGGTAGATTCAAAACCAGTGTTCACCCCAATACTATTTTCCAAGTTCTCAAGGAGGGATTCGACGGCTAATGTTAAACCATAATCCTCTATTGCTTCAGGCATTAGTTTATGCGCAGTCTTGCGTGTTTCCTCCATGGCTTTCTTCAACAGCTTCAATCCCCTTTTAAAACGGGTAGCACTCTTATTCGTTAGTTTGCCGAGTTCTTGTTTTACGGATTCAAAGTTCATATTTGAGGCGGCTAAATACTGTCCGATGCCGTCATGTAGATCGCTCGCAATACGTTTGCGTTCCCGGTCCTCACCTTCTATGGCTGATTGGACTACTTTATCCATAAGTTCAATTTTTTCTGAGACATCCATGTGGGTGCCAATCATTCGAACAATTTTTCCTTCTTCATCAAACTCCACAACCTTACCCCGATTCAATATGGTACGATAGATCCCATCTTTGCCTCGCAAACGTAAGGTTAGATCTAGATTGTCAATATTGCCGGTTTGTAAATTTTTGAGTACTTCTGCCGGTTTGTTCTTATCCTCCGGATGTAATAAATCAAGAAAGGACTGGTAGGTAAATTCAATTTCGTTGTGGTCATAGCCCAACATATTCCACCAGCGGGCATTGGTATAGTTTTTACCGGTTTTTAAATTTAGATCCCATACTCCCAGGTCTGCTCCTGTTATAGCGGCGTCCAAACGCATCTCATTTTCTTTAAGTTCATCCCGCAACTTCACATTTTCAGTTATATCCAATATGATGGTATTCCATAGATAACTACCATCATCCATTTTTTGAGGGGATCCTACTCCTTCCAACCATCGCATGTCATTATTTGATTTAAAAAAGCGCCATCGTTGGTCCCAGGTCGAAAGTTTAACTGCTGATTTGGCGATGGATTTCTTAAGCCTTTTAATATCATCTTTAGGAATACGGTCCCATATCAGATCAATATTATTTATGATCTCTTTTGGTGTTAAGCCAAAGATATCCTTCGATTTATCACTCACATACAGTACCTGATCCTCCCCGTTAGGGAGGAGTATATATCGAAAAACAACGCCCGGAATATTGTTCGTTGTTGCCCGTAATTTGGCTTCGCTTTCTATCAAAGCCAGTTCTGTTTTTTTTTCCTCGGTTAGATCCTGCACAATACCCAACAGTTTGACGACCTTACCAAGGTTATTGCTTATTGGAATTCCAATTGTACGAACATATTTACTTTTACCACTATCGGTCTGGAGTTGCATCATCAAATCATAGGGCTCTTCCTCGTTAAGAGCTTTTTTAATGTTACGCTCCAGTGTATCCCGATCTTTTTTGAAATAAAATGAGATTATTCTATCGTAATCAGGGGCCCCTTTTTCAGGGTCGCGCTCAAAGATCTCATAGGTCATGGGGGACCAGATAATTTCCTTATTAACGGCGTCGAATTCCCAGTCTCCCATTTTACCTATTTTCTGGGAGCGTTCCAGGCGTTCTTTCTGGGCTTTTAAGTTGTTTTCTGCGAGTTTTCGCTTGGTTATGTTTTGTGTACTTCCATAAATTCGTATACATTTGCCATTTTGAAACTCTGATTCACCCAGGGCATGGATCCACCGTTCCTTGCCTTTTGCGGTAATTATTTTTAGTTCTACTTCAAACGGTTTGCCTAACTCTATAGCTCGTTGAACGGCATTTGTTATCGCTTTCCGATGTACCCCCTCCTCATAAAAACCAATCGCACTTTGCAAATCCGGTTCGTAATCATCCGGGACCTCATGCAGTTTTTTTATTGCTGAAGACCAGTAGAGAGTATCATCTTTTAAATTAGCCTCCCAGTGGCCAATGCCTGCTTTATCATAGGCTTGATCCCATGATTCATACATTTTTCGTAACTCATTTATGTAAGTATTGTGACGAAGCTTTTGCTTCAGGATAGCGGTAACCGCATCCAGGAGCTTGTGTTCTTCACCAAGAAATGGCTCTTTAATACTGGCCGGTTTTTCCAAATAGACGGCTTTGATGATCAAAGTGTTTTCAGCCGGCTCGCTTATTTCGCTTTTTAATAACCATTCGGTTTCATTGTAGTTCGCTGTTCGGTAGGCCTTGTCGTTAAATTCAATAGCAGCCCCTGCAATTTCAGGAAACTGCAATCCGAATGGTATATAATCCACAGCCTTTTGCAAGATCTCGTCTTTCGATAACTGGTATTCGTTAAGGCATGAAATATTAAATAGACAATCTAGCTCTTTTACTTTCAACTCTAAGTCGGAATGATCTTTTTTTAGATGACTTTGAGTACGCATTTTCAATTTGCCATTTATAACGTTAATGGATGCTTTATGTAATTATTAAACTAAATATAATTATATATTTACCAATAAAATTTATAAGCCTTAATGGTTATGGCATATGATCTTCAACATTGGATCTATCTGCGCTGAGGTTTTTTAGATATCAAGATCAAAAAAACGCAATTATTATGGTTAGAGATGCTGTAGAAACCTAAATAAAGGAAGCATTTTAGGATGGTTGAATCATAAATATGATGTCAAATTATTTATGAACAAAATTGATTAGTTTTTTATACACTGGTCGTTAACTTATCTGGTATGGATAGAGAAACCCCACAATCTTCTTCTCAATCACCTTTGAAAGACTCGCTATGGGCATCGCTTAAGCGCATTTTCCGTCTCAGTAAGCCTTATCGGGTTATGTTCTATACGGCTACAATCTTAGCGTTGGTTGCTTCCGGGGTAGGCCTGTCTGTTCCGCTGGGACTTAAGGCATTATTGGACGCTGTCTTCCAAACTGGAAATGGGTATCTGCTCAACGTTATAGCCATAGTACTGATGGGGTTATTCATTTTGCAGGCTTTTTTGTCTTTTGGCAGTACCTACTGGCTGGAGTGGGTAGGGGAACGCGTAGTTACGGATCTGCGAAAAAGCCTGTATGAGCATCTTCATCGGCTGGAGTTTCGCTTTTTTGCCAACAAGCGGCTCGGTGAAATTACTTCTCGTCTAACCAACGATGTTTCCTCTGTTCGTACGGCTCTGACCGATGCGTTGCCGGATTCTATAACCGTTACTTTTTCACTGATCGGCTCCGTGGTACTTATGATCGTTTTGAACTGGCGTCTAAGCGTGATTGTATTTGTAACCGTACCCGTAGTTACGTTGCTTACCCGTTATTTTGGAAATAAAATTCGTAAGCTTTCAAGGGGGATCCAGGACGAACTGGCTAACTCCACGGCTATTGCCGAGGATGCTTTGGGTGCTATTCGTATCGTTAAAGCATTCGCCCGAGAAGTATATGAGGTAAGTCGTTATTCTGAAGCTGTTGAGGAGTTGTTCAAGACCTCACGCCGTAAGATATTGCTTTCCAGCTTGTTCTGGTCGGGAATCGGTTCCATGTTCATGGCTACCTTGGTAATCATTTTCTGGTATGGGGGACGAGAGGTATTGGCCGGCCGGTTGACACCGGGGGATTTGGTCGCCTTTATTTTTTATGCCTTTGCCATCGCACGTTCAATAAGCCAGATGTCTCGGTTGTATACCTCGATAAACACTGCGGTGGGAGCATCGGATCGTATTTTTGAGCTGCTTGAAGAGGTGCCCGAAGTTGAAGACCAGGCAGGAGCTCAGCCGCTCCCCCCGGTAAATGGAGAAGTATGTTTTGATGGAGTCACTTTTTCCTATGAGGATGACCGGGAAGTATTGCGGGAGATATCATTTGATATTGACGCCGGGCAAACGATCGCGGTGGTAGGTCCCAGCGGTGCGGGAAAGACCACACTCGTCAATTTGATACCCAGATTTTATGATCCGCAAGCCGGCGAAATTCGGGTCGACAACATTAATATAAAAAGTGTGCAGAAGAAGAGCCTGCGCGAACAGATCGCTATTGTTCCGCAGGACGTTCATCTCTTTGGTACTTCCATCAAAGAGAATATACGTTACGGGCGACTGGATGCTTCGGACGGTGACATTGAAGCAGCGGCACGTGATGCAAATGCATGGGAATTCATAGAAAAACTTCCCATGGGGCTGGATGCCATGATTGGTGAAAAAGGTGTTAAGCTCAGCGGTGGCCAGCGCCAGAGATTGGCAATAGCCAGAGCAATTCTCAAAAATCCGCAAATCTTGCTGCTTGATGAAGCAACTTCATCGCTTGACTCGGAATCGGAAGCCCAGGTTCAGGATGCTTTGGAACGTTTGATGAAAAATCGTACTACCTTTATTATCGCCCACCGGCTATCAACCGTTCAGAATGCGGATCGGATATTAGTCTTGGATGGAGGCAAAATTGTTCAGGATGGTACTCATGCGGATCTTATCGAAGCGGAAGGATTATATAAACACTTGTATGAACTGCAATTCAGGGAAAGTTCGGCAGAAGTTGTTACCAATCAGGCAAAAAATTAGCAGCCATCCTGTCACAGAGTGGCTGCTAAATATCATCTACAGACGGCTATTACCCCATTTGCAATAATTAACTTAATGTACAGCGCTATCAGCATCAATAGCGATTAGTTGGTATTTTGTATCCGTAAAATTACGTATTTATTGGTTAGCCGTGTGAAACCAGGTTGTGTTCGATCGCATATCGTACGAGTTCAGCTATATTATTAAGTTCCAGTTTTTGCATTAAGTTGGCTCGATGAGTATCTACCGTACGTGGACTAATAAAAAGTTTTTGGGCAATTTCTTTGCTGGTTAGGCCATCAACGATAAGTTGTAGAATTTCCAGTTCCCGGTCGGTAATCTCTTTTACTTTTTTAGGTTTTCGGCTATTGGATTTATTCAGAAATGACTGGGTGATTAAATCAGAGATGGGGTCGCTAAATACTTGCTGCCCATTCATAATGGCACGAATACCGTTTAACAAATCCGCCTTATCCGTATTTTTCAGCAAATAGCCGTTGACTCCGGCTTCGAGCACATCGTTGAGAATTTGTTTATCGATATGCATCGACAAAATCAGGATCTTTGTATCCGGGTCAAGATCTCGTATACTTTTTGCAGTCTCAATACCATTCTTGTCAGGCATTCCAATATCAAGCAAGCAGATATCGGGATGTTTTTCTTTAAAAATATTGATGCATTCCTCTCCCGTTGAAGCTTCCCCTACAACTTGAATATCATTTGCCGACGAGAGATAAGTACTAATGCCATATCTAACGATTTCATGGTCGTCAGCTATCAGAACGGATATAGGTGTCATGACAAATCCAATTTCGTCATCCCGATATAATAGTGTCCGAATGCAGTTGTCTGTTATTTTTTATCAAAGTACATAATGAAATACAATTAAAGAAGCGGGGAATATCCTACAAAAAACCATATACTCTCATTTTATTAAAAAGGACATTACAGCTCTTTCTAACATTGCAAGCCCGTACCTAAACTTAAGCCTCTCTTCCTGATGATTTATAGCATACAATCATATAAATTCAGAATAATAAAAAGTTGGGGTTTTGCAAAGGTTATTAAGAATATCAATATCGATAAGCGATTGGTTTCCATAATACTTATTTTCAAAGCTTCTTAAAACAGATTCAAACTCATTAGTTAAAGAATTTATTGATATGATGTGGAAACGAACCCACAATTGCGGAGAACTGACAACGGAAAATACCGGCGAAGAGGTCGTGCTTAATGGATGGGTATCCACTCGGCGAGATTTAGGGGGAGTCATTTTTATCGATCTGCGAGACCGCTATGGCATCACACAGATCGTATTTTACGAAACGGATAAAGAGCTCCACAAAAAGGCCGAAAAATTGCGTTCAGAATACGTTATTGGGGTTAAGGGCATTGTCGATGAACGAAGTGAAGAGAATATTAATGAAGAGCTCTATACCGGTAAGGTTGAAATTATGGTCAAGGAGCTTGAAATATATTCTGAGGCGGAAACAACTCCCTTTGAAATTAAGGAAGGTATAGCAACAGGAGAGGAACTGCGATTGAAGTACCGGTACCTTGATTTGCGCCGCCCGGATATTCAAGCAAACATGTTAATGCGCTCAAAATTTTATCAGTCGGTGCGGTCATATTACCACGGCAATGATTTTGTCGAAGTAGAAACCCCTGTGCTGATGAAAAGTACTCCGGAGGGCGCCCGCGATTATCTTGTGCCAAGTCGTGTGAATCCGGGTAAGTTTTTTGCACTTCCCCAAAGTCCGCAAACCTACAAGCAGTTGCTTATGGTTTCCGGCTTTGACCGCTATTTTCAAATAGTAAAATGTTTCCGCGATGAAGACCTCCGTGCAGACCGACAGCCCGAATTTACGCAGATTGATGTAGAGATGTCGTTCGTGGATGAAGATGACGTCATGAGTATGACGGAAGGGTTGATGAACAAATTGATGAAAGACATTGCGGATGAGGATATTAGCAGGCCTTTTAAGAGGATGACTTATGATGAGGCCATGAAGACCTATGGCACGGATAAACCCGATACCCGTTTTGGACTTGAATTTTCTGATTTTTCCGAGCTTGTTGAAGAGTCTGAGTTCAAAATATTTTCTGAGACTGTTAAAAAAGGCGGAGCTGTTCTGGGAATTACTGTTCCGGGTCAGGGAGAAATGGGACGCGGAGCAATCGATCGTTTAACCGAACGTGTAAAAAAGGAAACGGGCGCCGGTGGGCTGATTTATATTAAGTTAAACGAGGAAGACGGGGTAAAATGTAGCGTCGAAAAATTTCTTAAAGAAGAGACAGTGGATGCTATGGTCCGGAAAGCAAGTGCCAAGGTGGGGGACTTGGTGCTGATACTTGCAGGACCGGCCCCGGATGTCTATGAGCAACTCGGAAAACTGCGCCTGATGATGGGAGAGGAGCATGGTCTCATAAATGAGGGTCGGTATGAATTTCTATGGGTTACCGACTTTCCACTTGTGGAATGGAGTAAAGAAGATCACCGGTACCATGCCCTGCACCACCCATTTACTTCGCCTAAGATGGAAGACCTGGATAAACTCGACGACCCGGCAACGGTTCGATCCAGGGCTTATGACTTGGTACTTAATGGTTACGAGATTGGGGGTGGATCGATTCGTATTCACAACCGGGAACTCCAAACCCGCATGTTTAAGTTATTAGGCATTGGAGAAGATGAAGCACAGGATCGATTTGGCTTTCTTCTCGAGGCTTTTAAATTTGGGGCCCCGCCACACGGCGGAATTGCTCTTGGCGTCGATCGGATTGCTATGATCTTGGCCGGGGGTACAAGCTTACGGGATGTTATTGCATTCCCGAAAAACCAGAAAGCGCAAAGCCTAATGGACAACAGCCCCGATTATGTAGATCAGGAGCAATTGGATGAGCTTCATATCGAACTTAAAAAAAGTGCTCAGAAGTCGATGAATGAAAATCTGAAAGGCTAGTTCTAAACAGGAATAAATTGAAGACATTAGGAATTGACGGCTGCCGAGCGGGGTGGATTGCCATAAGTTTGGATGAAGCTAACGCCGGTTATTGGCTTTTGGAATCCAACAAAGAGCTTGGCGAATATTTCGAAAAATATGACTGCATTTTTATTGATGTACCCATCGGTTTAATGGATGATGAATATGTCAGGGAATGTGATGAAAAGCTCCGGGAAGTGCTGGGGCCGGAATATCAGTCATCGGTCTTTAATCCCCCGATAAGGCCGGCTCTTCATGCTCCGACGTACGCCGAAGCCTCGATGATCAGTTTTGAAACAACCGGTAAGAAGATATCAACCCAAGCCTGGAATATAACACCGAACATCAAAGCCGTAGATGAGTTTTTGCAGCAGCACAAAGAGCTTCGTGATAAGGTTTTTGAGAGTCATCCCGAACTGCTGTTTCAAAAGCTGAATGGCGGAAATGTTATCCTACAAAAAAAAGCGACCAAAAAAGGGTTACGCCACCGGCTTGGTTTGTTAAAGAAGCATAGCCAATATGCCGACGATTTTTTTCGTGATATCAAAGAGGAGTACCGGCGCAACCAAGTTGATGAAGATGATATTGTTGATGCGATGTCGTTGGCTTTATTTGCTTTACGGTCGGTCGATGGCGATATGAAGACGCTTCCAGAAGATCCCCCTGTCGATTCTACCGGGCAAAGAATGGCTATCCATTACGTGTGACGGTGTGTTGGATATGAACGATCAAAATAAATTGTTTTTGCCTCTCCAGAATCTCCACCCGGGGTACAAATTCTTAGGAATCAGGCTTATTCTCCAGGATATTCTTGTATTTGACACCCGCCTTAAATACCCTGTTTACACCATTGAAAGCGGCAATTCGGTAGGCCTCGCTTAAGGTTGGGTAGTTCATTACATGCTGGATAAAGTAACGAATATCACCACCATAGGACATTACGGCCTGCCCCAAATGGACAAGGTTGGCTGCCTGGTCTCCAACAATATGGACTCCGAGAAGTTTGAGAGAATCGGTACTGAAGACCAGTTTTAGCATTCCTTCATTGTGATTGGTCATATCGGCCTTGGCGATATTTTCAAAGTAGGCTCTTCCCACAGTTACGTCGATATCCATTTCTTTGGCTTCTTGTTCTGTTATGCCAATATTCGAAATCTCCGGAATAGCATATATACCGAAAGGAATTTGCTCCGGCACGTCCAGCGATGGGATGCCAAACATGTTGCAAGCTGCCAGCCTCCCCTGGGTAAAAGATGCTGAAGCAAGCCTTGGAAAACCAATTACGTCACCGGCAGCATAAATGCTGTCCACATTTGTTTTAAATGTGCTGTCTACAACAATAAAGTTTTCTCTGTTTGTTTCAATGTTTGCATTTTCGAGGCCAAGGTTTTCGACATTTGGTTTTCGATTTCCTAAAAACAAGGCGTGTTCGGCCTCAACTACCTGAAGACGGTCGCCATCTGATTTGGTTTTAAATTTTACTTCAGTAAAGTTACGCAAGGGATTAAAATCCACGTCCTCGATAGTAACCCCATTTTTAATATTGAGGCCTTTTTTATCGAATGCTTTATCCAGGTGTTCTTTTATTTCGTGATCCAGAAAGGTAAGGTAATTATCGCGATCATTGAGAACAGTTACCCGGGTACCGAGCGCGGCAAAAGTCGTGGCGTATTCAATAGCATTGACCCCTGAGCCGATAATCACCAGCCGGCGCGGGATGTGGGTAATTTCCAATATGGATTTATAATCCAGAACCTTGTCATTATCGACTTCGAAATTTTCCGGCTTCATTGGGCTGCTGCCCGTGCACAACAGAATAAAATCAGCGGTATAGGTTTCTTTAGCTCCGAAGTGTGTTTCTATTTTAACAGTATGCTCATCAACTAGCTCACCATACCCCCGGGAAACATCGACCTTATTTTTGATCAGGTCATTTTTTACCTTTTTATTTTCTTTTTCGAGGATCTTTTGCTTGTATTGCAGCAGGTCGGCCATCTGGAAGCGCTCATATGGCTTCTTATTTTCGTGATCTCCAAACTGTTCATTGAATTCCTGTATTGTTTTTGCTGCTTCACGCAAGGCCTTGCTGGGGACGGTCCCGGTGTTAATCCAAGTACCTCCCAGGTAATCGCTGTGGGCCTCAACAACTAAAACCTTCTTGTCGAACTTTGAGCTTTGCATCGCACAGGAAAAACCGGCAGGCCCGCTGCCAATAATGATCACGTCGTAATCTCTACTCATAATTATCTCTAAAACTAACCGAATTTAAATGTTGCGTTGCCTAAGATAGAAGAATTTATTCAGCATTTCTCCAATTTCCTTTATCATAATGTTAAGAATCGAAAATGGAACGATAGCATAACTTTTTTTGATTGGAAATGTTACTTCAGGTGTCAAATTTATCATATTGCACCATAAAAAGTTATCTTTACCCATTATTACATTATTAACAATTATTTCAAACTTTAAATAGTAACAGTTATGGCTTACGAATTACCTGATTTACCATACGATTATGATGCTCTTGAACCCCATATTGATGAGCGAACGATGCGGATTCACCATACCAAGCATCACCAGGGTTATACCAATAAAGTAAATGCAGCTTTAAAAGGACATGAGTTTGCGGATCTGCCCATTGAAGAGGTATTACAGCGTATTACTGAGGTACCGGAAGCTATTCGACAAGATGTAATCAACAACGGCGGTGGATATGCTAATCACAAGCTTTTCTGGACGATTCTTTCTCCCAATGGCGGCGGAAATCCAACGGGAGATATTGCAGCTGCGATTAATGAAGAATTCGGTAATTTTGCTGACTTTAAAGAAGAATTTAATAACGCAGCTACTGGCCAATTCGGTTCCGGATGGGGTTGGCTTTGTGTGAAGAAAGATGGCAGTCTAGAGGTCCTGTCAACTGCAAACCAGAATAGCCCTTACATGAACGGACTTACTCCTATTTTGGGTGTTGATGTATGGGAGCATGCTTATTATCTGCATTACCAGAATGAGCGTGGAAGATATGTTAATAATTTCTGGAACTTGGTTAATTGGAACCAGGTAAATGAATATTACAATGAGGCCAAGTAAAAGGTAGGTATTTGATCTGAGAAGCGCCCCACAACTTTTATGGGGTGCTTCTTCATTTCTTTATAATTGGATAGTATATTCTTTTCATTAAAATTAAAAGCTTATTAAAATTAGATAGTTATGCAATTTGGACTCGGAGGAGGACCTGATGTTTCCTGGATGCGAGAAGAGTTGACTGATCTTGGCATTGAGGAACTTAAGACGGTCGAAGATGTTGATCGTGCCATGACAGAATACAATGAGGGCACGATGTTAATAGTCATTAACTCGGTTTGTGGATGTGCAGCTGGAAATGCACGTCCTGGTGTCAAATTAGCCTTGGAAAATTCGGAAGCCAAACCGGATCATATGGTTACGGTTTTTGCCGGGCAAGATAAGGAAGCTACAGCACGGGCACGTGAATATTTCAGCGAATATCCACCTTCCTCACCCGCTTTTGCTTATTTTAAGGACGGGGAAATCAAAGCAATGATTCCTCGTCACCGCATAGAAGGACGAACAAAAGCGGAGGTTGCCGAAGATCTTACAATGGTATTTAATGCTTTTACCGGCGAAGAGGAAGCCGAAAAAAGCTAAAAATAAAAGCATTACGGAAATAAAAAAGGACCGACAGTATTGATTCTGTCGGTCCTTTTTGTTTTTACTGCAAATGCCTTTTTTGAGGAGGTTTTATTGCAGTTTTTCGAATTTTTTTCTTGGTTCATTTGAAGGAATATATTCTTTTTAGGGTTTTCCGTATTACTCATCTTGGCATGCATCAGGCCCAAATAGTAACAAATGGTTCAAAAATCCGTAGGGTTATTTTATTCTGCATAGTATATTGAAGACTATTTTTATAATTTTATGGCACATGAAAAGAACTGTAACCCTGGGTTTCATTACAATTCTGCAGTGAATTAAATGCTTTTATAGACCATAGATGATGGGGCAACGACTAACATACTGGATCTTTTTAGGGGTCATAGGGTTTGCAGTTTTTTTTGTACTGCACTCAAGAATAGCATTTAATGGAGGAGCCCCAATCGATAATAGTCGTTCGACTGTGGAAGGTAAAACAGCAGAATTGGCAACGCAGCTGGGCTTTTCTGTTGATAGCCTTCAATTAATGACAACCCGAACACAGCATTTTAATTACTATAAGATTCTACGTGATTCTCTGGGAGATGAAGAAGTACCGCCACCCAGTGTATTAAGCAGGAGAGGGGTAAATTTAAGCGGGTGGAAAATAAATATTGGTGCTTCCCAGAAAGAAAACGAAGGTATCGTACATGAACGCGGTGATTTTTTAAGTGAACTTGGACGGGTAGAGCTTCAGTATGACCATCAGGGCAGGGTCAGGCGAATACTCACAAATCAGGAAAATCCCAACCCCACCTTCGTTGCCGGCGATTCTTTATTCAGTATCGCCACCCATATTGTACAGGATATTCTGGGGTATCGGCTTCAGGATTATAAACTCAACTTTGTAGATGTCAAGGATACTTTACTAAGTGTTACCGAGCCCGGATCTCGTCAACAGCCTCTAAACCTTTCGGATACCAATGTTGGCAATAATATGGTATTTAGCTGGTCGCGCAGCAATCCAAATGCGACAGGACCTTCTAAACTTTCCCTTGAAGTTAAACCCATTATCCGGGAAACCAATACCTCAGGGATATCCAATATTCGTTACGGAGTTGCTATTGAGAGTTTTAAAGCGATGGATCAATATGAGCCGGAGCAGCTTGATGCTAACGAGGGCATTACCAATTTCGATCTCATAGCAATTTTTGGTTCGTTGGGGATTTTGGTAGTGCTGGTATTTTTCCTTGGGATCAAACACATAAACAAAGGACAGGTTGAATGGCGCCGGGCGCTCTTTATCCTGATTAGTATTATGCTTGGGGTAGTGGGATGGCGTGCCTTTTACCTGTTGAATACCATGAACGGTTTTTTGAATCAAACTAGTGAGGCCGTTTTTATTTTAAATAATCTTGTTTTCGCGGCTGCCTTGGGGTTATATGGGGCCCTTGCATATATAGGTTGGGAGGCGGCGGCGCGTAGCCGAAATCAAAACCAATTGCATTTGCTGGATGCTTTTTGGCGCAAACGGTTTTTTTTCCGGGAAACCGGTGAAGGCCTTTTAAGGGGATATGCACTTGGCGGTGTTATGTTGGGTATATTTGCGGTAGGACTTTATCTTTTCGGGACAGTGTATTATCAGGCAGATAGCCAATATGGTTTTTCAGAACCTATCATGCGGCCCAAGTTGTTAACCATAAATATGGCGATATGGATTAATGTTTGGTTGGTAGCGTTGGGGCATGTAGGGGTCACTACCGAGTTTTTACAAGGGCGGCTCAAGAAAAGATGGCTTTACTATGCTGTTGGAATGCTCCTTATTGGATTTCTTTTTTCAGGCACGGGTATGTTTTTTGATATCATTGGCCCTGTATGGTATGATTTACTCATATTTTCGATGATTGCAGCAGTTATTATCTACGCTATGGAAATTACAGGTTTACTGACTTTTTCGACCGGTTGGTGGGTATTTGCTGTTGTGCTTATGGTCATGCCTTATTGGGGGTCTTCCAGCATGGATGTGGCTTATGTTTCCTGGAGCCAGTTCTTTATACTCGGCATACCTCTTATCTACGGGTTTATCGCATATAAGTACGGAGATTCGGTTTCCAAGATGGGGGGATATATCCCGGAGTACCAGGAGCGCATGGCGAATCATCTGCGGGTGGAAAAAGAGATAGAGATTGCTCGTGAAAGCCAGTTTAAGTTAATGCCACTGCAGCCTCCTTCGGTTAAAGGGGTAGATGTTTATGGTTTCTTTATGCCTTCTTTTGAGGTCGGAGGCGACTATTTTGATTATATACTCGGAAGTAATGGAACTGCAGACAGTCAGGTATTGAATATGACAATTGCTGATGTTTCCGGAAAAGCAATGAAAGCAGCTATGCATGCCGTTTTTACGAGTGGCTTGTTGTTGTCCCGTCTCCACCGTGATGCACCGGAGGCAATACTTAGGGAGATTACACCTACACTGCACACTCGAACTGATCCACAGACTTTTATTACCTGTATCATCGCCCAGTTTCACCTTTCATCAAAGAAATTGCGTGTAGCAAACGCCGGTCATTGCCTGCCCATTTTAAAACGTGATGGCAAGACCCAGTTTATCTATACGCCCGAGCCTAAGTATCCGCTTGGTGTACGCCCGTCTGTAAATTATGAGTCCATGGAAATCGAGTTACAAAAAGGAGATTTTTTGTTGCTATATTCAGACGGCCTGCCCGAGGCGGTAAATCCATCGGGGGAACGTTTTGGATTTGAAAACCTATTATCTTTGATTGAATCGCTGGATACAGACAACCGTTACTGCAACGAAATATCGATGGATATAAAACGTCGCATACAGAAATTCAGTGACTATCAATTGGCCGATGATACTACTATCATTTGTCTAAAAGTTTGATGATACTGTCTTGCGTTGAATCCACACTTTTAGCATTGTAATTCACATTTTTTAACAAGATCGAATTCATATATGGCTCAAGAAAATTTTCAGGGTATGAATTTACCCCCGCAGCTTAAAAGTTTGAGCAAAAATTTACGGTATATCATTCTGGGAGTATTAGTCATAATTTTTGCTTTATCCTCATTTTTTACGGTAGATCCAGAAGAGGTTGGCATTATCACCCGGTTTGGGAAATATACTCGTACTGCCCAATCAGGCTTGCATTTTAAACTACCTTTTATTGAGAGTGTCCAGTTTGTGCCGGTCGAGCGGCAATTGAAGGAAGAGTTTGGGTATCGGACCACAAGTGCCGGTGTCCGTTCCAGTTATGTAAAGGAAGGATACCAGGACGAATCACTTATGCTTACCGGGGATTTAAACCTCGCTGATGTGGAATGGGTCGTTCAATACAGGGTTGATGATCCGTATAATTTCTTATTTAAGATTCGGAACCCGGAACAGTCACTGCGTGATTTGTCGGAAGCAGCCGTACGCCAGGTTGTAGGAGACCGGACGGTGAACGAGGTGCTCACGGTCGGCCGTGCCGAGGTCGCTGCCGAAGCCCAGAAATTGATCCAAAAGTTATGTGATGAGTATGAAACAGGCATACATATTGAACAAGTGGTACTGCAGGATATTAATCCTCCCGATCCCGTTAAGCCTTCTTTTAATGCCGTTAACGAGGCCCAGCAACAAAAAGAAACATTGATTAACCAAGCTAAGTCGGATTACAATAAAGTAATTCCAAAAGCTCGCGGTCAGGCCAGTGAAACCATTCAGAAAGCACAGGGCTACTCGCTGGACAGGGTAAATCGTGCGGAAGGGGAAGCTGCTCGGTTTAATGATCTTTACCGCGAATACGTGAAGGCACCTGAGGTGACCAAACAACGGATTTACCTGGAAACGCTGGAAGACCTGCTTCCAAAAATTGGAAATAAGATTGTTACCGACCAAGATGGAAATGGCGTTCTGCCCCTTTTACAAATGCAAATGAATGGGGCTCGACTGAGTAAACCAAATAATAATTCAAACAGTCAGGGGAATTAAGGATGAAGAAATTTAAAGGAATCACACTCATTGTCATTCTTGGAATTTTATTGCTTGTAGCCCTGGACGGTTTTTATATCGTAAATGAGACGCAACAGGTTATCATTACTCAATTTGGAAATCCGGTGGGCCAAGCGGTTACCGAGCCGGGTATGAAGTTTAAAATCCCATTTATACAGGAAGCTCACTATTTTGACAAACGATACCTCGAATGGGATGGAGACCGAAACCAGGTACCCACAAAAGATAAAAAGTTTATCTTTGTGGATACTTATGCTCGTTGGCAGATTTCAGATCCCCTGCAATTTTTCAAAAGATTGCGAGACGAACGAGGTGCTCAATCCCGATTAGACGATATCCTAGACGGGGAAACACGAAATGCTATTGCTTCACACGACTTGGTAGAGGTTGTACGATCCACCAATCGAAGGCCTCAGTCAGAAGCGACCATCACTGACGTTATTGAAGATTCTCTGGCTGATATAAATGTAGGGCGTGATTCAATTCAGGTGAAAATTCAGCAGCTGGCTAATGAGCGTGCTGAGGATCTGGGAATAAAGATTCTGGATTTTCGCTTTAAGCGTATTAACTATGTAGAAGAAGTACGCAGAACCGTTTATGATCGCATGATTAGTGAGCGAAACCGAATTGCCGATAAATTCCGTTCAGAAGGACAGGGTGAGGCCGCTCGGATTAACGGTGAGAAAGAGAAAGAGCTGAAATCTATTCAGTCAGAGGCTTTCCGAAGAGCGGAAGAAATCAGGGGTGAAGCGGACGCAAAGGCGGCTGCTATCTATGCCAAGGCCTATAATCAATCTCGCCAGGCCCGCGAGCTGTATAAATTTACGCGCTCTATGGAATCCTACAAGAAGGTATTTGACAATAAAACTTCGGTTATTCTGTCAACGAATAGTGATTTTTATAAATACTTAAACAATATCCAGGATTAAATTGATTAATGGGGCCGGTGTATCTAAAAGAGGGTTCACCGGTCATATTTTCTAATTTAGTTTGATCGAAAGTGAGAAGCGGAAACGGGAACTATGAGTTAAGGGTTAATCTTATCTTACCTCGTTTTTCATAATTTCCAGTACTTCATGAGTGATCTTTTTGCTTTTTCGGGTATTGATCACTGCTCCCAGCTTCATGAGTATACTATACAGCCCAATATGAACTTTTGTGCTATAAATGAAATTTTTATCGCCACGCGGTTCATTCATAATGGGCATTTGTTTCGCATAACTATTTAGCTCTTCTCTAAACTTCTTATCTCCGAAGTCAAATTCATCGTTCATATAAGGCCGGGCAAAGACGTCCCCATAATTTTTACAAAACTGGAAAAAACGTTCTTCTTTCTCGGCATTGTCAGGATTTTCCCTTATGATATCGAGCTTTATATACATTTTCCGAATTTCTTCTTCATCCTTTTTTAGGTGAATGGGCAGGAGCTGCATATAGTTCTGGGTAAATTCTTCAGAAAACTTTTTCACACAACCAAAGTCGATCACACCCAGCTTGCCATCTTTACGAAAGAAAAAATTACCGGGATGTGTATCCGCATGAATAAAATCTCGTTGTTCTACCTGATCGTGGAAGAAATCCCAAAGCAGTTGCCCAAAGTGGTTGCGTTGTTCCTGCGAGGGATTCTGGGCCAAAAATTCCTTGAGGTGCATGCCTTCCACAAAAGTCATCGTTAGCACTTTAGAGGTAGAAAGTTCTTTGATCCACCGGGGGGTAATAATATCTTCATCAGCAAAACGCCTATAAAAATACTCAATATATTTCCCTTCGCGGCTATAATCGGTTTCTTCCACTAGTGTTGTTTCGACCTCATCGAAATAGTCCTCAAGGTTTGCTCCCTTTTTAACTATTCGCTTCATCAGTGTTTTCGCCATTGTGATATCCGAGTGTATCGTGTTTCTTACATTCGGATATTGAATTTTAACGGCAACTTTCCGCCCGTCTTTTAGATAGGCAGAGTGTACCTGCCCTATAGAGGCTGCCGCAATAGCATCAGGTTCAAATCGATCAAAGATATGTTCAGGGTAATCTCCCAGCTCTTTCTTAATAATGGAACGAGCCAAAGCTTTGTTAATTGGAGGTACGCTATACTGGGCGTCGCTCATCACTTCCGTAAACTCTTCGGGCATAATTCCCTCATCCATACTGATAGACTGGGCTATCTTGAGCGCGGTGCCGCGAAGCTTGGTAAACTCATTAAAGACCTTTCTGGCGTTTTCAGTGTGAAATTTACTGCTCTCTTCCTCAGTCTCTTTCTTGCCGACCGATTTTTTTAGATATCGTTTTGCATAGTTGGTTCCTACTTTAAGACCCGTTTTTGCAAATATTTTACCTCGTTCAAGCTTGGAGGAAGGAAAATCATTACTCATAATTATCGAATTTCAACTTTAGATAATATTTCTTTTACAATGGGCACGTTCTGTAGGCATACGTTTCTGTTTGAAAAAATGAACTTCGCTAAATCAAAACCTTTATCCACAACGGTATTATATAACAGTTCTTCCAAGAAACTCGTTAGCTTATCCGTAAGTTCCATAGTTAATTCATTTTCTTCACTGGTGTCGTTAAGCCAAAAGCGAACGAGCTCCAGATATTGTATTCGCAAAAAGGAGAAAAAATAATGATTAAGAAGAATTGTAGAGCTGATGGCCAGGTTTTGATCATCTTTCAAAAATTTTTCAGTTAAACGCTCAACTTCTTTTTCAAAATCGGTTTTATCAAAACTTCTTAAAATGAGTCGTTTAAAAGTAGTGTTCACAAACGCTTCTTTTTCCCGCATCATATCAAAGCTGGTAAAAATAAAATTGGACATCTTTTCACTTAGCGAGTAAGATTCAAAATCCTCGATTTCATCAAGCATCAGTTCATAACGAGTAACCAAAGATGCGTAATAAAATTCAAGTATCGCTTTTTTATTAGGGAAATAATCAAAGATTTCAGCCGGATCCATATCAACTTTTCCGGCAACGTCTTTGATCGTAAATTTTTGGTCATTTTTTATGAAAAGATCGGTTGCGACATCTGCAATTTTATACTTGATTTCAAATGTTTCCGGGTCGAAAGTGTTCATAATCAATTGTTGACTTATATGATTGTATCGTATACGGCACTTATAAAAATTCCAGTCTTTTTTCTGTTGTCTCAAACAATATTTGCTTAGTATTAAATCCCATTTTCATCATTAAAAATTCGAAATTGGAATCGTTTACGGATCGCTAGAATTATGAGTAACTGGGCTTTTCTGGGTTATATTTTACTTGGGTTTGGTATTATGGAAATCATATCCTATTTGGTACATCGGTTTATTTTCCATGGCATCCTATGGAGAATCCATCAAACCCATCATAAGCCAAATCATGGTTTATTTGAGCTTAATGATCTGTTTTCACTGTTTTTTGCCGGTATCTCCATTTACCTTATGTACCTTGGAATAGAGACACCATTCCGGTCTGTCAGTTTCGCAATTGGCCTTGGTATTGCCGTCTACGGATTTTTGTACTTTGTGATTCATGATTTATTTGCCCATAAACGGTTTATGCCATTCAAGAGTGATAGCAAAATTTTACGCCTAATACGCTACGCGCACCAGCGCCATCATCAGTCAGTTGACCCCAAAGGTCAAGAACCTTATGGATTGTTTTTGTTTCCTTATGATGAATATAGAAAGTGATTTTTCAGTTTTTTATCCTTGAAGGATATTCAAAGTTTGTTCTGCCTGCCATTGGTGCCGCCTCTGATGGGCCTCCGTCAGGGCAAAACTCTCTGAGAGAGTCATTTTTAATAATGCTATCATAGGATGTTCTATTTTTGTCCTTCCCAGGTCTACCTGTTTATGTTGAGCCTCTTCCAGCTGTTCCAGAAATCGATCTTGTAAATCAATATACTGTTTCAAAAGCTCCGTTTTGTTGTAGCCCATTACAGGATCCGGCTTCATGGAATCGAAAGTTTTGAGTTTTATCTTATAAGGGGGTTCAAAAAAATGGATAGCCTTTTTCCATAGCCATCTTGGTGGAAAAGACTGGCGCAGATCAAATTTCCCGGTTTTCCCATTCGCAACTCCGGCTTCAATGTTATCAAAATAAAGTTCTCCATAATTAATCAGGTGACTATAACATTCAGCGATGCACCACCGCCCCTTAGACGGAGGTTGCAAAAATCGAGTCTGATCCACTGATAGGATAAAGTTTTCAGCTTCTTTTTTAGCATTCTCAAATTGTTCTATAAACCATGGATAACTGTAGGGATTTAACATTGTAATAACGATTTGCAATTGCAGGATGTTTTAAAGCATAATACTTAATATGCTATACATACTTATAATAAATTGGATATTCAGTGAATCATTCATTTTGATTTTTTAAAAATGGCTTATCGCCCAAATCAAGTTTTTCGCAATAATATTGTTAAACTTTTTAAACTTACTTACGCTCGTTTGTGGGAGGTTAACCCAGGTCTTCATGGAGCGGCCATCGCTTTTTTTACCATTTTTTCGATCGCCCCGTTAATTATTATCCTGCTTTGGTTAGTTAGTATATTTCTCGGCCCTCAACTGGGACAGGCAGAACTGCATCAGACGTTGTCATTAACTCTGGGAAATCAGCTGACTAAATCACTTGAAAACGTAGTAGCTTCAACATCCAGAGGAAATGCCGGTTTATGGTCTTCCTTAATGGCAAGTATCACGCTGGTTTTTGGTGCAACAACCTTATTAACACAGGTTAAACAGACACTCAACCTAATATGGGGTGTTTCGGATCCTAAAATTCATACACTATGGCAATTTTTGTGGGGCCGTTTTATCGGACTTCTTTTTATCGGTTTGCTTAGTTTATTGTTTCTGGTTGGATTTATTTTTGAAAGTCTTCTTTATGGGATGAACGGGTTGCTCAGCGAGGTTTTTGGGAGCCAGAATATCTTAGTTTATCAGTATCTGGCCGGCACCTTGAATGTAGTCTTTGCCTTTTCCTTTTTTACGGCTTTATTCCGGGTATTGCCGGATATAAAAGTACGATTCCGTGATATTTCGGTTGGGGCAGGGATAACTACAATTCTTGTCATAGCCGGTAAGGCCTTGATAACATGGTATTTGACATCATCCACATTGCAACCGGCCTATCGTGCAGCCGGTTCATTTGTAGTTTTCCTTGTGTGGATTTATTACAACGTACAAGTCGTGTTACTGGGAGCAGTTTTTACCTCGGTTTATACCCGGTTACACGGCGGGGACATTCAACCATATTGGAATGCTACCCTTGAAGATTGGGATCAGGTCAGGGATCAAGATGATTTTTAATTTTTTGGAAGATCATCTTACTTCAGTTTTTTCTTCAATTTCATAATACGATTGTAAGAGCTATCTATTCGGGCACGTGAAATTTCCCCGTCTTCTACCATTTTTTTAATGATGTCGTGCGCTTGAGGTACAATTTGAGGGTCATAAATGGAGTTGTTGGCAAACGACAAGATATCTACACCGGCATCAAGGGCCTCTTTTATCGCCGTTTTAAGTCCGTATTCTTTGCGAATAGCTCCCATCATCATATCATCCGACATTACGACACCATTAAATCCCAGACTGTCGCGCAGGATTCCCGTAATAGTGGGTTTTGACAGGGTGGCAGGATAGGAAGAATCGATATGGGTATTAAAGATGTGCGCTGTCATCACCATGTCGACGAGGTTAGAATCCATAAGCTGTTTATAGGGGATAAGCTCTTTTTTTGACCATGTATCTGAAACATCTACGACCCCCAGGTGTGAATCCTGGGTTGAGCTTCCGTGCCCGGGAAAATGTTTGAGAACGGTAAGTATCCCATACTTATGCATTGTTTTAATAAAAATGCTCGCCTGCTTGGTAACCACCTCTGGATTTGCTGAAAAACTGCGTCCAAGGCTCCCAATAACAGGATTATCCGGGTTTACATTGATATCAACAACCGGTGCGAGGTCTACATTTATTCCCAGTTGAGATAAGGTTTCGGCCATTTGTGTTACATAATATCGAGTAGTGTCGGGATTGTCCAATCTTCCCAGGTATTGGGCCGAAACAGTTTTGGGAAATCCGTGCTTAGGGGTAAGGCGTGCAACCCTTCCTCCCTCTTGGTCGATAGCCACGCTTAAAGGAATATCTGAAAGATCCTTTAAGTCGCTGACCAGCTTTTTTACTTGTCCCGGAGAGGCGATATTACGGACCGGCGATCTCCTGGGAACGTCATAGTCAAATAAGACGACACCACCCAGATGATATTTTTTAATATCCCGAACAATGTGGTTGGTGTCCGCTACCTGCAATCCGCGGAATCCTATTTTCAGCATTTGGCCAATTTCGACATCAAGCGAAACTTCAGTATTCTGATTGGATTGACTGCAAGCCGTAGTGGTTATGACACTGATAGAAAATAAGAAAAGCGCGATGAAACGATTCATGTATATAGTTTTTGAACGAGTTAGGATTCTGAAAGTAAACTGTCTAATACGTTTGGAAGATTGAACGAGGGACGAATATCATTGTACCTTAAAATGTTGCCCTCCGGTCCGACCAGAATATAAAAGGGAATACCGCCACCCCGATAGGCACGAAATGTTTTTTGCCGGAACTCGTTTCCACCGTAAAGCTGGGGCCAAGGATTTTTAAACCGTTTTATTGATTGCCTCCACCTTAAGCTATCCTCTTCAATGGATATCCCAAGGATTTGAAATTTATCTCTTGGGTATTTATGATAAATATTTCTCATATATGGAAACTCATCAAGACATGGGATACACCAGCTGGCCCAGAAATCAAGCAGGATATATTTTCCCAGATAATCTTTCATATGGATTATTTCTTCATTTTGATCCGGTAATGAAAATGGAACAGCAGGCTGGCCCGGCGATACCTGTTTTATTTGTGTATAAAATGATTGCAAAAAAGAGGTGTACTCCGGAAAATCTGCAAATTCATTAATGTAATTCTTGTAGCCGGGAGTAGAAACATGCAAGGGTAATTCCCCAATACGTTCCGCAACCAAAAACATTCTTGCATAGGCTTTAGCTTTTCGCTCCTTTATATATTGCAAAATAGAGGTGCGTGCTGAGTCAAGTTTTTCGTATCCGAGACGCTTGACATCATACTCCATAAGATTTTG
Source organism: Balneolaceae bacterium (assembly GCA_050117475.1). GTDB lineage: Bacteria > Bacteroidota > Rhodothermia > Balneolales > Balneolaceae > Fodinibius. Next base: position 3,897 of record JASFMR010000043.1, on the reverse strand, counting down.
GTTAAATTCACGGTCCAGGCTGTCCTTGACCCCAAAAGTATTTGCAAAAGCATTCGTAAAATCCCGGATTCCGGCGCGCTGTGCATATAAGGACTCAAAAGAAAAGAAGTTGAGTTTTTGTGCTTCATCCAAGATTTCTTGTCGTCGGGCTTCAGGCTTTATTCCGGGTTGCATTCTGCGATATTTAAGATCTTCCAATTGCTTGACAAGGTATTCGCCTATTGCTTTATAGTAAAGGTCTGCAAGGGGAGTTTGGCGAAAATACGTTCCGGCCAACTGGTAACGGTCCTCGTACAATGAAAGTACATCGGTGGAATCCCCATCACGAAAGGCGGGAAGTTGAGCATTTATTTTATCGATCAGCTGTATTTCACGCTTATGATATGCGGCATATAAGCTGTCCCAAGGTTGGGAATACCCCTTGACTTTAACATTACCGGGAAACAACGCACGATCTATCTCCAGCTTTAGAGATTTCCCGGGTTCTGCTATCAACGGGTAGGTTTTATCCCCAATATTTAAATTAATAAGTTGCATGGAATCGACGGGGATCGTGAGTGTGAATAACCCTTTTTCAGAGGGAGAAACGGGAAAACGTTTTGTGGCCGCATACTTGTAATGAATAGGTTGCTTGGAAAAGAAAATATCCGCAGATCCTGTATAGTCAAGGTGACCGGTTATTTTCATCTTTTCGGATCGACTACAGCTCATCAAGATAGAAAAAGCCAAGCAGAGTATAACACAAGAAAGAATTCTCAGGGTGAAAATGGGGCTTTTAGAAGGTAACATTAACTTTAAAATTTTCTAATAAAAAGGATAAAAATGCCCGTTGTTAACTTAAATAGCCATTTTTTAATTTATTACGCATTGATTAGTAACAATAACTTAATTTCTTTTGTAACAAATATGCTTTGAATTACTCTTGAAATATGAATTAAAGATGATACAAATTGCAAAAAAATTCGTTTTCAAATTAATACATCCATTTGTGCATCCGATTAACAAGTTGATCGGTATATGAGGTATCCATGATTAGGGAATGAATTATTTTTCAGTTTGGTACTTTTAACTAAAGCTAGGATTTAAAATCATGATTGAGAGTTTCAATAAAAAAGAACTTGAGGAGAAAATTGATCAATACATACATGGTCAATTGTCGCCTAAGGAAACCGACGAGTTATGGTCGGAGTTAATTCAGGATGGATACCATCTGGATTATTTAAAAACAGTCGCTAACTTAAAGGCTGTTGTCAAGAGAAGAAAAGAAAAGGTCAAAGCAAGGAAACAAAGAAAATACTGGTATTATGCAGCAGCTGCAGTAGTGACATTATTTATTGCAGTTTTAGCTGTTATGAATATATCAACGCAGAACAAAGCCTCAACAATCAAACCGGTATCAAGTATTGAACTTGACTACTATCGTTCTGCAGAAGGTGGTTTGTCTGACGGCAATGAATCAAAGGTTATTCAGAATGCTATAAGGCTTGCCAATACTGGTAAAGTGAATGAGGCCATTACTTTATTAGACAAAGAATTGCATGATGCTTCCACGCCTTCCTGGATTTCCAAGTTAAATTTGAATATCGGATCGCTTTACTACAACCAGGGAAAGTATGACGAAGCGATAAGCTTCTATAAGAAGGTAATATCTTATAAAGATAAAATTGATGTACTTACTTTAGAAAAAGCTTATTGGTATGTTGGTAATGCTTATTTTCACCTAGATCAGCTTGCAAAAGCTCGTGAAAATATTAAAAATGCTTATGAACTTAATGGAGCTTATCGAAGGGTTGCCAAAAGCTATCTGAATGCGTTGTCATAGCAGCATGGATTAGTAAAAATCAGTCACTCATTTTTATACGATTGCTCAAACGCCCGGTTAATAAAAATCGGGCGTTTTTTTTGTATTTATTTCTTTTTAAGCAGCTGTTTTTTCTTTTCTATTGAAGATGAAGCCCCGGTCTTTCAGATAAGAAAGGCTTATCATGAGTAAAAAGTAGCCAATGAATACGCCGGCCATCGCCAAATTTCTATCTCTGTTTGGCCGAATGATAGGTTCTGAGTTCCCAATAAGCATATATGGACCCCAATAATGAGGGCTCGCATTCTTATTTCGTAAAAAATATTGTTTAGTGTTTTGCAGCGCTTCTGTTTTGGATTTACCCTGATTGAGCTGATCATAAAAGTGAATAGCAAAATCAGATGCCATCATATCATTTACCGACCAAAGGTTTAGGATAAGTGAGTTTGCACCGGCATATTGTAAAGCACGGCTGATACCCATGACCCCCGTTCCCTGTATGTAAGGGCCAGAACCGGATTCACAGGAGTTAAGCATAATCATCTCATTATTTAGATTGAGCTCAAACAGTTCATATGCGAAGATTTGATTATCAAAGGTACTGTCGCTGTATGCTGCGTCAGCTGCATCACTCAAATAGATCCTCGAAAACATTGGATCGCGATCTGAAACCTGGCTGTGAGTTGCCAGGTGAATAATCTTGGCATTGGGGGCAGTATGAGTGAAGGTGTTTTTGGTAGAGGCTCTGTTAATAAATGTTTCAACATTCTTCAAATGTGTCAGCTCATGGGCAATCGACGTAACCTCAGTCCGGGCGTAGGGCAGGGGGACCAGTCTGTGTCCCTTTTTTTCGCCAAAATCTGAGATACCGTACCCGGCAAAACCAACCTGATTCTTAACGTTGGACCGGTTAGAGTTACTCATCTGGAAATCATTCAGGGAGGTGAGATACTGTGTCCTGAACTGTTCAATTACATAGTGCACTTCTCCGTAACTGTAACTATGCTCCGGTTTATCCAGGGGCAGAATATCAACCGGCAGCTGGTAGAAGTAACTGTCCGGGATAATTGTGACCTTATTAATACGATCGGGTATTTGTTTTACTCCAAGAAGTTTTGTGATAGCATAAAGTGAATCCAGATTGGTCTTATGGGTTGAAACCTCTTTAATGGAATTGGTAAATAGTTTACGTATTCCAGGAGTTAATTTCACCGTATGAATATTAACGCCGGTGCGGGAAATATTAGAGATATAATACTTGTCCTTTAACTCCGTCATGTGGATCACCAGGTCGTGGGCCGATAACCTGTTTTGTATATCCCGAACCGAAATACGTTTGCGATCGACATGATTTGTTAATTTTTTGTCAAGCTTACGTTTTTTCAGGTTCAGCTGGCTGATTGTTTGCCGGATATCAAATTGTTGGCTCTCGGGGGCGGTAAGGAGTTTTTTACGGGTGGCGTCAAGTTGGGCGGTCAGCCGCTTATACTGGGTAAGCTCCGACTCATTCAACAGGGTAGCCTTAACCAAAGGATTTTGATAAAGGGAGGCGTCATTAATGGTTTTGAGCTGATCAAGCAGTTCAACTGCTTTGCCCGGATTTCCAATTTCTATATTAACAGATACGGCAAGTTCAAAAGCATCCAGATACTCATCTTCAACATGCCAAAAACCGGATTTCAAATCGGCACTGCTCTGTGCTCGTTCTACGACCTGAGAAAGAACTGCATCAAGTATGTCTAATGCACTATTTAGTTTTCCAATTTTACTGAAATAATGGGACTCAACGGTTTTGGCTTTAACAACCTGTTCAAAATCTAGTTGACTAAGGTCGTAAGATTTAAATCTATCAATGAGTTCCTTTACTTTTGTAAGATTACCTAGTTTTATATAAATCTGTGATTCATTAACTAACGCATCAATATGGTTCGGATTATTTTTCTTTGGGGTTAATTTGATAACCTGTTCGTATTTGTTAAGAGCCTCTGAATAAAGGTGTTGTTGCTCATATGTTCCAGCCTGTTCATTTAGGAGTTTTATATAATATCTTGTATTGTTTCCAGGATTTAATTCTGTTTCTGCTTTGGAGAAATATT
>JASFMR010000042.1:0-30714 GCA_050117475.1 Balneolaceae bacterium | reverse complement strand
GCACCTGGGAGAGCTTCACCTGTCTTGGCATCGGTAACAGTCCCTTTTATGCTGCCGGACTGCGCGAACGCAGCGCTGACAGAAACAAGACATACCACAGCCACACAAAGTAACTTTCTAAGCATAAAACACCTCAGTTTTAATTAATAGCTAGATTGAAATAATAACCTAAACCATTGAAATCTTGATACTTACAAGACCTTTGTTTTAGGCTATTTTCAGTGGCTGAAGCTAATCGCTGACTGTGATGTTAGATATATTTTTGTGATGAGTGGGAAAACAACTGTGGCGAACCGGAAATATGAAGATTTGAAAGTCCCGAAAAAAAGATTCCAAACAATAGAAAAGAAACCCCAGCTCTTTTTTAAAGTCTCAAAGGTTATCTATGCTTAATAAGGAAGACTATTTGAGCTGGGGGGATGGGTCACGCACAAATACTACCACTTGTTGTTCATGCTGATAATAAAAATGTTACAAGTGGGCTATATTTGTTACGAATGATGCTATAGATGTTATTCAACGAATAGGGAGAAATTTTTAATCGGGATTCCCGAGTTCTGATTAATCTAGCTCACAAAAAAACAAGATTGGCAATTTCAAAAAGCGCGTTCCAACGAAGACAAATTATTCGCTAATGAACAATGGGAGATCAATGGCTTTTCCAGCTATCCTATGATTATCTGATTGTGGAGGATTTCAACCGGGGAAAACGGGTCTCCTCGAATGGTGGTGAGCTTAAAGTATATTAGCCTGAGGGCCGGGAAGTTATAATAGAACCTGTTGCCAAAACGGCTTTTACTGTTTTAAAAGTGACAAGATCGAACATGAGGTACTCACATTACCCATGTCCCCGGGAAAACCTCACAGGCTGGTTGCTACACCAACCTGCTTCCCTCGGCTATTTATTTTCGTAAGGCAACTCATAGTATCAGTTTTTCAAGCTGCACTACAATCCTATTTTACAAAGCTGCTTGTTCTCGTTCGACTTCACTCCTTGATATATCTTCCAGGGTCAAGCCTTTGGTTTCATTTACAAATATCTTTACGAAGAAATAGGCAACTACACCGAATAACGCGTAAATCCCATACGAGATTCCAAGTCCGAGAGCCGACAGCAACACAGGAAAACTGATCGTTATTAAAAAGTTAGCTCCCCATTGTGCCATTCCGCATACGGCAAGTGCAGCACCGCGATAATGATTGGGAAACATTTCCCCAAGCATAACCCACATTACGGGTCCCCATGAAAATGCGAAAAAAGCAATGTAGGTATTTGCTGCCACCAGGGCCAGGGTACCTTGTGTTGGGCCTAAAGTCAGGGAATCGGCGCTACCGCCGGGAGCAGTACTGAATATATAAGCCATCACTCCAAGCATCACAGCTTGTCCCAAAGACCCCACCAACAAAAGTGGTTTTCTTCCCACTTTGTCGATTAGCATTATGGCTACAAATGTAAAAAATATGTTCACACTTCCGCTGATCACATTTTGTAATAATGCATCAGCTTCCGTAAATCCGGCCGCTTTCCACAGCGTAGCCCCATAATAAAAAATGACATTTATACCAGTGAATTGTTGTAATACGGCCAGGCCAAGACCAACCCAAACCAAAGGATGAATTTTACCCGTATAAGTGCTAATAATATTTTTTAGTTTGGGTTTCATCCCCGCTTGCAGAGTGGATTTAATATCTGCCACCTTGGCTTTGATATCGGCCAGAGGTGTAATGCTTTTAAGAACCTGACCGGCTTCATCAACATTACCTGCCGCTACCAAATACCGGGGAGATTCGGGAATTGCCAACAGGGAAAAGAAAAAGATAGAGGCGGGTAGAATTTCAGCCCAGAACATCCACTTCCAGGTAGCAAAACCACCCCAAAAGATTTCAGAAGCGCCTCCCGACATGCCTGCCAGCCAGTAATTACTCATAAAAGCCATAAACAGGCCAATTACAATCATCAGTTGCTGAAGTGTTGCCAGGCGCCCCCGTATATTCGATGGGGCAATTTCACTGATATATGCCGGAGCAATAATACTTGCAGCGCCCATGGCCATACCGCCGATAATTCGATAAATGACGAACTCCAGTGATCCGCCGGCTATACCCGACCCCCAAGCACTTATTATAAATGCAATAGCCGTTGCGATCATCACCGGTTTGCGTCCAAACTTATCTGCCAGGGTTCCGGCAAAAAAGGCTCCCACCATGCTTCCAAGCAATACCGATGCAACATTAAAACCGGTCACAGCGGCAGCAGAATTAAAAGCCAATTGCAAGGCGTCGACCGTTCCATTGATCACCCCACTATCAAAACCAAATAAAAATCCCCCCAATGCAGCAGCAGCCGAAAGAAGTACAACCCTGCCGAGATTATAAGTATCAGCTGTATTACCCTTTTTAGATTCTGCCATAGTTACCCGTACTGTTTGAATTCAAATCTCCTAATTATTAGAAAGCCAAATTTAGCTCAAATCCATAGTACCAATCCGGCAAGTGAAAGTAAAGTCTTTCTTAGCCGTGCAAATACATTAGAGCAAATAAAAGTAATAAAGCTTTCTCACTGATATTAGTGGGATCCATATATTTGAAGTACTACGGAACTCATAGATTCTCTAACATTAATACGGCGACATTATTCATCCATCACCCATGAGTTGAAAAGTAAACACCGTAAAAAACAAAAATCACCCCACAAGTTATTGTGAAGTGATTTAATACTACGAACAAAAGTGGAGGTGCGGGGAGTCGAACCCCGGTCCGAAATGGTATATCGTTCAAGCATCTACATGCTTAGTTGACGTATTGAATTTTGCCTGAAGCTTTGCCCGACAACTAGGCTACCCCAGACTAGACTGTTGAAATTTTACATGTGTGCTGACAGTCGGCAGAGCACATGCTATCCTGTCATAGTCGGCGCTCCATTCAGCACTGGCAGGCAAGAAGCTGAAGGAACGGCTAAGCTGCGTTACGCAGCTAAGCTATAAGAATAGTTGTTGTCAACTACATTTATGCGTGATGGTTATTTACGAGTGCCATCGCTCAAACTCGGCATGCAGCCTGCGATTCTACTCACTCCGTCGAATCCATTACACCCCCAAAAAGTCAAAGAACATTTCTTTCAAGACCGTTAATATAACAAACTTATAACGGCTTATCATTCCGCATTATTACAATTTATACCGGCTTTTTGAAACTGCAACCAGTATCCGATAATCAACCTATATTACCACCTCTCCGGCGGGCGGGCGCATATTATAATTTGAACTCATAACTTGTCCGTATGCCCCTGCATTAGCGACCAGGATCACATCACCTTCGTCCGAAGCGGGCAACAACCGATCAATCCCGAGCTTATCCCCGGATTCACATATAGGCCCCACAATATTGACCGTTTGGTTCGAAGCCTCATCCAGTCTTGAGAGATTCACAATCGTGTGCCGCGCCCCATAAAGAGCCGGGCGAATAAACGAATTCATCCCGGTATTTACCCCCACATACCGAACATTACCCTTCCCTTTAAGCTGGGTTACCTTGGTAAGCAATACCCCGGCCGTAGCTACCAGGAATCGGCCGGGTTCTACCCACAGCCGGTATTCCGGATGAGCTTCCTTAAACTGTTTCAATGATTTGTTCACTTCCTCAATATCGAGGTGTGCCTGGGTTTCATTCTCACGAATGCCGAAACCACCGCCAAGATCAAGAACCTCTACTCCCCCTAACAGTTCGGCCATTTCATGCAAAATTACGGCAGTAGTTTTCCACGAATGAGGATCTTTGATACCGCTGCCAATATGGGCATGAAGTCCTTTTACTGTAATATTCAATTTGTGTAACAGATCGGCGACTTCGGGGATCTCAAATTTCGGGATACCGAATTTGGAATGCATGCCCCCCGTTTTTACGTGCTTGTGATGCCCGTGGCCATGGCCGGGGTCGATCCTCAGGAATAATTCCTCGTCCTTTAACAATTCTGGCCAATGCCTTAAGGGATAAATATTATCCAGCGTTACCTGTACCCCTAGGTCCAATCCCTCCTCATATTCTGACTTCGGGGCAAAGTTGGGAGTAAATAAAATTTCCTGGGGATTAATATCCGGAAACAGTTCCAGTACTTTTTCCACTTCCCCGATTGAGACACACTCAAAACCCAATCCCAGTGTTCTAAAGGTTTCCATGACCTTTTCATTGGCATTCGCTTTTATGGCATATAGAACCCGGTCAACAGCATCCAGGTTTTTGATAAATTCCGCATATTTTTGAAGAGTTTCCGTATCGTATACATACGAAGAGGAATGGGATTGCATTAAGTCAAGTAATTCTTCACGTTTATCTTTCCACCAGGCGTGATCCCCTGCCGTTTTTTCTTCTCTATCTTCCATCAGCTCAGGCCAGGTAGGTCCAAAAGACTGTTGATTTCCTGACTGCATGATCACCTGCTCGTGTAATTGACGCACCAGCCGGTCGGCCTGATCACTCTCAACCACGAAGGTAAAATTGAGGTCATTCGCAGACTGGCTTACCAAATAAACCTGGTGTTCCTCAAAAACCTCAAATGAGGATCCCAACTTGTGGAGAATCGTCCGAATTTTTCTACCCAACAGGCTGACGGCAGATACGGAATCTATAATATTGACATTACAATGATTGGATAACTCGTCAACAAAATGATCACGCACGTCTCTAAAGTGGTCGTTCAGCCCGGGGTCAAGCGAAACCGTCACGTTAGATTGAGACGTAGATACCAGATCTATCGATAATCCATAACGCTTGAATACGTCGAATGCATCCGCCATAAATCCAACCTGTTGCCACATTCCAAGGGAATCCATGCTAACGAGCGTTATATCATGGCGAACGGCTATAGCCTTTACCAATGCTTCGTCATCCGAAGCATCCGCTGAGATAATCGTCCCCGGCAATTCCGGTCTCAGCGTACAGCGAACGTGAATTGGGATGTTGTGTTTCTGGGCCGGCATAATACTCCGGGGATGCAATACTTTGGCCCCGTTGGTGGAAATCTCCTGGGCCTCTTCATAACTTAAATGATTCAGCAAGCGCGCCGCCGGCACACTGTGGGGATTAGCGGAAAAAAGGCCTGGTACATCGGTCCAGATCTCCAAGCGTTCCGCACCAATCTTTGCGGCAAAATATGCACCGGATACATCCGACCCGCCGCGTCCCAGCAACACCGTTTTATTCTCAGAGTCACTGGCAATAAATCCCTGCGTAACAACTAAGGGACCGAGTTCCTCAAAGGTGCTGTTTAACTCAGGGTCATAATCAGTATTGCTTACCGCAGAAAGGATATTTGAGCGCTCACTGGTATTTTTCAATGCATCCGTTTTAATAAATTCGCGAGCGTCAACCCATTCAGCTTCTTCAAACTCGGTTTTTAAATAAGCCGTACCAAGCTTCGTAGACATCAATTCTCCCAATGCCAGCAGGCGCGCCTGGACCCGGTAACTGGCCTCTCCGATTAGACGTATCCCCTTAACAATATGTTGGAATTCATTAAACTCTTCCTCGAGTAATTTATTCGCTGGTATACCTAAGGTTTTCCCCAACTCCCGATGCCGATTTTTGACTTCTTCTACCAAATGCCCGGCATCAGTATTAGGGGCCTGATCAATAATCATCTGCAACTTATCGGATACCCCGCTCAAGGCGGAATGAACGACACAGACGGAAAAACCATCGGTCATGTACCGTCTCACTACCGACAAGATATTTTGCCAATTTTGCGGTGTCGAGACACTGGTTCCCCCAAATTTAAGGACAATCCATTTTGAATCTTGGTCAGACATTTCGTGTAAATCGCTGTAAAGTTAAAATTGAAAACCTAAGATAATGATCTGGCAGCCGTTTTATAAAATCTAACGATATTTATTACCCAGATATATTAGTTTACTTAGTTATGAAAGCGAGAGAGTTTCTCTTTAATCAAGGAAAGGAGATACAAAATGCCAATTATAATATCTCCCAGTATTGGGATTTTGGGGAGTTGGCACAGGTAGAGCAAGAGATCCTATATCCAATCCGAAATAATTTACCTCTTTATTGCGAATATCGGGAACGTTCTTTCCTTTCATCTTATTCTAGAATTTCAGTTTCAAGTATTTGTAAAAGTTTTATCTTCAACATCCTGAAATTCTTAGTCCAATTGAAGTCGTTTGAGACGTGAAAAAAACTATTCTGCTATTATTATTCATATTAAACGCTCTTCTGAGTATAGCCCAGAACACCACCTCCATAAACGGGTACATAACAAATGCTAAAACCGGTGAAACCCTCATCTCTGCCAACCTGGCTTTAAAAGATACCCGTAAGGGAACTTCAACAAATACCTCCGGATACTACAGCCTAACCGAGATAAAGCCCGGAACCTATACTGTGGTAGCTACTTATATCGGATTTCAGCGTTATGAAAAAGAGGTAACCCTCAGAGCCGGTCAACCATTACGACTGGATATTAAACTAAAGCCCCAGGATTATGAGCTGGATGAGGTTGTGGTTGAGTCAGAAAAAGAAAAAGAAGAGCAGCGCAATATTGGGCTTGCACAAGTCCAAACCGAGCTGATCAAGAACGTTCCAACAGTCTTCCAAGCGGATGTTTTTAGGTCATTACAATTACTGCCCGGTGTCAAATCGGCCTCTGATTTTTCCAGTGGCTTGTATATTCGCGGGGGCAGCCCGGACCAAACACTTATTCTACTCGACCGGACGACTGTGTACAATCCTACGCACTTTTTTGGTTTTTTCTCTACCTTTAATCCCGATGCCGTAAAAGATGTACGACTTTATAAGGGAGGGTATCCTGCTGAATACGGAGGGAGACTGGGATCAGTGCTCACCATCTTTAACAAGGATGGCAACCGGAACGAATTTCGGGGTTCAGCTACACTCGGCATGCTGGCATCACGGGCTTCCTTTGAAGGTCCTTTCCAAAAGGGCTCGTGGATGCTCGCTATCCGTCGCTCAACCCTGGAGCCACTGCTAGCCATCCTGCGTCAATCCAGCGACAACATCCCCAACAGTTTCTACTTCCTTGATATGAACGGTAAGGTAAACTATGATGCAAACCCCAACAACAAATTTTCACTGGCCTTTTATTCGGGCGTCGACGACCTGAACTTTCCCTTTGCTGAAGATGCCGGCGTAAAAATAAACTATGGCAACCAGACCCTTAGCTCCAATTGGACTCATATTTTCTCTGAAAAAGTATTTTCTAATGTTACTCTTACAGGCTCCCGCTATTTCAATTTCCCATCTTTTAATATTGCCTCCACCCCCTTCAAACGATCCAATAATATTTATGATTTATCCGCCAAAGGTGATATAGAATATCTACCCAACGACAACCACGAAATTTCGTCCGGCTTCTGGGTTGGTTCCCTGACCCTGAAGCTACAGGATGAATTTGACGGTAATGAAACATTCAGCTCCCGTATCCAATCAGAATACGGATCGTGGTACCTGCAGGATAGATGGACCCTTGCCGAACAATGGATTTTAACTCCAGGACTAAGGGCTAATGCCTTCAGTGAGGGAAATTTCTTAACGCTGGATCCCCGACTCTCATTGGAGTTTCGCCCTTCCGACCGCATTCGGCTGCAAGCAGCTTACGGTCGATACACTCAATTCCTGACGCTCATATCTAATGAAGCATTTACCGGTTTTGATGTCTGGCTAACTTCGGATAAGGGTGTTCCCCCCGCTTACGGTAACCAATATGTTATTGGGGCAAAAACAATTCCCTGGGAAGGATATGGTTTGGATGTTGAAATGTATTACCGATCAATGAAAAATTTATTTGAGCCGGATCCCTTCCTCCCTGATCAAGCCGGTTTACCATATCGGGATATTTTTCGATTCGGAAAGGGATATGCATATGGTGCCGAACTTTATTTTGAGAAACAAATGGGTCGCTTAACCGGGTTTGCAGGCTATACCTTCAGCGTTACCCGGCGAAAGTTTCCAAATTTTAATGAACCTCTGCTTCAAAGCGGTCCCGCACGTTTCTATCCACCGAAGTATGACCGCATTCATGAATTAAACCTTGTCCTGGAATATGAATTAAGCTCCCGCTGGTCGGCAACGGCCGTCTTCAATTATGCTACGGGACAATCCTACACCGAACCTTTGGGCCGGACGGCTGCTTTTGACTTCCCCACCTCCGGTATAAATCTGGACCAGCTCATAGTAGGCAAAGTCAATGCCTCTCGACTGCCCCCATATAACCGACTCGACCTGGGATTCAGCCGAAAAGGCTCATTCTTTGGTATCGGAAAAGCAACATGGCAATTCCAGGTGATTAATGCCTATTCACGCCGCAATATCTGGTTTTATAATTATGATCTGGATAAAAACCCGGCCAAGCGAAAAGCTGTAACCCTGTTACCTATACTTCCTACTATTTCATATACCCTTGATTTCTGATTATGAAACAACTCATTCTTCTTTTTACAGTCATTATTGTTGCTGTCGGATGTGAACTTTATAAGCAAGATCAGTACCAGGAATACTATGTGGTAGAATCGTACCTGATCGCCAGCGATAATCTACCCAGGGTTCGACTTTCAACAACAACACCAATCCAAAAAGAATACAGCTTTCAGGATGCAGCCGTTTCAGGTGCTGAAGTCGAGATCCGCTTGCTCAATGCCGATAGCACTGTGGCAGAAACATACCCCTATCAACAATCTGCACCGGGTATTTATAATTCACTGAGTTCGGCCAAAGTAAAAGCAGAACGCCTTTATCAGCTTCATATCAATACGGCGGACGGAAATGTAATTACAGCAACAACCTATGTTCCCGGCGTTTTTAATACGGTCAATAAGCTACAAGACAGCTATACTTACCAGAGCCCGAATCAGGTTGAAATTACTACAACCACCAGCAATTATATCTCCGACCGTCAAGCCTATTATATTTTTACAATCAATGCCATCCATCCCGACTCAAGCAAGTTGACTCCTTTCTACAGGGATTTAGTTGAAAACCAGGATAATGATATAAAAGATTATTATATAAACTCATCGGGCATAATCAATGAAGGAAACTATGACCGCAATAGTGACGGAACCATTACACTGAATGTTCCCTGGCTTGCCATTGCTTTTTACGACAGTAACGATGTTATTGCCAATGCCATCGACAATAATATGTATGACTTTCTACGTTCTCAAAGTGTGCAGACCGGTGGATCAACCTTATCCCCGGGAGAAATCCAAAATATCCGTTATAATGTTAGCGGCGGGATTGGAATATTCGGCAGTATGGCCAGTGACACCAACCGCGTTGTAATAACTAGACCTGATAATTAAATTCCGATATGAAGATCGCATGTAGCTTACTTTTTTTACTATTGGGATTGTCAGCTGGTTACCCCCTCCCAGCAATTGCCCAACAATCGGACCAATTTAAACTGGCCCGTATCAAATACCGTGGAGGCGGGGACTGGTATAATGACCCTTCTGCTTTGAAAAATATTGCACAATATGTTGACCAGCATGTCCAAATAGCTATAGACCCTCAATATGATGATATTGCCATCGGTAGCCGCGATCTCTTCAAGTATCCCTTCGCCTTCCTAACAGGACATGGTAATATCACCGTCAATGCAACCGAGGCATCTAACATTCGGGAATACCTTGACAACGGAGGATTTCTTTATGTTGATGATGACTACGGCCTGGACCAGCACTTTCGGGACATGATCAAAAAGGTCTATCCGGATGAAAAGTTGATTGAACTGCCGTTCAATCACCCGATTTATCATCAGCTTTATGATTTTCCCAATGGACTGCCAAAGATACATGAACATGACGGCAAAGCTCCCCAGGGCTTTGGCCTTTTCCGAGATGGACGGTTAGTCTTGTTTTACACCTATGAAACAAATATCGCCGATGGCTGGGTTAATCCCGAAGTGCATAATGATCCGGAGTCTATTCGTCAAAAAGCATTTCAGATGGGGGCAAACATTCTTATCTATGCGCTTACTAACGGACGGTAATTATTTGTAACATATAATGACCACAGAATTAACAATCTACACCGGTATAGTGAATCGGAACTTCGTTTTTTAGTAAGAAAATTTTTGATGATATTAAAGCTGTTTGTGACAACCATAATTTAGCTGTTTACGCCATGATAATTCCCATTGCAAGTGATCACGCGGGATTTGAAGCCAAAGAAAAAATTAAAAAAATTCTGGAAGACCTTGGACACATGCCCGTCGATTATGGAACCCGTTCCGAAGACTCGGTGGATTATCCGGACTTCGCCGTACAAGTAGCAGAAAAAATAGACGAAGGAGACAACGATCTGGGTATACTCGTTTGCGGAAGCGGACAAGGAATGTGTATGACGGCCAATAAATTTAAAAATGTACGCGCCGCATTAGTTTATGACGAAGATTCTGCTCGTTTAAGCCGCCAGCATAATGATGCAAATATCTTGTGCATTCCAGGTCGCCAGCTTAATGACGATCAGCTCAAAAGATTCGTAAAAACCTGGCTAGAAACTAACTTTGACGGTGGACGCCACCAAAGACGCGTAAATAAAATTCACGACTTAACGGAGAATGAATAAGCCCATGAAATCATTAGCTGAAGAAGATGCCGAAATATTTGAATTGCTTACCGAAGAGAAAAAACGCCAGAACAATAATTTAGAACTTATTGCTTCTGAAAATTTCGCTTCCAGAGCTGTAATAGAAGCCATGGGCTCTACACTAACCAACAAATATGCTGAAGGGCTGCCGGGGAAACGGTATTACGGAGGCTGCGAAATTGTGGATAAAGTTGAGGATTTGGCCAGGGAACGGGCAAAAAAATTATTCGGTGCATCCTGGGTGAACGTTCAGCCTCATTCCGGGGCCCAGGCAAATGCCGCGGTTTACCTGGCATTTATGAAACCCGGAGAAACACTGCTGGGATTAAATCTCTCTCATGGCGGCCATTTGACTCACGGTTCACCGGTTAACTTTTCGGGCCGTATCTATAATTCTGAATTCTATGGTGTTGATAAAAAGACCGGCCGGATTGATTTGGATGAAGTCCGAAAAAGAGCCAAAGAGATTAGACCCAGACTCATCTCCATCGGGGCATCCGCTTATCCCCGTGATTTTGATTATGCCGCATTCCGAGAGATCGCCGACGAGGTCGGGGCCTATCTCTGGATGGATATGGCCCACACAGCAGGACTCATTGCAACGGGCCTTTTAAATGACCCGTTTCCCTATTGTCATGTTGTTACTACTACCACCCACAAAACATTACGTGGTCCAAGAGGCGGTATGATATTACTCGGCGAAGACGGGGAAAATACGCTGGGAGTTAAAGCGCGTAAATCCGGACGAACCAAACAATGGAGCGAGGTGCTGGATTCTGCTGTTTTCCCCGGTACCCAGGGCGGGCCCCTCATGCATGTAATTGCCTCCAAGGCTGTCTCGTTTGGAGAAGCCCTGAAAGATGATTTCAAGATCTATCAAAAAAGAGTGCAAAAGAATGCACAAACACTGGCTGAAACGTTCAAAAGTATGGATTATAACCTCGTTAGTGACGGGACGGACAATCACCTGATCCTGATTGACCTGAGAAACAAGAATCTTACCGGCAAGATTGCAGAAGGGGCTCTTGAAAAAGCAAATATTACCCTGAATAAAAATATGGTTCCTTTTGATACCGAGAGCCCATTTGTGACTTCCGGTATACGCATTGGTTCACCGGCCATGACAACCCGGGGACTGGGCGTAGATGAATTTCGCCAGGTAGCAAAACTTATTGATCGGGTTCTCCGGGATCCGGAGGATGAGTCAGAAATTGAGAACGTGCGAAATGAAGTTGAAGAACTTTGCAACCATTTCCCACTTTATGATTTTGTAACTGCATAACCGTTTGTCAGTAATCCATCGTTACTCTCGATCAGCATCTTCATTATTGAAATCACCGGTAGTCTTTTTAAATTCAGTAATACCCTGGCCAATTCCGCGAGCTAGCTCAGGAATCTTTTTTGCTCCAAAAAAAAGCAAAATAACTGCGAGTATTACGAAAAATTCGGTTCCTCCCAAAAACATAGTAACAGCTAAGAATTTAAATCGTTACGATTTCAGTTACTTTTGTGTAGTATTGGAAAAAATTTAACCGAATAAAAATGAGACTTGCTATTAATTTTAGAAGAATTTAATTCAAACAGATTATATTAATCCTCCATTTAAAAAAGAATCAATTTAAGCCCTGACAACAGTGGAGAAACGAGAAATTATGACAGAAGAGCCTCCCAAGGCCAAACCTCCCAAGAATCGAACCGGTGAGATGCCCTTTTTGGACCATCTCGAGGAGCTGCGCTGGCGTATCATTAAAGGATTCTCAGGTGTTGCTGTCGGGGTGATTATTGCCTTCTTTTTTAGCGATTTTCTAGTCGAAAAAGTTATTATGGGCCCCACCCAGGCTGACTTTTTTATCTATAAATGGCTGGGAATCCATGCCATTGACCTGACTATACAAAGCCGAAAATTGCCGGGTCAGTTTTTTACCTTTTGGGGAACCCTGATCGTATCAGGCGCCATAATTGGTTCTCCCATATTATTCTACCAGCTTTGGGCATTTATCGCCCCGGCGATGGGAACCTCCGAAAAAAAGAAGACGCGAGGCTATACAATCTTTATCACCCTTTTCTTCCTTTTTGGCGTAGCATTCGGATATTTTATTCTGGTGCCCTTTGCATTACAGTTTTTTAGCCAATTCCAGATTTCCGATGTCATCCATAATGATTTTGACATCAACGAGTATTTTAGCTCCCTTTCGATGTGGATTTTATCCTGCGGGGCCGTCTTTGAACTGCCTGTACTTAGTTACTTTCTCTCACGAGTGGGTTTGCTTACCCCTGATTTTCTCAAAAAATACCGGCGACATGCCATTATTTTCTGTTTCATTCTCTCAGCTTTTCTGACTCCTCCCGACCCTGTTTCCCAGATCCTGGTGGCCATTCCACTGGTGCTTCTTTATCAATTTTCCATCTGGATTAGCAAGTTCGGCGTCAAAAAACGAAAAGAGGATCTGGAAAAAGCTTTCAGCGGGAATTAGTTTTCACGTACCTCCTTATTCTTTACAGCACTTACTATTTCAATGGGGAGGAATATATTCTCTCGGTATCTTGGGATTGATCCCGGTCAATATTTCGTAGGGGATAGTCTCTAATTTCTTAGCCCATAGCCCAGCGTCATTTTCATCATACAGAAGCTCAACTTCAGTTCCTGCTTCAAAATCCTCATCCCCCAAAAAAACCATACAGTAGTTCATCGTTATATTGCCTACCACTTCATAGGACTTGGAACCTATTCGCACCGATATCTTGCCGCTTAAATTACGCCGGAGACCATCGTCATATCCAACGGGAAGCACTCCCAAATAACCGTCCGATAGAGCTTGCCAGTCCCCCCCATAACTTACCGGCATATGGGCTCCTATTCTCTTGGTCTGCACCAACCTGGTTTTCCAATTCAATATGGGTTCCAACCCATCAATAGCTGTCTTCCCCGGCGGATAACCGTACATACCAATCCCCAGGCGAACCATATTAAACTGTTCAGTCTCATAAAATGCCGTGCCGCCCGTATTGGAAATATGCGTGGCAAGCCCACCAGGAAAATAGCGAAGAATAGTCTGAAACTGATCATGCTGGCGTAATACCAATTCGGAGCCGGGATTGTCCGCTGTAGCGAAATGAGAATAAATACCCGTACAAAACAGTTCACTGTTCAGCTTCACAAGTTCAGAGACCTGTTTTGCCTCTTCAGAACGAAAACCCAGTCGCCCCATCCCGGTATCGAAGTTAAGATGATAGGACGTACCATGGGGAAGCATCTCAAAATGTTCCTCAGCACTCACAGTAGCCGTCAAATTGTGAATCCGATACTGTGGGGCGAATGAAGCCTCGGGTACACCAAAAACCAACACAGGTTTGGAAATGTCATGCTCCCTGAGCTCAATTCCCTCGTGTATATCATTAACTGCAAAAGCCCCAACCATCGGCTCCACACATTTTGCCACTCTAACAGCACCGTGACCGTAGGCATTTGCTTTCACAACAGCCATTACCCGTGTCTCTTTATCCACATGGCATAGTAAATTTCTAATATTCTTTTTAAGCGTATCCAGATTGACAGTAACTACCGAATTCGACTTCTCAATCATATACTTCAACTAAATTTAAACCAGGATTTCTTTTTCAAATCTTTTAAAATAACCTTTGCCGCATTATAGCCCGCCGCACCAAAAACACCACCACCGGGATGACAAGAGGCCGAAGACAGGTAAAGATTTTCTATCGGTGTTTTATACTTGCTCATTTCAGGAATGGGGCGGAACATAAACATCTGGTCAAAGCTCATCTCCGCATGCATAACATTTCCTTTGAGTAATCCGTGCCGTCGTTCAATATCGAGCGGTGACTGTATAAACCAGTCAATCAACTTGCCCTCCATATTGGGGGCATATTGTTTAATAACCTCATAAATTTTTTCCGCCTCCCGGTCCCGGATATCATCCCAGTGCATCCCCTCTTGTAATTCATAAGGATGCCATTGGGCCCAGGCATAAAGGGTATGTCCCCCGCTCGGCGCAACATCAGGATCGATATTTGAGAATGTCATTGCAAGTACAGCGGGATTCTCCGGCGGCCTTTTATGGAGATAATCCCCGATAGCATTATTCATATACTGCAGCGACGGAGCCAACAGCTGCATGCCATTGTGGATGAACGGATCTTCGGGACAAGCCTCATACCTGGGCAACTCTTCCACCGCACAGCGGATAACCATCCCAAAGCCATTACCAATATTAATATTTTCAACCTTCTCGCAGGTTTTTTCAGGCAGATAATCGCGTCCCACGAGTTTCATCATTGTTGTCTGCACGTGTGCATTAGATACGATAACATCAGCCCGATACTCATCCTGATTCGTTTTGACGCCAATAGCCTTTCCATTCTCGACAAGTATGCTTTCAACCGGCGCGTCGGTAATAACTTTCCCACCGTTAGCTTCGATCAGTCTTGCCATAGCCTGGGTTAACATACCGCTGCCGCCCCTGGGATGTTTTGCTCCGCTTTGATGTAACATCGACTGCCACCCAGCAAAATCTCCGGTAGCGGGATGATCCGGCGTAGGGCCGGATTGGGCAGCGAACCAGGTAATAGCAGCTTTCATATGCGGGTTTTCGAAACTATCATCTACGACCTTTCCATAGCTGCTAAGGATTTTTTGAAGCCCATCAACCTGTTGCCCCTTTTCAAACATCGAGCCGTTGCGAATCTGCCCTTTGGCAAGTTCGGTTATAATATTTTTACCGCTTGGAGGCACCAAAAAGGCTTTAAGTACCCCTTCGTTGATACGCCCCCAAAATTCAACAAACTCGCGATAGTTATTTACATCTTCTGGAGCCACCTTTTCGATTGAATCGAGGGTTCGTTCCAGATCCCTAAAAAAATGTATGACCCCCTCATCGTCAGGCAGCGGGTAAGACATGATGGGATCCATCTCTATATACTCCAGACCATAGTTTTTCAGTTCCAGTTCTTCGAGAATCCCTGTTTGATGGATCATAATATGAACCGAAGATCCAACATCCATGCGGAAGCCTTCGGGGTAAGTTGGGGAACGGAACATTGTCTCTGTGCTTACCGCACCGCCCAGCATTTTCTGGCGCTCCAATACGGTAACGGAATAGCCCGCCCTCGCTAAATAACAGGCCGTCACCAACCCGTTATGCCCTGAACCAATTACGATGACATTCTGTTTTTCCATTGTTTATGATAGACACTTTTGATAACATACTTAAACCATTTGCATAACCCAGACCCTAACAAACTGTTACATCATTTAATTCTAAAATACTTGATTACTGTTTATTGATATGAAATTTTTTAAGACGCTCATTGCCGCAACGCTGGGTACTATACTGGCTTTTCTAATTATATTCTTCCTGGCAATTATAACGATCTCAAGCAGTTCGAAAGAACCTGAACCGTACGTACAAAGTAATTCGGTTCTAAAAATTTCCCTCAGTGGTTCACTTCCCAGCCGGCCTCCATCCAATCCCCTGGATGAATTATTCAATCGAAAGCAGAATGATAAGGCCTCATTACAAACATTAAAAGAAAATTTATCCAAAGCGAAAACAGATACCAAAATTAGTGGCATCTGGCTTCAAATCGATGTTATGACAGCCGGGTGGGCAAATCTTGAGGAGGCCCATCAGCTTATCAGTGCTTTCCGTGACAGCTCAGATAAGTTTGTATACGCCAGTACTAACGACATCGGCTTTAATGAAAAGGGATATTATCTGGCTACTGCCGCGGATTCCATTTTCTCTCCGCCTGAAGCTTTTTTCGAATTCGATGGATTTTATAGCCAGGTTATGTTCCTGGAGGGAATGTTTGACAAGTTAGGCATTAATGCTGAAGTGACCCGCCACGGCAAGTATAAGGGCGCCGTAGAACCTTTTTACAGAAAAGACCTTTCGGAAGAGAATGCATATCAGCTAAATCAAATTTTGGAAGGGGTAACCAACACTTTTCTTACAGCCGTTAATAAGAAAACCGGTCTTTCAATTGAGAAATTAAATGGCCTCCTGAATGACAAACCGCATCTTACGGCTGAATTTGCCTACCGACAGCACCTCATTGATTCGTTAATGTACGATGATCAAGTGGAAAACTATATTAAAACACATATTGGGATAAGCGATAGCGGAACGCTGACCACTGTTTCCAACGGACGTTACGCAAAAGTCTCGGCTTCAACAGCGGGACTTTCACAACCCTCCGTTACCGATAAAATTGCCGTAATTTATGCCAATGGGCCTATTGCTCCTGATATGGATTCCAATTCACCGTTTGACAGAGATAATTATATCTCTGCAAGTTTTATTGAAAACCAGCTCAAACAAATCCGGGGAGACAATAACGTCAAGGCACTAGTACTGAGAGTCAATAGCCCCGGAGGATCCGGCAGTACTTCTGATACGATTTGGCGAATGCTGCAGGAAACCAAAAAGACCATACCAGTAATTGTTTCAATGGGTCATGTCGCTGCATCCGGGGGTTACTATATCTCAATGGCCGCAGATAGCATCGTGGCTGAGCCAACTACCATAACCGGTTCCATAGGTGTTTTTGCTACCAAGTTCAATGCTAAGCAACTGTTCAATGACAAGCTCGGAATAACCTTTGATGAGGTTAAATCTCATGAGCATGCCGATTGGTTGACTTCCACTCGCCAACTTAGTCCATCCGAACAAAAAGCTCTCCAGCAGTACATCGACGCGTTTTATCACACTTTTATTACCAAGGCGGCTAAAGACAGAGGTATGACGGCCGATCAAATTGACAATATTGCACAGGGACGTGTTTGGACCGGGGCCGCAGCCCAAAAACAGGGCCTTGTCGACGAACTGGGAGGATTGGATCGAGCGTTGGATATAGCTGCTGAAAAAGCGGGCTTAAAAGCCTATAAAGTAGCACGTTATCCCAAACCAAAAAGCTTTTACGAGATGTTAATGGGTTCTGCAAGCGTTGAGGCCCAAACACTGTTTCCCAATAGCTGGTTTTCAAATCCTATTGCTGAAAAAGTTAAAACCCAATTATCCTTATTAAAACACCATGATGCATTGACATTATTCCCATACGAGATAAAAATTGAGTAAGTATGCAATTAGGTTCTTATACGATTGAGATTCTAAGCGAAGGTCGTTTTGAGATTTTTCGCGACGGACATATCAACCGGTCTTCACCGGAAGAAGATGCTTCAAGGCAAGATGACATTACCGCTACCTCGAATTCCGCTGTTGTAGGAATTAATCCCATTTTAATTAAAACAGGTCCGCATAATGTGCTGCTTGATACAGGCCTGGGATGGGGATTGGATGCCCGAAGCAGGTATGAAAATGTTTCAAATGTAAAAACAAACCTGGAAATATTTCAGCTTTCCCCGGAAGACATAACACATGTCATACTTAGCCATCTTCATTACATTCACTCGGCAGGATGCTCATTTACCAATGAGGATTCAAAAACAGTAGCCACCTTTCCGAATGCTACCTATTATGTACACCGTAAAGAATGGGAATACGCTCTCAGCCAAGTTGACGGTAACAAAAGGGACGGTAATGACTACAGGTTGGATGAATTTTATCGTTTAGTAGCCGACGATCGTATTGAATTTCAAATGGGAGAATCAAATACGATTCTGGATGGCATCTCAGCCCTTTGGACTGGAGGTCATACACCGGGTCACCAGGCTGTTGTCATTGAAAATAACGGCGACTTGGCCTACTATCTTGGGGATTTACTGCCTTCCTCTTCGCATTTGAATCATTATAGCATGAGTGGGCTCGATACAGATCCTATCCAGGCTAAGAAAATGAAAGTTAAGCTTCTAAGAAAAGCGTGCAGCGAACAGGCACTTTTACTTTTCTACCATTCCAAGTACGGTCAATCGGGGCGGCTCATCAAAAATAAGAATAAGCTGTATGCACTCACCGAAATTAATCAGTCTTGATCTGATTTGGCACTATTATCGTTTAGAATAGCAATTAACATCCAGAAATGGCGACCACGGCGCGTTTCTGTAAAAGGATCTACTTCCTTGATAATTCGAAAGCCTGCTTTGTTCAGATCCGCTTTGACAAATCGTTTGGCAATTTGATGACTCCGGGCTTGTTTCTCCCTGGCATCATCTTTCAACCCCTCACTAATAGCTTCAGCAATAACCAGCCGCCCTTTGGGTTTCAGTGCCCGCCTAATATACTTTAACATGCTCAAAGGCTTGGTAAACTCGTGGTATTTATTTCTAACAAGAGCCGCGTCCAACACCTCATACGGAAGCATCGGGTTTTCGTCAACACTGTATACCGGTGTTACGTTCTCAATACCCCTTGCCTTTAGATTGTCATGCAAATCAGAAAGTGCTCTCGCATTGATATCAACGGCAAAAATTCGCCCACTACCGACAATCGGCGCCATTCGGATGGTATAATATCCCTCACGACAGCCAATATCAGCTGCCCAGCTCCCATCGCCCAGCTGCATAGCCATAAACAATTCCTCGGCATTCCTCCAGCCATCCTGAGCGTTGATCGTTGGACAAATGGAAAAAGTACCAATTAAAAACAGAATTGCCGACCGTTTTAAAAAATTAAGATTACTCATATCTCTAACGATCTAAAGATTCAACCTTTCTTAAGATGGAGTGTCAATGAATTAAAATATACCTGCCGGGCTGAAGTAATTCCCCACCAAAAGGCTAAGGATTATTTTATTCATACCGAGAGGCAACATATGAATCCAGTCTCAAATACCCTCTCCTCTCTTGACTCGACTATTTCTCGGAAAATTATTTATTCATCGAAAGTAAAAACTCTTCATTGTCTTCGGTTCCCTTCATCTTATCCAATACAAATTCCATCGCCTCAAAAGCATTCATGCGATTTAAGTATCGACGCAAAAGGACTACCTTTTCGCGCTCTGATTCGGGCACAATGAGTTCTTCTCTGCGCGTGCCACTTTTAAAGATATCGATAGCGGGATAAATTCTACGCTCAGAAAGGTTGCGATCGAGTACAACTTCCATGTTCCCGGTACCTTTGAACTCTTCAAAGATAAGGTCATCCATTCGAGAGCCGGTCTGGACAAGAGCGGTCGCTAAGATAGAAAGGCTTCCGCCATGTTCAATATTCCGTGCCGAACTAAATAATTGCCGAGGGGCTTTAAGGGCTTCGGAATCAACACCGCCCGACATCGTGCGACCCGACGTCGGCTGACATATATTATAAGCTCGAGCCAGTCGGGTAATCGAATCCATAAGCATCAAAACATCATGGCCACTTTCGACCAACCGCTTCGCCTTCTCAAAAACAATCTCGGATAGGCCTATATGATTTTCCGGCTTCTCATCAAAGGTTGAAGCCACAACTTCGGCATTTTCCACATTGCGTTCCATCTCCGTAACTTCTTCAGGCCGTTCATCAATCAACAATATAATCACCTTGGTATCGGGATTATTCTTGTTTACGGCATTCGCAATTTTGCGCAGGATCGTCGTCTTACCGGTTTTGGGTTGAGCGACGATAAGGCCACGCTGCCCTTTTCCAAGAGGTGCAAAAAGGTCAATTATACGAGTAGTATATTCACTTGGAAGATTCTCCAGTTTAAAACGCTCTTCGGGATATATCGGTAATAAATCCTCAAAATCCTCCCGGTTATCCATATCGTGAGGTATCTTTCCGTTTACACCATCTACACGTAATAAGGCAAAGTACCGTTCTCCCACTTTGGGAGGCCGTATGATACCGATGACACAATCACCCTGTTTTAAACGGAAACGCTTTATTTGTGAAGGGGATACATAAATATCATCAGGACTAGCTTTATAATTGTAATTGACTGATCGTAAAAACCCATAACCGTCCGGTAAAATTTCGAGTGTACCTTCTTGAATAAGGTAAGGACCCAGTTCGGGTTCGATTTCAGCCAACCGCTCATCTAACGTGGGCGCATCCGACTCAGGCAGGATGTCGTGCACACTTTTTTTCTTCTTGCCACGCTTATTATCCGAATCCCGACCGGAGTTTCGCTTTTTCTTATACGCTTGGGTATGCCTTCCGTTATCAGACTTCTCTTCCAATTCACCGCGAGCCCTGGCCTTGTCACGAACAGACTGGGATATACGGTTAATTAGTTCTGCTTTTCTCAATCCCGAAACCGAACTCAAACCCTGTTCTCTTGCTAGTTGCTTGAGTTCCTTGACTGTTCTTTGGTGAAGGGTATCAATTTCTTCTAGTGTAACACCATCGGTTTGATAATCCGACATAATAATCTTCTTCTATAAATTTATATGAGTTGCGATGAATAAAAAAGTTTCTTCAATCTTAAGGCTAAGCTGTAAAGAGAATTGATCTACACTGAATAAGGGAGCAAATGCAGGTAGATATGAATTTAACGGTTTAAAGCAAAAGTTTGAACCCAGTCCCGTACCTTTCTATAAAAGTAAAAACTTCCTGCAAAAATTACTAACTCTGAATCAAAATCATTTAGAAATGATTGATGATTACGGGTGCAGGGAATGGGATTAACTTGAGGCAACCATTGTTTAATATCGTCAAAAGTTGCTGCCCGTTCAAGATTTAACTGATAATAATAGATATTTTTGAATTCTGAAAACGCTGTCATTAAATCCGGGCGTATTTTATCTCTCATCATTGACAAAACCAGAATTGCTCTATCCATGCTACCCACTATACCTGCCGACTGCTTCATAGCTCTTACAGCCTCAATATTATGTCCGCCGTCAAAATACCAATGCTGATCTTCTAATAATTTATTAAACCTCCCAATGCCCGGATTCATTGTTTCAACTGCTGAGAGATATTGGTCAAGAGAAACAGGAACAGACTCCTTTACCATTTGAACAACCCGCCAGGCAATCGCAAGGTTCTTAGCCTGTACAGGCGTTACCAGATTGGCCCGTACCGTTACAACCTTACGGCCAATTTCTAGCCGGTAAATACCCGGTCTCTCATATTGCGGATTCAGTTCATCAATTGTTATCACCTTGCTGCCCCTTTGTTTAGCTATTTTAAATACCTCAGCTCGCGCCTTTTCGGGTAAGTCACCGATTACCAGATTCTTCCCGGCTTTTATAATACCAGCCTTTTCACGGGCAATATCTTCAATACGATCTCCCAGTATATCCGTATGGTCAAGCGAAACGCTGGTAATCACGCTCACCAATGGGTCAATGATATTCGTTGCATCCAATCTTCCGCCAAGACCAACCTCGATAACTGCTAAATCCACGTTTGATTTTTCAAACCACCAGAAAGCAAGGGCAGTGCTAATTTCAAAATATGTTAGCTCATGATGCTCCAACAGATCCTGGTACTGCTGAAAGAAATAGACAAGCTCTTCATCAGGTATGGTTTCTCCGTTGATTGTAAACCGTTCGCTAAATCGTAGGATATGAGGTGAAGTATAAACACCAACTTTGTAAGCCGATTCTTGAAAAATAGTTCCCAGTATATGGCACGTACTTCCTTTACCGTTTGTTCCGCCGACATGAATCGATAAAAAATTCTCCTGTGGATTCCCAATCCTCCCACAAAAAGTTTCAAACCGGGAAAGATCAAACTTGGCAGCTTTTGATCCCACAGAACTGAATTTTGGGATTTCTTCTAAATACTGCTCGACGTCTTTTACTGACAAAAATTTCATCTAATACTTTAAAACTCCTATAAATTTCATTCTTAGAATTAAGAACATTACCTTGCCAAGGCATTTAAATATGCTGGCTATATTATATTATGATTTATAATTCGTTGGTGAAACCATTTTTATTCAGGTTTGATGCCGAAAAGGCTCATGATATAACGCATCAATTTGCCCAATTAGCATCAAAAAGTTCGTTCCTGAAATTTTTGGCTCACCTCATTTATGATTATCAATCCCCAAAGCTGAACCAACAAATATGGGGGCTGGACTTTCGCAACCCCCTTGGCCTGGCTGCCGGATTCGACAAGAACGGGCAAATACCCGAGATCATGGAAGCTATTGGATTTGGCTTTGTTGAAATTGGCAGTATCACGGGGAATCCCAGCGCCGGGAATCCCAAGCCTCGTATGTTCCGTCTGCTTCCAGACCGGGCACTTATTAACCGGATGGGACTGAACAATGATGGAGCAAAAACAATCATAAAACGGCTCAAGAATAAACATTTTTCAATTCCTTTGGGCATCAATATTGCAAAAACGCACGACCCCGATATATTGGGAGATCTGGCTATTCGGGATTATGTCCATAGTTTTAATGAAGCGAAAAAGATTGCGGATTATATTACTGTAAATATTTCGTGTCCCAACACCACCGAAGGTAAAACATTTGAAGATGCCGCTGCCTTGGACGAATTGCTTTCCGCTCTGAAAATCAGGGACGATGCCCGGGTGATCCCAACCGCCATTAAGGTTTCTTCTGATCTTTCAAAAGCCGAACTGATTGAATTGCTCGATGTATGTGAAAATCACCGCGTCCACGGATACGTAGCATGTAATACCTCCTCACAAAGAGAAGGCCTGCAAACTGATCCGGATATCATTAATCAGATTGGTAAGGGGGGATTGAGCGGCCGGCCTATTACAGAGAAAAGCCTTCAAATCATTAAATGGATCAGGGAAGCAACCAACGGGCAAAAACCCATCATAGGGGTGGGTGGAATTGATTCATTTGATACAGCTCTCAAAATGCTTTTAGCCGGGGCCGACCTTTTACAAGTTTACACCGGCCTTATTTACGAAGGCCCGGGCCTGATTAAAACCATTAACAAGGAGCTTGTTCAACAGCTTAAGGAACTAAATATCACATCCATTCATCAGCTTGTAAAAGCAATCCAGTAAAACTCACCGATTTATCTGGAATTCAACTCTGCAACGAATTTTATTCGGCAGGTCTTTGCCTTGCAATGGAGCAAAATGCAAGTATTGCCCAAATGCCGACTCAAGCGCGTCTTCAATGCCCAGGGAAGTCCTGCTTGTAACTAATTGATACGACTGCCAGCTGCCATCGGAATTTACCACAAATGAATAAACGACCCTTCCTGTCAAACTCTGATTTTCTATCTCATCCGGCCAGCTAACCGATGACAAAAATTCTTTCATACCCGGCATTACCGTTAAGGAGGTTCCTAAATCATGGCAGGTAGGCAATCCTTCTGTTTGAGCGCTTTTATTCTGCCCCAGCGCTTCAAGGAGCTTTGATACTCTTTCCTTCTGGGGAGCATTTGTGTAGGTTGTATCAAATTCCTGTAGAACAAACCGAACACTATCCCAGGATACATGCTCAAAACCAGTTGAAAGAGAGTCGGTAGAAGATTCGGAAACATTTTTTTGCAAAGAGTCGGCAATCTGTTCCTCCGATTTTGCCCGGCTGATATACCATTCGATAGCCTGGTAATAAATATATGGAGATAACTCTGCATTAGGATTATCTAAAGCCAATCTCCGAAGTTTCCCTCCTTTATTAGGATCTTTTGATTCTGAAATTAAACGATATTCTTCGTTGAGCGTCTGGGAGCTGTCTTTATCCGCATGGACAGGCATTGATTTTCCCAGCCGTTTCCGAACTCGTTGCGCATATTTAGAATCTGGATACTGCTTTAAAATCTTATTCCCCCAATATGTTAAACTGTCAGGCTGATTTGCAGTATTAAAAAGTTCAAACAGTGAATACATGGCCCGGCCGCTCAAATCATTTTCCGTTCCGCTGTTAATCACCCTGTAAAAATAATTACGAGCACTGTCCGGGGAACTCAGGTTTAAAAAGAATAAATTTCCCAGTTGATATTGCGCTTTGGCCTTCTCTGTTTGGAGTTTATTCCGCTGCTCCTCAGTCCTGGGAATCTCATCCACATTAAGTTCAATACCCTCCATATTCTCTCTCAAGTCAACAGGAACCCGATCTCCTTTTTGTGGAACCGTAGACTTCTTAGCATCCACATCTGCTTGCTGTACAGCTTCAATCCTTCTCCAATTATCTACCAGGGGCCGATCGCCCCAAACAATTCTAAATTCATTTTTCTCATTTTGAACCAGCTTGGCACTCCGGTAATTTAAGAACCCATAGATTGAAGATTTCGTAGCTCCGCCTGATTCTTGAAATTCCCTGTTGGCCATGGTATTCCGGTTACTTTCTTGCTGCTTGGCAAGCAGTTCATTACGTTTTCTTATCCTTATCTCTTCGATCACTGAATCCAATTCCGAAGTGCTCAGCGACCCCAACCACAAAAGGCTATCGGAATGCTGAATACGCCGTTGCAGGCGGTTATAGGTATCAAAGGCATCGGCCAAAGATCCCGCATCCTGTGATTCACCCGATTCTCTGGATTCACGAATCGACGAAGAGGAATCAAAGTACGCTGCCGCCAGGCCAAAATTATTATAAATGTCACTATTAATCTTTCCCAGCCGATAATAAATATCAGACTTTAAACTCCGAGACTGGGTACCCTCTTCATCATGAAGTAGAGCCTTGTACCGTCGCTCCGCCTCGTCATTTTCTCCCTTCATCTCCAAGGTACGGGCAATTTCATACATAAGTGCATCGCGCCGTTGAAAATTTTTGTCATCCTTTCGCAGCTTTTCATAAATAGAAATAGCTACATCCAGGTTCCCTTCTTTCCTGGCCACATCGGCCTGTTTTACAGCTGCCCAGTAAGCATACTCAAAGCCGGGAAAATTTTCCTGAACTTTAGAATAGGAATAGTAGGCCTCGCCGTATCGTTCCAACTGTTCCAGAACCTGTCCGTACAGAAAGAAAGTACGACCCAGTAACTTTTTTTCTTCGATATGAGATATCGCTCGGGACAAAAAATCGGCTGATTGATCCCAGTTTTCACTCAAAGCATAGTGTTCCCCTGCCAGTGACTCAATTTCGCCTTTATTCTTCAGTGACCATTTTGAAGGATACTTTTCAAGCTCAGACTCAAGGAAGCTGGCACCCTTGTCATATTGTCCCAGGTCTAATAATGTCCGTCCTTTCCAGATGATAGCCAATTGATTCATTTTGGGAGAAGAGCTTGCTTTGTAAAGCTCTTCGAATTTCTGCAAAGCCGGATAGTATTTCTGTTGATAATAGTACGATTTTCCAATGAGCAACAGAGATTCATCTACCCATTTGGAATTGGAATACTTTCGCAAAATTTTAGCAGACTTTTCAATGGCCTCCTCGAAATCACTATTACCTGCTTGCAGGGGGGGCGGATGAATTCTAACGGGCTTGTACGGATCTATCGTACGATTCTGCTCCTTAACTTTTTCAAACCCAGCGTCATAATTTTTTTTAGCATTATAATAGGTATTATAATAGGCTCGGAAATTACTCCAGGATTTTTGCAGTGTTTGTCCACATCCTATGGAAAGGAACACTAAAAATAATATGAGCGGTAGGTTCCTCACTGCTTGCAAACAAATTCTTATTCAATCGTACTTACCTTAATCATATTGGTACGGCCTCTTTTGGCGATTGGCATGCCCGTAGCAATAATAACACGTTCTCCCCTCTCTACCAGTCCATGGCTCTTAAGATAATCTTCCATAACCCGAACACTTTTATCGGTATCAAAAATTTCGTCAATTTTTACCGGGCGTACCCCCCACACCAAACCCAGTTGGCGACGTACCTCATCACTCTCGGTAAAGGCAACAATAGGAACACGCGGCCTGAATTTGGCAATCCGACGAGCCGTGCTTCCGGAATGTGTGATTGTGCTTATCACATTAGCCTCAACATTTTCCGCCAACGCCACACAAGAATACGCAAGCGACTCAATAACCTGTTTCTCCTTCCACTCCGGCTTGCGATAGCTCAAACTATTATACATATAGGGGGCATTATCTTCTACCGATCGACAAATTTTGTCCATTGTCTGCAATGATTCCACGGGATAAGCGCCGGCGGCGGTTTCACCGGAAAGCATAACGGCATCCGTTCCGTCAAGTACGGCATTCGCCACGTCCGAGCTTTCCGCCCGTGTTGGACGTGGATTTTCGATCATCGAGTCGAGCATTTGAGTCGCTGTTATAACCGGCTTGCCGGCCTGTCGACAGCGGTCAATAATTTTTTTCTGAACCATTGGTACTTTTTCGCTGGCGATTTCGATACCAAGGTCCCCGCGGGCGACCATAATGCCACTGGATTCCTCAATAATATCGTCAACAACTTCAACTGCTTCCGGTTTTTCGATTTTGGCTATAATACCGGCATTGGATCCCAATGCACGAACTCTTGAAATGACCTCCTGAATGTCTTCCGCCGACCTTACAAAAGACATGGCAACATAATCGACACCTTGACTAACGGCAAACTCAAGATCTTCAATATCTTTTTCAGTCAGTGAGGACATCGAAATATCCACATCCGGAAGGTTGAGCCCTTTCCGGGATTTTAACAAGCCTCCAACAACCACCTGGGCTACCAAGCTTTTTGTGTTTCTCTTTACCACTTTTAATTCCAGCAATCCATCATCGATGAGCACCTTATTTCCCGCAACCGCATCGTCGACAAGGCGATCATAATCAACCGGAATTTTTTGTGAGGTTCCTTCAATATCCTCCGGCGTCAAGGTTACATAGTCACCCATTTTTATTACCTGTCCCCCATTTTTCATCGTACCAATGCGAATTTTTGGGCCCTGTAAATCAGCCAGTATGGGTAGACTCACATCGTATTTATCCGCAACGCGACGCAAGCTTTTAATTACCTTTCCGTGTTGCTCATGGGTCCCGTGAGAAAAATTAATACGGGCGATATTCATCCCGTTCTGGACCATTTTATCTATTTTTTCTTCTGAATTACTGCTGGGACCAAGGGTGCAAACAATCTTCGTTCGTCGTTCGCCTAAGTTCATTAAATTATCTTTTTCTGAAAAAATATTGGGATTACAATTGCTAACGTTCAACTGGAATGTACTGTATATACGTTATTATGTAATATCGTTCAAATTATGAAATTAAAACCTCAATGTAATCTGAAGTTATGACTTTCATTTAATATGTAAGCGACACAATTATTCTCAACGAGTTTAACAGACGTAACATAAAAAAGCCCGCCCCAAGTTATTGGGCCGGGCCTTTTTTTAAATCAAGTGTTCGGTTAGTTATAACCCTCGTTCTGGGTTACATTCGAATTTGCCCGTATCTCACTATCCGGAATGGGCAATGCATAACGGTAATCGCCATATGAAATTGTACTCGTGCGATAAGACCGTGTATCTCCGACAGGAATATCCCTGCCGGTACGCGCCAAGTCATAGAGCCGATGACCCTCCATGGCCAGCTCCAATCTGCGTTCTCTCAAAACATTATCAACAGTACCGGAAGTATACGCGGGTTCATTCCGGTTCGATGTAATTTTGGTTAGTTCAGTAAGAGCATCCGGCTGGGTTGCTGGATCCTGAGCCAATGCTTCTGCATAATTCAGAATAACTTCAGCATAGCGGATTATCCGGACATTATCCGATCCCAGCTCATCAAAGTACTTGCCCACCATGCGGTAGGTACCGGCATCGTCGGAGTACAGGCCCAGACGAACATCATTAGGATCATAAGCATTATACAGATCCGCGGATACTTCAACATCCCCGTAATTGGTATCACGATAGATTCTGGCAATGTTATCAGTTCCCAGCCGGTCTGTCGTCGTAAAGGCAAGTTCAAAAAGTGATTCAGGACCACTTCCCGATTCCCAATCAGCAACATATTGTCCTGCCGGAGTTATACTGAAATTACCGGAATTGATGATCTCTTCAGCCACAGTTTTAACCTGATCATACTGTTTCGTATACAGGTAATAACGAGTCTGAAGCGCCCTAACAGCCCAGTAATTCATTTCAGTTACCTTAAAATTGTTAGGATCCAGCAGACTTACAGCAGAATCGAAATCCTGGCCAATTTTTGTCCATACATCGGCAATGGGATCGCGTGGAGGGTAGAAGTCGCCTTCGTTATATGTTGTAACATAAGGAATCCCTTTGCTCGCATCGCCACCGGCAACATACTGTTGACCGAAGGCCAGAAGCAGATTCATATGGGCAAATGCCCGAACGGCATAAGCCTGCCCCCTGTACTCATCAACTTCGGGAGACGAAGCAATATCGGCATTGATAGCAATATTGGCATCAGCAATAGTTTCGTAGAAATACTGCCAAACACCCAGAGCATAACCGCTGTTAACCGTGAAGTTAACTTGGTCCTGTGTGATAAAACGCCCCGAATTCCCATTCGAAAATGCATTATCAGTCATGGCTTCAGCTGAAACCAAAAAATCGCGGCCAAAAAGCTCAACTCGGTTAAGGTCATCATAGGCCCCGTAGACAACGGCTTGCATATCAGATCCTGATTGAATAGCCCCCTCTACCGGTTTATTCTGATCTACAGACGGTGAGAGGAAATTGTCACACCCGCTGCCGACCCCTGCTATAATAAGCAGTGCAAATAGATATCTAATAATTTTCTTCATCATAATTCGCTTTAGAAATTAACTTTAACTCCAAATGTCACGGATCTCAGAGGTGCTGCCTGTAGATCAGTAAAACCGCTGGCCTTAACTTCGGGATCATATTTCAAATCCTTGTCAAAGGCATGCGTCCACAGGTTTTGACCCAAGAAGTACAGAGTAGCAGATTGAAGTCCTATATTTTCCAAGTACTTGGAAGGAATCCTGTACCCTACATTCAAGGTTCTGAGCCTCAAATAGTCTCCTCTATATAAGAATCGTGAAGAGTTACGATTGGATAATTTGTTCCCCCCGTAAATAATCTTCGGATTCTTGGCCACGTCGCCCGGCTCTTGCCAGTGCGTATCCGGGGCCTGCGTTTCATACTGCCCGAAGAACAAGTTAAACTGGCCATCAGAACTCTGATAGTAAGCCCAGTTGTCATATACCTTGAATCCAAAGGCATAATAGAGGTTGGCGCTGACATAGAAGTTATAAATATCGATACGGGTGTTTAATCCACCATATGTTTTAGGTTGCGCATTGGCTCCCTGGTAGTAAGAATCCGCCAGGTTGTAGTTGTTTGTGGTGGTGCGATTGCCGCTCCCGGTGTCCATATACCACAACGGATCTCCATTATCGGGATCTACACCGGCCCATTCCTTCATATACCAGGCGTCGACAGGATATCCTTCTACTGCTCTATACCGGGTACTGGTAGTAATCTCAATCGGATTTCCATTCAAATCAGTAGGAAGTTCGGTAACTTCGTTTTTCAACGTTGTGAAATTCCCGCCGAGGCTCAATGCAAAATTATTATTTCGGATGATATCGGCGTTAAGTTCAACTTCTAATCCCTGGTTATAGAGTTTTCCCGAGTTTTGCAGCTGCGATGCATGACCGGTTGAATAGGAAAGCGGCACATCAAATAGCAGTTCGTTACTATTCTTTCTGAAGAATGTAACCGAACCGTCGAGTTTATTAAATACGCCGAATTCAAGGGCTACATCAAAAGAGCTCGCCTTTTCCCAGGTCAGATTTCGGTTACCCAACTGGTCTGGTTGAATATTGGGTTGGTCGTTATAACTGCCAAAACCGACAAGTGCCTGGTATTGGTTAAGTCCAATTGAAGCATTACCCGTTTTACCATAGGAAGCTCTAACTTTTAGAAGGTCCAGCCAGGAAAGGTCCTGGAAGATGTCTTCTTCCGACAAAAGATAGCCTAAACCAACCGACCAGAATGTCCCCCAGCGCTTGGAATCCGAGAATCGGGAATTCCCCTCGTAACGAATACTGGCATCCACAAAGGCTTTGTCTTTATAACCGTAGTTAACAAGGCCTGTGAATGACTGGACAGCCCAATCTGTGGTTGTAGAACCGACAAATTGTGGCGTAGCGACCGTATTGAGGTTATACAATCCACCTGCGGCAATACCCTCGCCATAAGACTCCAGGTAATTGCTGTAATTTCGCTGGCTTTCTGCAACAGCTTTAAAATTGAAGATATTGTCTTCGTTGGCTGTCCAAATATAATTCAGGATATTTCTCCATACGTAAGTGAAGTTGCGATTGTTAATATCATCGACATCCCCGCGGACGTCTTGTCCATCCCCATAAAATGGGTTGTCATAGTATTTTTCTTCCGTAAAGATATAATCGATGGCAAAATTCGTC
>JASFMR010000041.1:0-30888 GCA_050117475.1 Balneolaceae bacterium | reverse complement strand
TTGTTGGCAGTGGTTGCTGCGTCACTGGTTACAACAAGATTTGAATGAATATACCCGGAGAAAGAGCCGGCAATTAGTATAAGCAGGGCCAAGAAACCTGCAATTCTTGCATAAGTAAGTGGTGAGAAATTGGTGGTACTTTTCCCCATTTCAATCTTCTATAAAAAGATAATTATTGTTGACATTTTTCTTTCCAGGGTTGGGGTGAGTGAATTTATCTGTCTCACCATGCCGGAAGAACCCCATGCTTGTCAGCGCAATAAATAAGATGTCAATTTCCTGCAGTATAACTGAGTTGGGGCCTAGGTATTCCATTTACTGATTAAAATCTTGTCTTTTAATTTAGACAAAAAATTCAAACATATAGCTTTCAACCTTTTCCCAATCCCCTGTGGCAAGTTGGGAAATCACCGGTAATATTTTCTTATTTCCCCAGTAATTGTAATTACATAAAGTTACTAGATCCAGAACAGTCATTCATGTTAGATTATTTTCGATGATGGCTTGTATCTAACGGCTTTGCACTCACGAAATAAACGATTGTCAGTAAATGATGATCGATAAGGCAGAAAGCTGCATCAGAGCGGTGGTACATCGCCCGTAAAGTACTTTTTACCAATACTCCTGCTTGTTTAATGCTTCTACGCATCGAGATGCACCGGCTATTGGTATAATAGTGGCATTAGTGAGTGATTGCCCAAGCCAACCATCCGGATGTGTTAGTTTGAGCGGAGCCTTGATATCGTCTTCACTGATAGGTTTGAAACCTACTTTCTGGTAGAAGTTTGGGTCACCGTATGTGAAAACCAACTCCACACCCTGGTCTTTAAGGTGCCGAATACCAAACTTTATCAACTGTTGCCCTATACCTTTGCCCTGATGACTCGTATCGACCGCTACAGGTGACAATATAAATGCATTTGTATTGTTCTGAAATGTTAAGCGGCTAAAGAAGATACAAGCGACCACCTTTTCTTGATTGGTGGCTACAAAACCGAATAAATCTTGGGGACTTGTAGTGATTAGCTCTGAAACCAATTTGCCAATTAATTTACCTTCATCTTGCCCTTCGGAATCGGAGAAAACCCTGATACACAGTGCGATCACTTCTTGAGCCTGCCTTGAATCAAATACAGAAAACTTCATTGCCTGACTTACATATTGATTTTATGAGTTAATTTAATAAATAACGGAGATAAGTAAGTGGTTACTTTAAAGATTAAAACCTAAATAGAACTATTATATGAACCAGGCAAGAGCGAGTAAAAATTGGAGAAGCCTATAACGAACTGATATAAGAGAGGCCTGATGAGAAACTAAAGAGCAAAATTGGCCCGTTCCGTCAGGTTACTGAAAGTTAGGTGTCATCTATTACCTTAGAAGCCACAATACAATCAGTGTTGCGGGCATCAGTATATCTGGCAAAATAATCCACGTATTCCCGGGTTTAACGTTCTTTGCCCGGACAATTTCTTCAACGTGAAGCACCGCTGCCCCAATCAAGAGTGTGGAGAATGGGATTATGGTTGCAAGCCAAAAGCCGCCACGATAGAAAAAGCACAAAACACCACATATCCCGATCCCCAGTGACGTGTATCCAAGTTCTTTTTGGAAACCGTTTGAAACCCAACCGATACGCGCTGCCACCTTCTTGCTAAAAAGTGAATGGCCCACAAAGTTGAATAACCCGAAGAATCCGACTGAGAAGGACAAATGCACCAGCAATGCCGCATGAATGAAGCCCCCCTTGGGATTGCTGAAATAGTAAATGATTGTGAGTACCCACCCAATCAGATATGAGACCAAGTAAATCATGAAATATCCCTGTTGATTATCGTTTCCGCCTATCGGTTTGGTACTTGACCAGCATGCAGTCAGGTACTGATTTAAAACCAAATGTACTACAGAAATTGAATAATAAAAATCGGCAAAGAAAGGCCGAGCCGCTTCCTCGTTGAAATACCATTAGATTATTAATAATTAGAAACTTCAATGAGATTGCCATCAGGTTCTCTAACGTAAATAGAAATTAGTTTTCCAGTGGCGCCTGTGCGTTCAATCGGACCATCGAATATTTCACCCCCTCGTTTCTAAGATGTTTTACAACTTGTTCAATGGGCGTGTCTGTAATAAAGCATAAGTCTGAACTTCCGGGCTTAGCATTTAATGCCTTTGGTTCAAATTCATTGCCGAATTCGTGTAGGTTTATTTTCTGTGAACCATAAGGTAGTGCAATTCTATCATTTCCAAATTCTTGCGGAGACATCCCCAAAATTTGGTTATAGAAAGCAACTGTTTTCTCGATGTTTCGAACTGTCAGAACAAGGTGATCTAAGTGGTTGATTTTCATATTTGTAATTTGTTATTCAGTGGTACATTGACTGTGCCGGTTGGCATTTGGACACCTAATAGATAGAAAATTACAGCCAATATCATGAAAAGCAGTCCGCTTTGATTCAGCTCTCCAATGCCTAGTATTGCTGAGGTTATTTAAAAAATTGTTGAACCGATCCAGCGAAGCATGAAAACTGGTTGACTATTTTGGATAACACGGTCAATAGCTTGAAAAGCTTGAATAATCTTTTCCAAGTAGAAGGTTGGTCTATTTGTTACGTCTACTTCTGACTTCCAATACAGCGGCTTGGGCATCAATAACCTTGAACCCATTGCGCAAATCAGCCGTTTCAATAAGAATCTTTTTTATTTCATTGATCTTTAACTTGGGATCTACACTTTTCATCAGCGCCGCAATGCCGGCAGTTATAGGTGGACCGTTGGAATAACCCCAACCATCTTTGTATACCGGATCGATATCATAAGGATAAGTATAAAAGTCTCTTCTCGAATCACTTCTTCTTGGATGATCCGCTACCGAAACTATCCCGGGATGCATAATGAGTGGATTTAACTTTGAGGAATGACACAATACAATCTTTCCATTTTTTACTTTTACATACTCGGGATGTACGTCAATAAATACTGCTCCTTTTTCAGCAGCATATCTAACAGCTTCGGTTAATTCAGGTGTCTGTTTAACAGGGCCCATTGAATTGGTTATAAAATCTGCTCCATGATCAGCAGCGTATCTAATGCCCTTAACCAAATACTTTTGATATGGACGAACATCACCTTTGTTATCATTTTTTTTGCTTTTGGGTCTGGCTCTTATGGGCATTATCGCAGCTTTGGGAGCAATTCTATGAATGATTTTCGCCATCCATTCACCATGCCAGGCTTTATATACACCAATATGTTGTCCCGGAACCAAAGAAACCGGATCAATATACTTTTTAGCGGCTTCGGGATTTAAGTCAAACATCCAATCCAATACTGCAACCTTTACACCGTTACCATCGGCGAAATTTTGGGCTTGAGTAATATTATGGTAAGAAATATATGTAGTAGAATCGGAAGGTATATCAGTTCCTAAGCAGATATTTTGGCTGAAAAGAACGAATAACAATAAAAATATGGTTTTCAAAATCAATTTCATTTCCCTGGATCTGTTGTTATGATGTAAAACTCAACGATTTACGGGAAAACGGTATCATTGTTACAAATTGTCGCCAATTTGATGTATACCGTAACGACCTTGTGTATGCTTCAACGTGTTGAAATTGTTTATAAATTAAAAGGTTAACCGATAAATGGGAAGCAGGTAAACCTTGGCGAGGGGCAACCCTTTTAAGCTTGAAGCATCTTTATGTATTTTTTTTCTCACCTTTAAAAATCCACTGAATGCCATATTTATCATAGAATTGGCCGTATATTCCGAAAGGCATTTCATGCAACTCTTGTAGTCTTTTGTTATTGTCTCCATCCTTGATTTTATCAAAAACTGCTTTAAGCTCGTCATACGTTTCCCCAATAATAAAGATGGCAAATGTATTTCCTTGTATGGGATCAAATTCAGGAGAAGCCATCCAGTCGGTAGCAGAAATCTCAATATTGCCACTTTTAAGATAGGCATTGATAATCCGCTCATGTTTCTCAGTCGGAAACATATCCTTCATGGGGGTATCTGCAAGCTTCGTCAATGTCAATTCTCCACCAAGGCACTTGTGATAAAAAGTCATTGCTTCCGCACAGTTTCCATCAAATAGTAAAAATGGTGTACAACGTAACATATTTTTCATCTTTAGTTACTTTAAAGACCTCGCTTAATAAAACAAAGCTGACAACCGTAATGACTGGATAAGTGATCCACAGTTGTAATACAGCATTATTACAGGGCGATCATGGTATATCGGGACATAATTGCCAAGCCCTATAATTTATAAATTACCCTATGGCGGGGGTATAATATGTTATGTATAGCTGACACAGTTTGGGGAATTAATATCTCAAGATTAAGAGACATATTATTGCTGAATATTATGTAACTCCATGGTAACGTAATACGCTCTTCGGCGATAGCCTTGTATCGTATTTCTAATGTTTTATTCACCGGACGGCTTCCAGGTATTGTTTGCCAGGTTCGCGTCCGGCAACTGAAGATCCGGGTCGATCGTGACTGAATCGATCTTACTGGTGGAATGGTATTTGAAGGTCCACGTCGCCCCGCGCTGCCAAATCTCAACGGGCAGTTTTTGGGTGCCCTTGCGGCCGTTGGATTCCCAAACGCGAACAGTCACCGGCATCACCATTCGGTCATTGTTTGTGATGGTGATATAGCAGCCTTTAGCGGGGTTTTGATCCACATAGTGTATATCATCGATGGCTTGGTCAAGCGTCCATGTGGTATAAAACCATTCCTTCCAAAACCAGTTCAGGTCTTCACCTGAGGCGTTATTCATAGTACGGAAAAAGTCCTCGGGGCGCGGGTGCTTATAAGCCCAGCGCTCGATATACTTTTGAAAGGCATAGTCAAAGGTGTCCGGACCGAGTATTTCTTCTCGCAGAATATGCAATCCAATAGCCGGTTTGCTGTAGGCAGCGGCTCCTAAGTTACCGGTTTGCAGGTAATCGGCATACGTCATGATCGGTTCAGTGTCTTCGGATGTCATGTAACGGACAATTCGCCGGGTGTTAAAATCGTGTGCAAACTCGCCGTTATTGAACTCCCGGGTAGCGTAAAAATTGATAAAACTGTTGAATCCTTCATCCATCCAGGCATACCGGCGTTCATTGGACCCCACGATCATGGGAAACCAGGTGTGCCCGAATTCGTGTGTTGTAACGCCCCAGAGGCTGCTTCCCCCGCTGTGCAAGCTGCAAAAAACGATGCCGGGGTATTCCATCCCGCCTACCGGCCCGGCTACATTGACCGCCACCGGGTAGGGGTAGGTAAAGGCCCATTTTTGTGAGTAGTATTCCAGTGTCCCCTTCACGAATTCGGTTGCACGCCCCCAGCTGTTTTTTCCTGCACTTTCCGGGGGATAAACGGACATTGCCAGTGCTTTTTTACCGCCGGGAAGATCTACACGGGCAGCATCCCAGGCAAAAGCCGGTGAGGCGGCCCATGAGGCATCACGGGCATTGTGAATGATATAGTGCCACTGCAAACGCCCTTTTTGCACCGGACGGCTATCATTCTTTTCAATTTCATCGGGTTTCCGAATAAAGACGGTCTGATCGCTATTTTGTGCTTTTTGAAGCCGATTTTGTTGTTCAGCCGTGAGTACATCGGCAGGATTCTGAAGTTCGCCCGATGCTACAACGATGAAATTCCAGGGGACATTGATCGTCACATCGAAATCACCATACTCTAGGTAGAATTCTCCTGCTCCTAAAAAGGGGAGGGTATTCCAACCGCGAACATCATCATAGACAGCCATGCGCGGGTACCACTGGGCAATCTCATAAAT
Source organism: Balneolaceae bacterium (assembly GCA_050117475.1). Taxonomy (GTDB): domain Bacteria; phylum Bacteroidota; class Rhodothermia; order Balneolales; family Balneolaceae; genus Fodinibius. The sequence goes on along the minus strand of JASFMR010000041.1, from coordinate 25,081 downwards.
CCATCCGTGCTTGGTCTGCATGCGCCCCATAATGTCCACACCGTATTCGGGTACCGTGAAGGCGTAACTGATTTTGAGGCGAATCTGTCCCCCACCGGATTTCACCCCCTTGTCCAGGCGAACCTGCATCCTGGTGTCCGAAATCCGGTAATCGGCTTTGTGATAGGTTCCATCGCTATTGACTTCCACCGATTGAATATCATATCCACTGTAATAAGTTCGGGGAGCGTAACTGCGTCCGCCGGCCGGGGTAGTGGCTACGCCCCGGGAATCCTTTTTATACAGGTTTTGCTCCAGCTGTAGCCACAAATCATTCAACGTATCCGGACTGTTGTTTATATAAGTGATGACGACGCTGCCCGAAATGCGGTGGCTGGCATCGTCAAGGCTTACATTGATCTTATAATCCGCTCTGTTTTGCCAATATTGAGGTCCGGGAGATCCGTTGCCGCTGCGATAGGCTGTTCCCGGGTCATTTAAGAAAGCCGGGTCAAAAGTCTTGTGGGAGTCATACTTCTGTTGTTGCGCCACAGCTTCCTGGCAGATGAAAACGAGGCCCAGAATGAGAGCGAAGCCCGTCACCAACCGCCGGGCTTTGAATGATAATAAGTTCATAAACAGCTAAGGTAGTTTTTTAACGCGTTACACTTTTATTAAAGCTCTTGTGTTATCCTGAACTTGTTTCAGGATCTATATTCCGCTGGAAACCTCGTCAATTTTTTTTTAACAAACCAAGTATATTTACTGATCTCTGAATATTACAGACTGCCACGGTTTAAGTGAAATGGTGCCGTTTGAGATAGATGGGGTTCCGCTGTAGGAGTCGATATCAACCTTCCAGTCTTGGTTACGTGCCCGTTCTGGGAGGGTAAAGTTTACCTCATTACCAGTGAAGTTCATTACGACCAGAAACCGGTTTTGATCCCCATTCCTCAGGTAAGCGAATATCTGTTCATTGGGACGATCCAGAACATCAAAATCTCCGTAAACCAGGCCGGGATGATCCTTGCGATAATTGACGATCTTGCGATAATAGTTCAGTACGGATTGTTGTACCGTATCTTCTTTGGCGGCATTTATAGTAGGATAATTGGGGTTCACCATGATCCATGGTTCGTGAGTAGTAAATCCGGCATATTCCTGGTCCGACCATTGCATGGGCGTACGCGAATTATCTCGGCCAAACATGCGTGCCTGCTCCAGGAGATGATCAAGATCGCCTCCTTGTTCTTTAACTTCTTCGTATTTGTTGAATACCGCAATATCGCGGAAGTCGTCGATGGTGTTGAAAGGGGCGTTAGTCATCCCGAGTTCATCCCCCTGGTAGATATACGGTGTTCCCCGCATAGTCATCAGGAAGGTGGCAAATGCTTTGGCCGATTCCCTTCGATATTGTCCGTCATCCCCAAAGCGGGAAACAACGCGGGGGTTATCGTGATTGCCCAGGAATATGCTATTCCATCCCTTGCCGGTCATTGCGCTGTCCCATTTGATCATGACTTGCTTGAACTCCGGCAACTTCCAGTTACGATGTTCCAAGTGGTTATCCGGTTGGTGATCGATGCCCATCAGTTCGAATTGGAAGATCATATCCAACTCATCTCGGTCGGGACTCACATACAGGGGAGCTTCATCCAGTTTTACTCCCGTTGCTTCACCCACGGTCATAATATCGTACTGGCTAAGTACCCGTTTGTTCATCTCCTTCAGGTATTCATGTTCGCGAGGGCCATTGGCATAGAAATGGGCGAAATCACCGTTGAAATCGGGTGGAAATGACGGGAAGTCGGGATCTTTGGAATACAAAGAAACCACGTCCATGCGGAAGCCGTCTACGCCTTTATCCAGCCAGAAATGCATCATTGAATAGACACTGTCGCGCACGGCCGGGTTGTCCCAGTTCAGGTCGGGCTGTTTTTTGGCAAACAGATGCAGGTAATATTGTCTGGTCGTCTTGTCTAGCTGCCAGGCCGACCCGCTAAAATAAGATACCCAGTTATTGGGCGGTCCGCCGTTGGCTGCGGGATCTTTCCAGATATAAAAGTCACGATAAGGATTGTCTTTTGATTTTTTGGATTCCTGGAACCAGTGATGTTCGTCGGAGGTGTGATTAACTACCAGGTCGAGTATGAGTTTCATATCGCGTTGGTGCAAGCCCGCCAGCAGACTGTCGAAATCAGCCATCGTCCCAAACTCATCCATGATCCTCTTGTAGTTGCTGATGTCATAACCATTGTCGGCATTTGGAGATTGATACATGGGGCCCAGCCAGATGACATCCACGCCCAGTGATTTCAGGTAGTCTAGTTTTTGGCGCACCCCTTTCAAATCCCCAATGCCATCGCCGTTGCTGTCGTTAAAGCTGCGCGGATAAATTTCATAAACGACGGCTTCTTTCCACCAGCTTTTTTTCTCTTGCTGTTTGGATGTCGTTTCCGTTTGTCCACAGCCGGTGATCATGAGTCCGGCAGTAAAAATGTATATACCCCATAAGATTGATTTCATAGTCATCCCACTATATTAGTATTTGTACAAACATCGCTCTTATCATTGAAAAACGCGAGGATAAATTAAGATTTTGAAAATACTGTAATCCCATGCCCTAAAATTGCTAAAATGCAATAACGGTTATGAAATTCAAGGAGGGTGGCAGTGTTCTAAAAAAAATCCCGTTGATCACACAGATGATCCTGGCAATCAACGGGAAATAATAGTCCGGGCTTCCTAAAAGCACCATGTTACCTGAAATTAATTTCAGGGTCTTGGTTTTCGATCGAGTTAATTAGTGCCCTATCGGTTTCCAGGTGTTATTGGAAAGATCGGTGTCGGGCAATTTATTATTAGGGTCGATTTTAACCGAGTCGATCGGGCTGCTTGAATGGTATCGGAATGTCCAGCTACCCCCGCGCTGCCAGATTTCGACCGGCAGGTCTTCGGTCCCGGTATCGCCGTTGGATTCCCAAACTTGTACGGTCACCGGCATCACCATCTGGTTGTTATTCTTAATAGTGATGTAGGAGCCGTCAGCGGGATCCTGGTTGACATAATGAACATCCTCTACCGATTGATCCAGTGTCCATGTAGTATAAAACCACTCCTTCCAGAACCAGTTCAGGTTTTCGCCCGAGGCATTATTCATGGTTCGGAAGAAATCCTTGGGAGTCGGGTGTTTGAAAGCCCAGTTGTGCGTATAGGTTTGGAAGGCGTAATCAAAAGTCTCGGGGCCGAGGATGTACTGTCGCAGTATATAAAGCCCCATCCCGGGTTTGTTATAGCCGATCAGGCCGACTTCGCTGCTGGCGTCGGGCCGTGTCATGATGGGGTCATGTTCGGTTTCAATATTGTCTGCAAGCTTCTCGGGATCGGTAACCCAGGGAGCATAGTCGCCCCATTCGCCGTTATTGAAATTCTGTGTGGAGAGGATGTCAATAAAAGTATTGAACCCTTCATCCATCCATGCATACCTGCGTTCCTGAGAACCGACAATCATGGGAAACCAGTTGTGGCCGTATTCATGCGTAATGACATTCCAGAGACGAGCGTCTTTATCTTTCCAGGCAACGAAAACGATGCCGGGGTATTCCATCCCGCCGCCGGGTTCTACCGTACAGACGGCCGAGTTCCAGGGATATTCAAACCATTGTTTGGAATTATATTCCAGCGTCTTTTTGACGTATTGGGTGGCCCGGTTCCACATATTTTTTCCCATACTTTCCCTGGGATAAGCCGACATGGCCATCGCTTTTCTTCCGCTCGGCAGGTTAATGCGGGCGGCATCCCAGATGTAGGCCTTGGAGGCCGACCACGCGATATCACGGGCATTCTTAATTTTGAAGTGCCAGGTTAGATCGCCTTTGTGGGTTGGACGCATGTCTTTATCGCCGACTTCATCAGGGTTGATGATGAAAACAGTTTCGTCGCTGTTTCGTGCTTTCTCCATGCGTTCTTGCTCTTCTCGGGTGAGCACATCGCCGGGATTTTGCAGTTCACCTGATCCCACGACAATCATATCCCACGGAACCGTTACGTAATAATCAAAGTCGCCGTACTCCAAATAGAATTCTCCCGATCCCAGGTAAGGCAGGGTATTCCATCCGCGTACGTCATCGTAGACACACATTCGAGGATACCATTGCGCAATAGAGAACATCGGCCCGTCCTCGGATTCCATCCGGCCGGTTCGGATAAACCGAGGACTTACATTATAGGCATATTCGATATTGATGCTGATATTATCGCCGTTGGGTTTTAACGCTTCGGGCAGTTTTATTTGCATGCGGGTATCGGTAATCCGGTAGTCGGCTTTTATCGTCTTTCCATTCCGTGTTATCGAAACAGAACTGATTTCGTAGCCGTAGTTTTGGTTGTTGGATGAAGCGCTACCCTGCAAACTGCGAGCTCTTGAATCCTGACCGAAGATATTTTGGTCAAGTTGCAGCCAAAGGTAGGGCAGTGCATCGGGACTATTATTGGTATATGTGATTTTGTCTGTCGCCGTGATCCTGCTATGTTCGGGATCCAGTTTGACCCGGATCTGATAGTCAGCCTCGTTTTGCCAGTATGCAGGGCCGGGCATTCCGCTTCCGCTGCGATATTTTGTGCCGGGACTGTTCAGAAAAGTAGGATCAAATGTTTTATGCTGGTCATATCCCTGTCCCCGGGTGATATCAACCGAAGCCACGAAAAATACCAGCAACAACAGGATTGAGAGATTTTGAAGTTTCATAATTTTTCCGAATTAAATTAGTGTTTAAACCGTGATTATTGCTCTCCCATGGGAAACCAGGTATTATTTTTCAGATTGATATCCGGCAGTTGATTGTGGGGATCGATCTTTACAGAGTCTATGGGGCTGGTAGAATTATATTTGAAGCTCCATGTGCCGCCACGCTGCCATATTTCGACCGGCAGATTTTCGGATCCGGTATTACCGTTGGATTCCCAAACTTTTACGGTCGCCGGCATCACCATCTGATCATTGTTTTTAATGGTAATGATGGCGCCCTTAGAGGGATTTTGCTCAGTGTAACGAACTTGTTCGACGGATTGATCAAGTTTCCAGCTTTTATAGAACCACTCTTTCCAGAACCAATTAAGATCTTCACCGGTAGCGTTGTTCATCAACCTGAAGAAGTCTTTGGGCCGGGGATGTTTAAAAGCCCACACGTTGACGTAAGTGCGGAAGGCATAGTCAAAACGATCTTTTCCCAGTACGACATTTCGCAGGATATTCAATCCCAATGCTGTTTTTCTGTAATAGAGTCCGTAATGGTTAAAGCCGATTGCGTCGGGCCGTGTCATCAGCGGCTCGTCGTTACGTCTCAGCGAACCGGTCATTCGATGGGCATTGTTTCCTCCCCTGTAGTGGTATTCTCCGTCATTGAAAAGCTCGGTAGCCCGGCCGTTGATATAGGTATTGAATCCTTCATCCATCCACATATAACGACGCTCATTGGTTCCGACAATCATGGGGAACCAGTTGTGGCCGATCTCATGAGTTGTTACTCCCCAAAGACTACCAGCCTTGTCTTTCCAGTCGCAGAAGATGATTCCGGGGTATTCCATTCCGCCGGCAACACCCGCAATATTTGTAGCCGTGTTCCAGGGATATTCGAAGAAGTTTTCGGAATAAATCTCCATACTGTTTTTGAGGTATTCCGTTGAACGCCCCCAGGCATTATTTCCGGCACTTTCCACGGGATACATCGACATGGCAATAGCTTTCCGGCCGCTTGGCAGGTCAACACGTGCCCCATCCCAGATGAAAGCCCGGGAAGCTGCCCATGAGATATCTCGGGAGTTTTTCATTTTAAAATGCCAGGTTAGCTCACCGTTGTGCTTGGGACGCATGTCTTTGTCGCCCACTTCATCGGCTTTGATGATAGAAACGGTCTTATCGCTGTTATGTGCCTTCTCTAAGCGATCCATTTCTTCCTGTGTGAGCACTTCCTGTGGATTTTGCAGTTCGCCCGATCCGGCGACGATCATATCCCAGGGCACTGTAACGTAGTAATCGTAGTCACCGTAATCTTCATAAAATTCTCCCAGACCAAGGTAGGGAAGGGTAGTCCAGCCTCGAACATCGTCATAAACTTCCATCCGTGGGTACCACTGGGCCAGTTCGTAAATCCAGCCGTTTTTAGTCTTGAGCCTTCCCATGCGGTCAGAGCCGTACTCCGGAATCCTAAAACTGTATTCGATGCTGACGTCAATTTTTCCGCCCTTGGGTTTTACCGGTTCGTCAAGTCGAACCTGCATGCGTGTATCTGAAATATGATATTCCGGGGTGTACGTCTTACCGTTCATGCTTACGGTTACAGAGTGAATATTTTCTCCTCCATTGAAACCGCGTATTCCAAAACGGTCACCACTGACGGGAGTGGTTTTGTTCCCCCTGGAAGACGGGTTAAAAAGATTTTGATCAAGCTGCAGCCACAAGTAGTTTAGGTTATCCGGGCTGTTGTTTGTATACGTAATAGCAGTGGTTCCGCTGATAGTCGTGTCCCGTTCATTCAAAGCGACGTGAATCTCGTAGTCAACACTGTTTTGCCAGTATTCTGGCCCTGGCGTGCCGTTACCGCTTCGGTATACGGTTCCGGGATCATTTAAAAAAGTAGGATCAAATGCTTTATGTGAGTCGTAAGAATTGGTTTGTTGTCCCCGTACAATTCCGGACGCAACAAAGAGCAGCAGTAATACACCAACTGTAAAACGTAATTGTTTCATTGTGAGAGCTTAATTTTGGTTAATAATGATTGGTTTTTGTTTCAGTACCTTTCGATAAAAAATATAGGGCAAGAAAAGCAAAGGGTAACAACGGAATAGCCTCTGTGAAGCCTGGTAGGCGTTGTCAAAACACTTCACATTTAAAAAGCTATTCATATCCATCATATTATTGCAACATATCTTTACCTGCTAAACCAAGGCAAACATAACAGAAATAACTATTAATTTTTGTAAAATTAACGTCGCCTTTTAATAGTTGCCGGGCTTTAATTTGCGAACACGAAGATTTCAAATAAATACTCTTAACAGCTTCGGCAGTCGGGCACGGGATTTTTTTTTATTTTGGGTGCTATGAATAGACGGTTATCCGGAAAAGCATCAGAAAATTTAAAAAAGTATTGGGGATTTGAATCCTTTCGTCCGGGACAGGATAAAGCTATCCGTTCGGTACTCGAGGGCCGAAACACCATGGTGCTTTTTCCCACCGGTGGGGGTAAATCGCTTTGCTACCAGTTGCCATCAACAGTCTTGGAGGGATTAACAGTTGTCATCTCCCCATTGATAGCCTTGATGCAAGACCAGGTGCAACAGCTGAATGATCGCGACATTCGGGCTACATTTATAAACAGTACCATTTCGACATGGGAGGTTGAACAGCGGTTGGTCAATGCCCGCAACGGGATGTACGATCTGCTTTATTGTTCCCCGGAAAGGCTTCAAACAAATCTGTGGCAAGCGGAACTGCCCAACCTGAACGTTGTTCTCATAGCAATTGATGAGGCGCACTGCATATCTGAATGGGGGCACGATTTTCGTCCCAGTTACCGGGAAATCCTGCCCGCTTTTGAATCCATAGCGCAAGATGTTACCTGGATGGCGCTGACGGCCACGGCTACCCCCGAGGTCCGGGACGATATTCAGAAAAATCTCGGTTTCGAGGATCCGGTTGTGGTTTCCAGGGGGTTTGAGCGGCCCAACCTTAAATGGTGGGTAACGCAGACGGGACAAAAAGAACAGAAACTGCTGGAAGCAGTCCGACGTGCAGCCACTCGCGGATCGGGACTTATTTACGGCGGAACCCGCCGAAACTGTGAAGAACTGGCCGAAAAAATCAATATCCACCTACAGATCGAGGCTAAAGCGTATCATGCCGGGATTGATGCAGGCCTTCGACAACGAATTCAGGAAGAATGGATTGCAGGGGATACACCACTGGTGGTGGCAACCAGTGCTTTTGGAATGGGCATCGATAAAGAGGATTGCCGCTATGTGATTCACTACGAAATGCCGTATTCATTGGAGGCGTATTACCAGGAAGCGGGGCGTGCCGGCCGTGACGGGAAGGAAAGTTTCCCGTTGCTGTTATTCAAACCGGCAGATGCTGTTATAGCCGAGAACAGGATTAAGGACTCCTATCCCCAAAAAGAACAGGTACAGCATATTTATGATGTATTGTGTGACGAATTAAACCTGGCCGTTGGCTCCGAGATGGAGGATATGCAAGAAGTATCGATTAAGGCGCTTCAGAAAAGGTCCGGTTTCTCCCATAAGATAACTCGATCTTCGCTAAAGGTGCTTAATCAGATGGGGATTATCCGCCTTGTCGATTATATGAGTTCCCAGGTAGGGGTTCAATTTGTTGCAAACCCGGATTATTTAAGGGATAAAATAGAAGGTGAAAAGAATCAGCGGAAAGCGGCTTTTTTAGACACGCTTTTTCGGCAGTATGGTGGAGAGGCTTTCGACAAAGTGAAATACCTTGAGTTTGATTACCTGCAGCGTAAGTTGGATGTCTCTCCCAATGCGGTAAAAAAGGGCCTACAGGTTCTGCAGGATCACGATCATATCCTTACGTATGAACTGATAGGGGAATTACCCATGGTTAAATTAGTGGAAGAGCGACACTCGTCATTGAATATTAGCAAAAAAGAGCTGGAGAGGCACCGCAACAACTTGTTGAAAAAGCTGGAATACATGAAGGGCTACATTCAAACCGAGACGTGCCGCGAAGTATATATCCGGCGTTATTTTGGAGAAGAGGATGTTTCTTCATGCGGCCATTGTGATAATTGCCTGGATAGACAGTCAGGCACATTTTCTATTACAGAAGCCGATATTAAAAAAATAAAGAATATATTGTCGGGAGAGGCGAAAACCTTCGACCAGATTTGCAGTCAAATTGGATGGAGTGAGCCACGGGCTAAACAATCCCTGGGGTATCTCATGAGAGAAGAAAAAGTAGTATTTCATGCTGAAAAATACCTATGGAATAACGGGGGTTAATGACGTTCGGGAATCTTTCGGTTTATCGTGGCCGAATCTTTAACCTGGTCCATCTTTAATTCTTCAATAGCTTTTTCAACCCGTTCTTTTTGTTTTTGCGGGAACTGTTGATAGTATTTGTGGCTTTCCCGGAATTGCTCAATGGTAATGCTGTAACGCTTGCATACAGCCTGTATTAAAGAGTCAACGTCGGCACTGTCTGTTACAGCATTCTCACGATATGAACGGATCAGCTGGAATTCCACAAGCAAATCGATATACTCTTTTTCTGGAATAAGATGTTCCGGTTTACCCTGATTGCCCGAACAGCCTACCAACATGAACAGAAAAAGGGCAATTAAGCTGTTTTGTAGTTTCATTTATTGCTCCGAGGGCGGTTTGGGATTAAGCGGCCGCATGGTGATGTCATTGATAAGAAAATTATCAGGTGTCTCAAGTATATTGATTAGAACATCAGCCACATCTGCCGGCTGCATCATGTTCGCATGGGAGCTGGTATCATTGGCCGTATTAAAGAAATCGGTGGCAATGGAACCGGGATAAAAGCACGTTACTTTGATGCCGTCATAGCGCAATTCCTTGAATAAGGCTTCACTGAATCCGCGTACACCGAATTTGGAGGCGTTGTAACCCGAAAGTTGGGGGTTACCGATTTTGCCGGCAATGGAAGCGATATTCACAATGTGGCAGACCGAGTTATTTGCTTTCATCAGCGGCACTATTTGGCGGGTCATATAGAATATACCTGATAAATTAGTGCTGATCATCGTCTCCCAATCTTCAAGTGGGAGTTCGTCCACATTTCCGAACCGACCCAAACCCGCGTTATTGATGAGTATATCAGGCATATGTCTGTCGGAAAATGTCTCTTCGGTCCATCGGGCAATAGTATCGGCCTGCGTTATGTCAAGGCTTACCGGTATGAAGCGGCCTCCCAGATCTTCGTGGATCTTTTGTAGTTTCTCGGTACTCCGGGCCAGTCCGTAAACCGTAGCTCCTTTGTCGGCCAGGGCCTGACTGAATGCGGCGCCAATGCCGCTGCTCGCCCCGGTGACCACCGCAATTTTTGTATCTATATTCATGGCTTTAAAACGATTATATTATTTAATATTTGCTGCGGGTTTCCCCAAAGCAAGAAGGCATATAAAATTATCAATCTGTTCCGGAGTGAACAATCACCGTCCGTTGAACCAATATCAAAGATTTATTTTCAACTAATCAAGCAATAGTAATTCATAATTAATTCCCTGAATCCGGCTTAATCTTTTAATCGTTCTTGGATTAGGGCATTTACCATATCCAATGCAACCCGGTTTTCGCCACCCCTGGGAATGATGATATCAGCATATCTCTTGGTGGGTTCCACAAATTCCAGGTGCATGGGGCGGACAAATTTTTCATACTGCGTGAGCACGTTTTCCAATTGACGGTCACGTTCAACAATATCCCGCTGTATTCTCCTCAGCAGCCGGATGTCGTCATCCGTATCCACATACAGCTTGATGTCCATTAATTTGCGTAGCTCTTTTTCTGTAAAAATGAGGATGCCGTCAATGAGAATGATATTCTTGGGCTGCACAAGCTGGGTTTCCTCTTTGCGAAGATGCTTGGTAAAATCATAGATGGGGACTTCAACCTGGTATCCTTCATTGAGAGCTTTGATGTGTCGGATCATCAGCTCTGTTTCCAGTGCTGACGGATGATCAAAATTTTGTTTGACCCGATCCTCAAATGGCAAATGTTTTAGGTCACGATAATAGGAGTCGTGCTGCAGCAATACAATGTCTTCTTTACCGACAGTGTTTATGATATGTCTTACGACAGTCGTTTTTCCTGATCCGCTGCCGCCGGCAACACCTATAATGAGAGGATTCAACAGAGGGGGTTATTTTGCGTTAACGTGTTGACTCTTTTCGTAATCTTCCTTGTAATTTCGGATAGCCCGGAAGATGGCCGAAGCGATGATACTTTGCCCGTAATCGGAAGTGAGGTATCGGGCCTCACTGGGATTGCTGATGAAGCCGGTCTCCACTAAGACAGCAGGCATTGAGGCATGGTATAATACCACAAAACGGGCTTGTTTTATGCCTCTTGAGCGTCTTTGGGCACGATCGTCAAGCTGATGTTCTATCATACCCGCTATGCGTTCACTGTTTGCGATGTATCCGCTGTTTGCCAGCTCATAAACAAGCAGTTCTTCCTGGCTCAGTTTCTTTTGTTCAGTCTCATTATCCGAGCGTATGACCTTATTTTCACGTTTCATCACCTCCAGTGCAGTTTTGCTGCGTTCCAGCCCCAGGAAATATACCTCGGAGCCGTAAGGCTGGCGATACCGACTGGAATTACAGTGGATGGAGACAAACAAGTCCCCTTCGTTTCGGTTGGCAATGCTGCCGCGTTCTTCCAGGGGGATAAACTTATCTTTATCGCGGGTATACACAACTTTAACGCCGGGCATATATTTGTGGATATAACCGCCCACCTTTTTTGCAATATCCAGGACTACGTTTTTTTCTTTTACATTCTTGTAACCGATTGACCCGGGGTCATGTCCGCCGTGGCCGGGGTCAAGTACGACCACATCAAACTTCATCTTATTTTTTACTTCGGTATAGCTGCTGCCGGGATCCGAAAGGCTGTTGTCCGTATCCAACCCTCCTACAAGCAGGCTTTCTGCACTGACCATGTACCGTGACCAGATGATGGGATCCAGGTCTTTCGTCACATATTCCAGTTCGGTTTTATCCGTCTTAGTGAGTCCCAGTAAAAGATCATCACTTTGAGAGTCCGGGTAGGCATCAGCACTGTAATACTTGTCATTGGGTATGTAAATATCTACTCCGATGCCTGCAGGAACACGATAAAAGCTAATCTCATCAAAGGCGGAGGTAGATAGGGGAACGCTGATATCTGTAGTATCAATATTTTGCCCGTATATTGTCATTTGAACCAAATCTACATCCGGTTGATATACGCGAAAGGAATCAGCCTTCTGATTCATGTGAAAGCGGATGACCTGCCCCTTGCCGTCGCTTCGTTTCGCTGTGGTAACGCTTTTTAAGGTATTCTGAGCTTCAAGCGGAGTACAGTTACTTATGACCAAGAGAAAGCTCAACAGTGCCAGTTTCACAAACCGACCATACCATTTATGCATATGCAGATTATGTTGAGCGACCACCTTTACTTGATTAAATGCTGAATATAAACTTTAAACGAAATTAACTAATATTTAAGCAAGATTAAAAAGTATAAAACAAAAATGTTGAGTCGTTTATATTTGCTGTAGCAAGTACAAAAGATTTGCCCGAAAATATTGATTTGACGCTCTCGAACGAATTGCTTATAAAGCAACCCCCTGATTTTTAAGAAAAGGTTATTAGTTTCTGCTCTCAATGAAGTCACAAAGAAAATTTGTATAATTATTCCCTATTAAGGCTTGGTCTGATATAGGCTTATACTTTTAAAAGTGATCTGACTGAGTTAATATTAGGAGAATTGAACAATAAGGAGGCTGCTCCAACAGGCATCCGTTAACTAAATTTTTAAACACAGTACTAAAATAACAGAACAATCTATTATGAAATCGAAACTATTAAGCCTGGCAGTACTTATTGCTTTGTCGGGATTGACTTGTATATCGTGCAATAATTCAAAGATGAATGGCAGTGATCAAAATGCTGACGGAATGAGTATTCAGGATCGGTTGGATCAATATACTGATTTCACTCTGGATGCCGATCTGTCTTCGCTTACTGATAATCAAAAGAAAATGATTCCGCTCCTTATTGATGCGGGCAAGGCTATGGACAACATCTATTGGAAAGAAGCCTATGGTAGTAAAGAGCAATTGATGGGCATGATCCAGGATCCCAATGTAAAGCGTTTTGCAGAAATTAATTATGGGCCCTGGGATCGCTTGAATGACAACGAACCTTTTGTTAAGGGAGTGGGTGAGAAGCCGGAAGGCGCTAATTTTTACCCGGAAGATATGACAAAGGAGGAATTCGAGAACTGGGATTCCGAAACCAAAGATGATCTCTATACTGTCATACGACGCGATGATGAAGGAAATTTAACGACGATCCCGTATCACGAGGCGTTTGCGGAACAAACCAAAATCGCTTCCGACAAACTGAAGGAAGCGGCCAAACTGGCTGAGAATGACGCTTTTAAAAAGTATTTGAACTTACGGGCCGAAGCATTGCTTACCGATAATTATCGCCCCAGCGATATGGCCTGGATGGATATGAAAGATAATGCGCTTGAACTGGTTATTGGCCCCATCGAGACTTACGAAGATGGATTGTATGGGTATAAAGCTGCTCATGAAGCTTTTGTATTAATTAAGGATAAAGACTGGAGCGATCGTTTGTCGAAGTATACGACGGTCTTGCCGGAGCTGCAGCAGGGCTTGCCTGTTCCCGAGAAGTATAAGCAGGAGACGCCGGGTCGCGACTCTGACTTGAATGCTTATAAAGTCGTTTATTATGCAGGGGATGCCAATGCGGGCTCAAAGACGATTGCTATTAACCTGCCAAACGATGAGAAGGTACAGCTCGAAAAAGGCACACGCAGACTACAGCTGGAAAATGCGATGCGTGCCAAATATGACAAGATCCTGGTTCCGATTTCAAATGTATTAATTGCCAAAGATCAACGTAAACATATTACCTTTGATGCGTTTTTCGGGAATACGATGTTCCATGAAGTGGCGCATGGTCTGGGGATAAAGAATACCATTACCGGAAAAGGAACGGTCCGTGAGGCTTTAAAAGACCATTACTCTGCACTGGAAGAGGGAAAGGCTGATGTACTGGGACTCTATATGGTTTCCAAGCTTCGGGACAAGGGTATGGTAACGGACGGGGCTATTGAAGATAATTATGTAACCTTTGTGGCCAGTATCTTCCGTTCTATTCGTTTTGGTGCTTCCGAAGCCCACGGATTGGCTAACCTTCTCCGGTTCAACTATTTCAAGGAAAAGGGTGCTATAACCTATGACGAGCAAACCCAGACGTACAGCATCGACTATGACAAAATTGCCGATGCCACGAGTTCTCTGTCCGAGAAAATACTCACACTTCAGGGGGATGGAGATTATGAAGGTGTTTCGGCATTCATCGACAAGTATGGACATGTCGGGGAACAATTGCAGAAATCGCTTGATCGCCTGGGAGAGCAATCCATTCCCGTGGATGTGACATTCAACCAGGGGTCAAAAGTACTCGGACTAGAATAGGTATCGTTTTTTTAAAACTGTAATTTAAGGGTGCCCATTTGGGTACCCTTTTTAGTTCCGAGATAAAATGAGAGTTAACGGATTTGGATAATTTTTTTGCCTGCCTGCCGTTTTTAGAATTTTTTCCATTCTAATAAATTTCCATAAAATAATCTTGCAATTCTAAGGTTGACTCTAACTGAACAAACAATTACAATGTGAATAACAGACCCACCTAAATTTAATGAAGGAGGTTTCTAAATGGAAGAAAACGCATTTCTGGAAGCAGCAGAGAATGGAGATCTTGAAACAGTTAAGTTGCTCCTCGAGGAGGGGACAAACGTTGACACTTGTGATGAGCATAATCGCACCGCTTTAATGAAAGCCGCTAAACATGGTCACCTTGATGTAGTTCAATTATTGCTCGAACATGGAGCCGCGGTTAATACCAGAGATAACCGAGGCACAAGTGCTCTGTATTGGGCTTCGAGCAACGGCTATAATGATATTGTACAGTTGCTGATTCAGCATCACAGTGACGTTGGCGTTGTTGATGATCGAGGATGGACCGCCAAAGACCAGGCCATCACACATCACTACGATGACATCGTTCATATGCTTGAAGATGCCGGAGCTTAGCTTCTGGCTTTTTTTATGTAAGTATTCTTCAAAGCCTGTTCTGGATAGGAGCAGGCTTTTTATTTTTTAAAATGTAAATTGCTAAGAGCTATAGAGCAGAAAAATAGTCGGTTCTTTATGGATGGAGGGACCGCTGTCTTGTCGCCATTCAGAAACTCGCTTGGATACAATTCGTTCATCGGGGAGCGTTATGTTCGTAGCGGTACAAAAGCGAGTATCCGGCCTGCAGTATTTGATAACATCTTTTACAATGGCATCATTGCGGTGCGGTGCTTCCATAAAGATTTGAGTATAATGATTAGCATGGGATTCCTGCTCCAGTTTCTGGATGATATGCTTCCGTTTACTGTTCTCGATGGGAAGGTAGCCGTGAAAACAAAATCCTTGACCGTTAAATCCCGACGCCATTAGTGCCATAAGAATGGAAGAGGGGCCTACCAGGGGAACAACTTTTATATTTTGAGCATGTGCCATTTTTATAAATTCTGATCCGGGATCTGCAATAGCTGGGCAGCCTGCTTCCGACAAAAGGCCGGCATCTGTTCCCTTTTTGAGAGGTTCCAGAAAGGAAGCAATCTCTGGAGTCGGAGTTTTTTTGTTCAGCAACAGGAATTCAATCTGGTACTCGGGAACGGTATCGCCAACCCATCGCAGGTACCGGGCAGCCGTTTGGACATTTTCAACAATCAAGACCTCAAGCCTGCGAATGATGTTCAACACATATTCTGGAATAGTATTGTTCTCGGGCGTCTTTCCCAGTGTATTCGGAATTAAGTAAAGCGTGCCTTTTTCAGCCATGTTTATATATCGATTCTATCAAAAACCACCTGTTCATTACCGCCGGATATCTTTTTGTTGGCATAGCGGTGGGCATAGAGGGCAATAAGGAGGGTAGCAATAAGAGCAAAAGAAGCCATGGCAATATTGGTCCATACCAAGTCTTTTTGTGTTTTATAAGTCGGCATGAATACGACTTCTTGAAACGCCCCGGGCTGGTAACGAATCGGGATAACCCTTATTTTTTCCAATTTCCCGGCCATTTCGATAGGCAGGGAAAGAGATTTTTCTATTACTTTCCCATCTTTGTCCTTGAAGCGTAAATTAATATGTCCGTTTGTTTGAGCTGCGATTTTTCTAATTCGCATGTGTACAACTTCAGCGGTATAGCTGTTGCCATTTTTATAGGTATCCACCAACCCATTGTAGACGAGGGACTGGTGTATGACCAGAAATAGAAAGCTGGCCGGCAGAAGCCAGAAAAAATAGAGATATTTATAACTGTTCATGGTTACAAACGTGGTATTGTATTAATAAAAAATGGCATAATAGATAACATAGAACCAGCTGAATATTCCGTGTATTATAGCCCATAAGATAGATTTGTTAACCGACCAGGAAATGGTTACTGCCAGGGCTGTTCCCAGTGTAATGCCTCCGCGTACCGATTCTTTTACTTTTCCCGCCATAAGGCCTCCTCGATTTAGTGTTAGTTTTTATGCAAGAATTCTATGGTAATATACTATTTATTTACTGATTTCTTCCCGGGTGGCAGCCCGCAGGGCCGGGTCCCAGATCAGGCGTTGCTGGTAATCTTGGTTCATCAGCGAGCTGCTCATATGGAACCAAAAAGCAACTTGTAGGGAATCGAAAAATACCGCTTGCCCAAAAGGTTCACCCGAATAGGTAGAGGCGCCGTAATCAATGCCGTTCAGCAGTCCAAGACGGCTGTCGTATATGGCGCCATAGTATTCAAAGTCGTTGTTTAAATTTTCTTGTTCGTAGGGCCAATCCATAAATGCTTTAATCCTCGAAGAAACGGCCTTGGAGATAAGGCTGTCTTGCTGTAACTGGACCATTAGGCCTGCCAGCTCTCTGGCAGTTGATTTTGGAAATAGTGACAGTATATCACGTCGCTCCATAAAACCGATACCGAGCCCCTGGTCATTATCAAAATGCTCGTTTACAGAAGTGCGAAAATGTTCATCTGTTAAGAACCTGTTTTCGGTTGCCAAAACAGAATCGCGGAACCGTTGTTTGGATAAATTCCTGAGCCTGTTGAAATGGGCTTTAAAGGAAGAGTCGCCTTGTTCAGGTTTTACAGTTATGTAAAGTCCGGCGAAGGGAAGCGGCTCATCTGTTTTTTGGGTTGTCATCAAATCCATAGTTTGCCTTATGGATTTTGGCCCCAGCTTGTAAAACAGGAAATCGGAGATTGCCAAGTCATCAAATGTAATTGAGGCCTGAACTAAATCATCCAGCCGGGCTTTATTTTCAGAATTGACAAGCTTCTTATCCTCGAGCCAGTCTTTGGCATTTTCGTGATTGGAGGAATTGATATAGGGCAATTGGTAACGGTTAATGTCTGCCAATGAGATAAGCTCTCCCGGATCTATAGTCCGGGTCTCAACGAGCTGAGCATAGGTAGCCAACAGGAAAAAATTCGAAAGGGCTCCGAGAGTTCGGGGCCTGTCAGCAGAGTAGCTGATTGTGGTGTCCGGATTGGTAATCGAACGGGATACAACGGAAACGCGATGAGGTTGCGCTCCGATATATTCGGTTAATCCTTTGAGTGAAGAGGTTTTTGAAACCCATTCTTGCCCTTCTTTTAAGTCTTTGGTGTTGTTAAACAGGGTATAAAGAGCGTGTAAGTTAAATCCAAAAGAGAGAAAAAAAATCAGCAGCAGGGTGCCTAGGAAAGCCCCGATAAATTTGAGGATGCGCATGAATAAATATAAGCAGTTCAAGTTTCAGGCACTAAATATACAGAGTCTGAACCCTTTAATCAGAAAAGAATTTCGGTAAAAAATGATTTCAAACTAACTGACAAATTGCATGATTATGGCACATAAATATGCGGCATAGGTTCCGAGGGCATATCCGAGAACGGCCAAAAGAACACCTACCGGAGCCAATGCCGGATCGAAGGCCGACGCCACAATAGGAGCGGATGCAGCACCACCGATATTGGCCTGGCTCCCAACGGCCACAAAAAAGAATGGCGCATTGATGATTTTAGCAACGATAAACAGAATGATAACGTGAATGATAATCCACAACAGGCCGATCAGGAAAAAACCGGGGTTACTAAAAATGGCTAATACATTCATCTTCATGCCGATGGTAGCTACCAGGATATAAAGAAAAAGACTGCCCACTTTTGAAGCACCTGCGCCCTCCAGTTTTCGGGCTCTCGAAAATGAAAGCAGGAGACCGCCGGTTGTAGCAATAACGATAATCCAGAAAAACCGTGAATCCAGGTTTAACTTACTAAGATTAGGTGCATGACTGCTGATCCACGGCGCGATAGCATCGGCCCCCAGGTGCCCGACAGCAGTGACAATAAATGCGACAGCAACAATACTTGTAAGATCTGCAAGCGTGGGAATTTTGGCAATGCTGGATTTATAATCTTTAATCTTTTTTTGCAGCTGCAGGATAGGGGTGGCATCCGCTTTGAACCAGCCATCGATACGTTCAGACATTCCGGCACCGTAAAGCAAGAAGGCCAGCCAGATATTGGCGACAATGATATCCACCGTTACCATGGCCGAGAACAGTTCGGGAGTGGGATTGAATACTTCATACATAGCTGTTTGGTTGGCTCCGCCACCGATCCAGCTGCCGGCAATTGTTGAAAGGCCACGCCAGAGGGCTTCCGGCCCGGCGCCGCCCGTTATGCCGGGTGCAAAGTAACTGGCGGTTAGCAAGGCCAGCGGCCCCCCGATTACAATGCCCAGTGTGCCTGCAAGGAACATGATAACTGCCTTGGGCCCCAACCCGATAATTCCCTTGAAATCAATACTAATCGTCAGTAAGACAAGGCTGGCCGGGAGCAGGTATCTTGAGGCCACAAAATAGAGGTTGGATTCTTCCCCGGAAATGATCCCCATCGAATTCAATATCGAGGGAAGAAAATAGCATAATAACAGGGAGGGGACGAAAGTATAAAATTTTTGCCAAAATGGGTTTTCACTGCTGGAAGTAACAAAGACAAATGCCAGAATTAACAACAGGATTCCGAGTACGACGGCATCATTAGTAAAAACAGGCGTAGCAAACAGGGTATACATAAATAAGTTGGGTTAGTTGATTAAGCCTGAATCTACAGTATATTACGGGTTATCTGCAAATGGTATGAAAATCGGGAATTAAAAGGTTATACTTACAATTTGTTTGGAGCATAATTTGAAATGAGATATGAAGTTTGCTGTAATAGGTACCGGAAAAACCGGTGGAAAGGTTATCGAGGTCCTTGATGCCGATAATATCATTGGCCCATTTAACTCGTCCCACAAGCCGACAGCTGGGGATTTATCTGAAGCTGATGTTGCTATTTTGTTTGTCCCGGGAGGGGCGGTGGATGAGCTGATGGGTCCGTTGATAGAGTCGGGTATCCCGGCAGCGTGGGCAACGACCGGTTATGACTGGCCCGGAGATTTGGATCAAAAGCTCAGGAAAAGGGGAATCAAATGGCTGTGGGCATCGAATTTTAGCCTGGGAATGAATATTGTGAGAAGATGTCTGGGAGTCATTGGCAAGAGCTCAGTCATTTTAAATAAGCCGTCTTTTCATATTCACGAGATTCACCATGTGCATAAGCAGGATGCACCGAGCGGTACGGCTTTATCCTGGAGAGATTGGCTCGGAAGGAAGGCTGAAATCACTTCGGAAAGAAAAGGGGATATTAAAGGAATCCACCAGCTTGAAGTCAAGACTGATACGGAATCTATCTTTTTAAAACATGAGGCACACGATAGGAAAATTTTTGCTGAGGGTGCTGTCTGGGCCGCCGAACAGTTGGTACATGGAGATATTAAACCCGGCTTCCATAACTTTTCAACAATGTTTGATAACGCAATGCAGAAAAACTTATGAGTATAACCGACACGAAACTTTATACTGCCCTGGTTACGCCGATGAAGAAGAATGGCGATTTGCATCTTGATGATTTGGCTTCGTTGATTCATCGTCAGAATGACGCGGGAAACGGGGTGCTGGTACTGGGAAGTACGGGCGAAGGGCTGGCTTTAAGCCTTGAAGACAAGAAGCAGGTGGTAAAAACTGCCACAAATTTGAATATTGAGGTGCCGATCATGGCCGGGGTCGGGGGGTTCAACCTCCGAAACCAGCTCGAGTGGATTGAATACTGCCAGGAGTTTGAAGTGGATGCTTTTCTGATGGTAACGCCCCTTTATGCAAAACCGGGTCCTAAGGGGCAGGTTCATTGGTTTAAATCATTACTGGATGCCGCAGGAAAACCCTGTATGTTGTATAATGTACCCTCTAGAACAGGCGTAAAAATGAGCCCGCTGGTTTTGGAAGAGCTCTCGAGCCATCCCAATTTCGTGGCTGTTAAAGAGGCCAGTGGCAACATCGAAGACTACCAGAATTATAAGAAGAGCGCAAAAGGCGTCGCCTTTTACAGTGGTGATGATGGATTGACTCCTTTCTTTGCCATGGCCGGCTGTGACGGACTGGTTTCTGTTGCTTCCAATGTTTGGCCTCAAGAAACCCATCGTTATATGGAGTGGTGTCTACAGGGACGGGGACCGGAACTGCTTCCTTTATGGCAGGAATGCACAAACGTTCTCTTCAAGGCGCCGAATCCGGTACCGGCAAAGGTATTGCTTAAGGAAAAGGGGTGGATTAGTTCGGCAGCCTTGCATCCCCCGCTAACGGAAGACGAGGTTGAGGATATCAGTCTGCTGAAAAATGCTGATAATATGATCCGGAGCTGGTACCAGGAAACGGAGTAATACCTTTTGTAGGATCCAACATTATAAGAAGGTTATTGTGCCCTTAGGTATACAGTAATTAGCATTTTCATTTTGATTCTACCGTTTTTTAGCCATATTTCATGGCTTTGTAAACCTTTTCATTAAACGATAAAACCAACAACTGAATTTTTTTAAGTAATGAGTGAGATTGACTGGAATGAAATCTTAGATCAACTTGAATCCGGGAAAGTGCGTGCGGCCGAGCCTGATGGAGATGGTTGGGTAGCTAATGTCAAAGTTAAAAAGGCCATTCTGGCTTCTTTCAAAGCCGGTAAGAATACGGAATATTCCGGCATTTATGATGGTTTTGTGGATAAGCACAATTTGCCGCCTCGTCGTTTTTCGGCAGAAGAAAATGTGCGATTGGTTCCCGGAGGATCTTCAGTTAGAAGAGGCGCTTTTATCGCTCCCGGGGTGATCATTATGCCGCCGGCGTATGTCAATGTAGGTGCTTATGTAGATGAGGGATCCATGATCGACAGTCACGCCTTAGTTGGTTCGTGTGCGCAGGTGGGTAAAAATGTACACCTCTCGGCCGGAGTACAGCTGGGCGGCGTTTTGGAACCGGTTGGCCTGTCTCCCGTAGTCGTCGAAGACGATTGCTTTATTGGAGCCGGCTCAGTGATTGTGGAGGGTATCCTGGTTAAAAAGGGTGCTGTTATAGCGCCGGGTGTCACCCTGTCCAAAGCCATTCCCGTTTATGACTGTGTCAATGAAACGATACTAAAGAAAGGCGCTCCGATACCAGAGCGTGCCGTCGTCGTACCGGGCACCCGTCCCATGAAAGGAGATTGGGCCGCCGAACAGGGGCTTGGAGTATCCTGTCCTCTTATTGTTAAGTACCGTGATGAAAAAAGTGACGCCTCGCTCGAGCTCGAAGATGCTTTGCGTTAAAAACTATTCCATAATTTTAGATTATTTCCCATGCGCGTTTTAAAATTCGGTGGTTCGTCTGTAGGGAATCCCGAAGCGATTAAGCAGGTTTACCGTATTATTTCTGAAAAGAACAAAGACCATCGCCCGGTGGTTGTAGTGTCGGCTTTTGGCGGCGTTACCGATATGCTGGATGAGGCAATTGTTAAAGCTTCACAGGGAGATGAAAGTTACAGAAATATCCTGGATAGGCTGGAAGATCGTCATAATGATGTAATTAAAGAACTGGTTAGCATACAGAATCAAAGTCATACGTTGGCGCAGTTCAAAATGATGTTCAATGAACTTGATGATGTGCTGCACGGGGTTTCCCTTACCCGTGAAATGACAGACAGAACGCGCGATTTTGTATTGGGCTTCGGTGAACGATTTTCGGCGTTCGTGATTAGTGAATATTTGAAAGACCAAGGGCTTCCCGCTCGGTATTTGGATGCCCGAAAGGTCATTAAGACCAATAAGCAGTTTGGGGCAGCCCGCGTATTGTTTGAGGAATCTTATCAAAAGATCAGGGAATATTTTGAGGAAGCTGGTCGTGATACGATTCAAATCGTAACGGGATTTGTAGCGTCGACGAAATCGGGGGAATCCACGACACTGGGAAGGGGAGGATCTGATTATACGGCTTCCTTGCTGAGTGTCGCTCTGAAAGCAGAAGCTATTGAGCTCTGGACCGATATTGAAGGGATTATGACGGCCGATCCGAATAAGGTGAAGCGTTATTTTGTAATACCGCAACTTTCCTATGAAGAGGCGATGGAACTCTCACATTTTGGCGCCAAGGTGGTCTACCCACCAACGTTACAGCCGGCAATGAAAGCTTCCATTCCCATCCTGATTAAAAATACGTTTAAGCCCGACCATGAGGGAACCAAAATCAGCGACAAGTCGGTACCAGGTCCGTCTATTATCAAAGGTATTTCGTCAATTGACAATATTACCTTGTTGACGGTTCGCGGGAGTGGAATGATAGGGGTAACGGGTATCTCGGCGCGGCTTTTTAGTGCACTGGCCAAATCCGGCATTAACATTATCATGATCACACAGTCATCATCGGAGCATACCATTTGTTTTGCTGTGCTGCCGGGACAGGCAGGGCCTGCCCGGGAGGCGGTCGAACAAGAATTTAAATATGAGCTTCGGGATGGTATTATCGATGACATAAAGGTGGAAAGCGAGCTTTCGATTGTGGCGGTGGTTAGTGATGATATGCGCCATAAACCGGGTATTTCGGGCCGCGTTTTTCAGGCACTGGGAAAAAACGGGATCAATGTGGTGGCTACGGCCCAGGGATCCTCAGAGCGAAATATCTCGATTGTTGTTGATCGAAAGAATGAAGCGAAAACACTGAATACATTACATGACGCCTTCTTCCTTGCGAATGTCAAAACGGTAAACCTGTTTTTGATTGGGGTCGGTTTGATAGGGGGAACTCTTTTACAGTTGATTCAAAGGCAGGCCCAAAAACTGTCTGATGATTACCGCCTTGAACTGAAATTGGCCGGCATCTCGAACAGTAAGAAGTTTCTCATTGACGAGGACGGCATTTTAATTGATGAATGGAAAGATCGGCTTTTTGAAGAAGGCGAAAATGCAAATATTAGCCGCTTTGTTGATAAGATGGCTGCCCTCAATTTGTCAAATAGCATATTTATCGATTGTACGGCGAGTGATGAAATATCCGAAGCCTATGCTGATGTTTTACGATCGAATATATCGATCGTGACCGCAAACAAGAAGGCTAATTCCAGTTCGCTTTCTAAATATGAGGAGCTGCAGAAACTGGCATTTGAACATAATGTCGCCTATCTCTACGAGACGAATGTGGGAGCCGGGCTGCCGGTTGTTGCGACGCTTAAAGAACAAGTGTTAACCGGTGATGAAGTTATTAAAATTGAAGGTGTACTATCGGGTACTCTGAGCTATATATTCAATACTTTTGATGGGAGTTGTCCATTTAGTGAGGTGGTTCGAACTGCCCGTGAAAAGGGATTTACCGAACCGGATCCCAGGGAGGATCTCAATGGCCAGGATGTAGGCCGAAAATTATTGATTCTGGCGCGGGAGGCCGCCCAAAAGCTCGAATTTGAAGATATTGACATTCAGGACCTCGTTCCTAAAGAGGCACGGAATGTTGATTCGGTTGAAGAATTTTTTGGACTGTTGGAACGGCATGACACTGAGTTTCGTGACCTTTTTGAGGAGGCAAAATCGAATAATAAAAAACTTTGCTATATAGCTCGTTATGAAGAGGGGAAGGCGTCGGTAAAACTGGACCAGATTGGCCCTGGGCACCCCTTTTACGGGCTGGAGGGAAGCGATAACATTATTGCTTTTAAAACCCAGCACTACCAAGAGAGCCCCATTGTGGTAAAAGGTCCGGGAGCCGGGGCTGGCGTCACTGCCAGCGGTATTATTGCTGATGTGCTAAGGATAAGCAATGCCCCTTCATTTAGGGAGGAGTGGTAGGATGGCTAAGCGAGAATTAAATGAGGTTAAGGTCTTTGCTCCGGCATCGGTAGCCAATGTGAGCTGTGGTTTTGATGTCATGGGATTTGCCCTGAATAGTCCCGGCGATGAAATCATTGCCCGTCGCGTTGATGAGCCCCGTATTCGAATTGTTAAAATTACCGGGGAAAAAGGACAGCTTCCAACATCGGTTGAAGAGAATACGGCCGGTGTATCAGCCAAAAAATTGTTGGAGCATATAGATTATGATGGGGGCATAGAGCTTGAAATACACAAAAAAATGCCCCTCGGCAGTGGCCTGGGATCCAGTGCCGCAAGTTCTGTAGGTGCAGTGGTGGCTGTTAACCAGCTTTTGGGATCTCCATGCGATACCGGGGATCTGTTAACTTTTGCTGCCGAGGGAGAACGCATAGCTTGTGGAACACCCCACCTTGATAATGTTGCTCCCTCATTGATGGGAGGCTTCGTTTTTATCCGCTGCCAGCAAAGCGGGGACGTATTTGAACTGGATTGTCCAAAACCCTTATTTGCTGCCGTCATCCACCCCCACATAGAAATAAAGACCGAGGATACCCGCAGGATTTTGCGCAAGGACATTCCTTTGCAAAAAGCGGTATCGCAGTGGGGAAATGTCGGGGGATTGGTTGCCGGTCTCCTAAAAGGGGATTATGGGTTAATCTCCCGGTCTTTACAGGATGTCATTATTGAGCCTGTCAGGTCGGTTCTTATACCCGGTTTTAGCCGGGTGAAAAAGTCGGCCCTCGAGGCGGGTGCTCTCGGGAGCGGCATCTCGGGCTCGGGACCTTCCGTATTTGCTCTTTCCTCCAGCAAAAATATTGCAGAAAAAAGCGGCATTGCTATGCAGAAAGTTTTTGACACTATAGGCTTACAAAGTGATGTATATGTTTCTCCAATAAATAAACAAGGGCCTCGAATTTTGGAGGAGAAATAGATGGAATTTATCAGCACAAATGGAAAATCTAAGCCTGTTTCATTCGCAAAGGCGGCACTAAAGGGACTGGCTCCCGATGGCGGATTG